>CAYPGE010000217.1:0-15070 GCA_964409865.1 uncultured Pirellulaceae bacterium
ACTGCGCTCCTGCACGAGGGCGATCCCGCCCTCGGCCTTGATCGCCCGCAGGCCGGTCTCGTCGAGTTTGACTTCTTCGTGGTTCTTGTCGGCCAGCACCTCCCAGAGGCGGCTTCGCAAGGTGCCGAACGAAAGCGGCTCGGCCTTGAAGTGCCGCATGCCGTAGGTGAAGTCGAAATAGTGAACCCATCCGCCCTCGATCAGCGTGCGGTACGAGGCCGGCACGCGGCCTGCGTCGAGCGTGCCGCGCAGGTCGGACCGTCCCGCTTCCCGGCCGTCGTGGCAGCGCACGCAACGGGCGTCCAGCACCGGCTGGACCACGTGCTGGTAATCGAACGCCTCGGTGCCCCACGGCGGGGGCTCCAGGTGCCGCGGCGGCTGCACCAGGGCCGAGGCCAGGTTCGGCGGCGGCGACGAATGCCGGCTGTCGTGGCAGCCGATGCAGCTCCGCCGCTCGCCGGGCTGCAACTGAATCACGCTCCGCATCCGCTGCAGCTCGTTGTACTCGGCATCGAGCAACTGGAAGTACAACACCTTGCCCGCCGGGGCCAGGAAATTCGCCGAGCCGTCCTCGGCAATCGGAACCGTGCCCAGCGATGCCTTGGCCACGTAGCTGGGCCAGCCCCCCGATTCCCGGACCTGGTACAGTCCCGGCTCGATCTCCGTCACCAGTTTCGGCCAGTCGTGATTGGTCCGCAAAAAGTCAAACGGCGCGTTCGGCGTCCGCGTCCGAAAACTGGGCGTCGGGCCGCGCACCAGGTGAATGGGCGTAGCGTAGAAGTCGGTGAACGGCGGATGGTCCGCGCGGCACTGACCGTCCGGCAGCGATTCCAACTTCGCAGGCAACTCTTCGGCAACCCGCAGGTACTTGGCCCGGCCGCGAGCGATGGTCGCGCCCAGGCCCTCGTACACGTCCTGCACCGTGAACTGGCCCAGCCCCTGCTCCGCCAGCGTGTCATCGAGCGTGCTCGTCAACACGGGCGGGCGCGGACGCGGACGCAGCGGCGTGGGATGCTTGCTGCTGATCTCCGGGTCCACGTACAGCAGTTCCCGGTTGCCGTAGCGGTCGATGACGTACAGTCCCCAATTGTGTTGATTGTCGGGATTGTGGGTCACCAGGAAATGGTCGCACGAGAGGGGGTACGGATCGCGGAACGTATCGCTGTGCGACCGGCTCATCTGGTACTGCGGCCGCGTATCGGGCGTGATGTTGGTGATCGCCGCCGTGTCGAACGGCCCCTTGGTCCGGTCGATCAGCGCGATCGGGCCCTTGTGGTCGCCGTGCGACATCAGGGTACAGACCAGCTCCTGCGTGCCGGGCACCTCGTGCGCCTGGCTGTAGCAGTTGGGCGTGTTGTTGCCGAAGACCAACTCCGGATGCGTGCCGTCGGGGCGGATGGACCAGAGCGTGTGGCCAAAGTCGGCGCCTTTGTCCAGGTACTCCGAGCGGGTCCACAGGATGCGCCCGCTCTGCATCACGGACGGCTTCCACTCGCTCAGGTTGGCATGGGACAGACGCCGCATGTCCGAGCCGTCGGCCTGCATGCGATACAGGACATAGGCTTGGGGCCGCCAGCACAGAAAGCGCACCGCGCACCGCGTGGTGTGGAAGGCCACGCCCCCGTCGGGCAGACACACCGCGTCGAAATCGTGAAACGGCCCATCGGTCAGTTTCTGCAGGCCGGAACCGTCGGCTTCCATGCGGTACATGTGCCAGTACGAGGCCCAGCCCTCGACTTCCGGCTGGTCGGGCCGATAGGCGAAGAAAATGGTCCGGGCGTCATAGTCGGCCACCGGCTCGCGCACAATGCCCTCACTGCCGTCGAACAGCTGCTGGATGCGGGCCAGGTCGGGCCGGAAGCGGCCTTGTTCATCGCGCGGGATGTGCAGCACGTACACGCCGCCGCCCGGTTCGAGGATCCCGTCCAAGTGCTCGCTGTAGTTGTGCGATTCCAGGAACGGATGCCGCTTGCCGAACAGGATCCGCTCGATCGGCGTCAAGGCGGGATCGCGGAAGAAAAGCTGCCGTTTGGCCAGCCGCGCCGCCAGGTACAGCGTTTGGGACTCCGGCTCGTCGGCGGCCCGGCGCCGCAAGTCGGCTGCCTGGACGCGTTCGGCGGAAACGTCCAGCCCCTGCCGCTCCAATCGCTCGATCATTTCCTCGTACAGCACCAGCACGCGTTCCAGCGGCGCCAGGCGCGCGATGCGGCCCCAATACGGCGCGCCGCCGGGCACGGCCGGCCGCTCGACCAGCAGCGGCGACAGGTGATCGTCGGCCGGGATGTTGCTCCACGTCGCCCGCTCGCGCAGAAAAGCGTACTGCAGGAACCCGTCCCAAGTCTTTTCCGGCAACCGGTCGGCCTGAAAATACGGCAGACGGCGGACCCGGTTGGGCCCCGTCCGCTCTCGCTTGGCGACCGATTGCCACTGCTGCCCGTCCTGCGAGACGAGCACCTCGAACACCTCCGGGATGCGGTCGCGGTACTTGCCGTCGCGGTCGCGAGTGATCACGACGCGAGCCACGGTGGCGGGCCGGGGAAACTCGATTTGTGCCCAGCCCTCGCCGCTGGTCCCCGCGATCCAGCTGTGGTCGTTTCCGTACAGGCCGTCGTTCAAATGCTTGATCTGGTGAATGGCGTAGCCGGGAAGCAGCGACGATGCGCTGGCCGCGGCGCCGCGCTCGGCCAGGGCCAGGTTGTCCTTCCCTTCGGGGCCGTAGATCTCCAATTCGTCGATGCACGGCTGCGAGTTGCCGCTGGTTTCGTGAATGGCCACGCGCACAAACCGGGCCTGCTGGGGCGCGAAATCGAGGGCTTCGGCCGGCCGCGGAGCCTGGACCAAGATCTTGGCCAGATGCTCCTGAAATTCATCGGCCACCAGTCGCGGCTCGGAGTCCTGGGCCCACGCCTGCGAAAGGCCCGCGGCAAAGATCAAACACAGACAGGCGAACCAACCCGTGCATCGTTTCATTTGGATTTCTCCTGACCGGGACGATTCATGGCCAAGGTACAGGTTAACAGAGACTATCATACCAAGTCGAAGCCCAACTTGGCATCGGAATAAGATGATTGTTGATTCCTTTCCCCAACGTTCCCTCGCCCTTCAGTCTCTCGTCGCGGGCGAGGCTGCTGCGGGTCATTCGGCCCGGCTGACGAAATCGGCGTCGCAGCGGCGGAGTTCTTCCAGCAGCAGCCGGTGCAGCCGCTCGCGCACCTCGCGCTGCGCGGCACGGTCGGCGAGGTTGGTGAGTTCCTCCGGATCGGATTGCAGGTCGTACAGTTCTTCGGGCTCGTCCGCCCCAAGATAACGCACGTACTTGTACTGGCGATGCCGCACTGCGACGTAATACGGGACGCCGGAATGGACTGCGTCCTTGCCGCCGGACAGGGCCTTCGTCACATCGGAGCCGTAGTCCTGGCCGGTGTGCTCGAACAGCGTCGGGTGATCCCGGTCAGCAGCGATGCGCGCGACGGCATGCACCACGATCCCAGATAGGCGCCTTGAAATCGCACGCCCGCAGCGGCCAATGCGTCGATGTTCGGCGTGCGGGCCATGGGGTAGGCGCGTTCGTAGCAGCTGACGGTTTTCGGCGAGTGATCGTCGGCGTAGATGAACAGGATATTGGGCCGCCGCTGGGCCGCCTGTGCCGAGGCACAGCAGACGACGGTCGCGGCCAGGCATGTCAGCGCGGAAATCCCACGTTGCATGGTTTCACCCTTGTTGCTCGAATTGTTCCAGGCAGCCGGCCTGCTTCATTGCTGGCGGTAGAAATAGCCTGTCCGGTTCAGCATGTCAAGATACCCGCGTTCCGGAGCGTGCCTGCTACTCTGGCACGCCATTTCCTGCGGGCTGCGTGAACTCGAGTTTGCACTGAGGGGCGATCGACCGCACGTGCAGATCGTGCTGCGGGAAGGGAATCTCCAGGCCCGCGGCCTTGAATTCCTGGTGGATGGCCGTGTGCAGCTCGTGGATCACGTTCAGCCGGTTCTCGAACGTGGGCATGTACGCCCGCAGGACGAGATTCAACGCGCTGTCGCCAAAACCCTCGAAGGTCGCCAGGGGCGCCGGATCTTTCATCAACAACGGATGCCCCTGGGCGATCCTCAGCAGCAGGTTTCGGGCTTGTTCCGTATCCGAGCCGTAGGCCACGCCCACATTGATCACGATGCGATTCACCTGGTCCGACAACGTCGCGTTGAGGACCTTGCCGGTGATGAATTCCTTGTTGGGGACGACGAATTCCTTGCGGTCCCAGTTGGTGATCGTCGTGGCTCGAATGCGGACCCGCGAGACGACGCCGGTCACGTCGTCCACGGTCACGATATCGCCCACGCGCACCGGCCGCTCGAAGAGGATAATCAGTCCGGCGACGAAGTTGGCGAAGATCTCCTGCAACCCGAACGCCAATCCGAAGGTCAGGGCGGTGGCCAGCCATTGAATCTGGTTCCAGCGCAGGCCCAGCGTGCCGGCGCCCAGGATGACGCCGGCCAGGATGATGGTGTAGCTGGACAGCGTGGTGACGGCGTAGCGCACCGAGGCTTCCAGCGGCAGCCGCTGCAGGACGGTGATCTCCAGCAGGCCGGGCAGATTGCGAAAGGCGACGATGGTGATGAAGCCGATCACCGAGACGGCCAGCAGATCCACCACGGTGACCTGCCGGACGATGTCGTGCGTGGTGATCTCTGTCTCGCCCGCGGCGTTCGTCGTGGTTTCCGTCATCGGCACGACCGTGGTCCACAGCCGCCAGCGGTCCAGGATGTTCAGGGCGGGCACGACGTTGTGCCAGATGCCCCACGTGCCCGCCAGCGCGGCGACGACGACCAACGCCGTCACCATCCGCTGCGTCTGGCTGCTGAGGTGGGCCAGGTCGATCGTCTCCTCGACGGGAATGACCGGCCGGGACAGGGCCGCCCCTTCGCTGCTCGGCGGGCCGGCGGCGGCCAGGGCCGCCGCGCGCCGCTCGCGCGCTTGCCGGATGCTCAAGTGCCGCCGGTGTACCAGCAGCCACCGCAACAGGAACGCGCGGATCACCACCAGCAGGGCGATCAGCAGAATCGTGTACAGCAATCTCAGGCCCAACTCCCGCGCCGTGTAGTAGTAACCGAAAAAGGCCGCCGCGGCCAGCGCCAGCGGCGACGCCACTCCCAGCCAGTACCAGACGTACTTCAGGCGGTCGATCCAGCCGCCGGCGTGGAAAGCGACGTACTCGTGCAAGACCCCGCTGTCCGGGTGCAGGACGCGGGCCAGGAACCGCGACACCACGCCGCACACCAGAATAAAACAGATCCGCTCCACCGCGTCGTACCCGCGCTCGGGATCGCTGGCGTGCAGCACCGTGGTGAGAAACACCAACGGCATGCCCACCAGCATCAGCCGCAGCAAGTTGGCCCGCAGGAGTTCGACGGTCGACGAAGGCCAGTCGAAGTGCGAGACGGCCAAACCGTGCGGCCGGCAGACTTGCCGCAGCAACTCGACCGGAAAGAACGCGCCGGCCAGCACCCACAATCCGGTGGCTACGGCGTTGACGAAGTCGGCGCCGGTCGTCCCCGGCGTCAAGCGCCAAGCCAGGTACCAGGTCAAGGCCGGCCACAGGAGACTGATCAGCAGCGTGATCGCCGCCGCGCGCAGCGTCAGACGGAATTGGGTACAGTTGCGGCGTTCGGCCGACTCGCCGATCTCTCGCACTCGCCACCGCAGACGGCGCCGCACGGCGAACAGCCCCGAAAACGCCAGCACGGCCACCACGAACCAATTGGGGTTCTCCCAAATGTCGCTGCTGATCCGGCGGCCCAAGGTGAGCCATTGTCCGGGGTTGACCAGCCACAGGTCGCTGCCGCTGATCGACATTTCCGCCGTCAGCGGCTTGCTGGTGCGGATCCATAACACGCGCTCCCGGATGTAGTCGATGAACTTCTCGGTGCGATTGACCAGCTGCAGCTCGATGGTGTCCAGTTCGGTCAGCCGGTCGAAGTAGGTGCTCTGGTTGCGGATGGCCGCGTCCAGGTAAGTCCGTTTCCGCGACAAGGCGGCCTCGGCTGCGTTCTGCAGTTCGCGGCGTTCCGTGGGGCTCAGCCCCGCCGGCGCTTCGCGGAGCAGACGGCCGACGATCAGTTCCGGCTGGGCCAGCGCGTTGCGCTCTTCCTCCAACTCGAACAGCTCGTAGCGCACGTCCTCGATGGTCTGTTGCCGAGTCCGAATGTTCTGGCGATATTTGCGGACGTCCGGCAGCGCCGCTTCTTGCTTGCGCAGTTGTGCGCCGACCGTCTTAGTCAAGCCCACGCTTTGCTCGCGCTCCTTGGCCTGCTGGAACTCCTGTTGCACGCTTTCCAGCAGCGCCTCGGCGTCGCGCAGCGCGTGCTCCGTTTGCCCGATCTGCTGCGTCAGCGTCTGGGCCTTTTCGGCCAGCTCGCGATTGCGTGCCGCGTAGTCCCGCAACAGCGGCTGGGCACGGACGGCCTCCTCCTCGGCCTGCCGCACCGCCTCGCCCGCCGCCGCGGCTCGCAATTGCTTCACACGTGAGTCCAGTAGCTGAAACTGCCGCTCCGCAAACGCGACTTCCTGGATCCTCCAGTCCCTCTGCAAACGCACCAGGTCCAGGGCGTCCTCGGCATCGTACTTGGCCAATTCGTTTTGGTAAGCCGGGATTTCTTGTTCGATGGCCAGGCGGCGAGCCTCCAACTCGGTGCGGCGAGCCAGCGTCAACAGGGACGGTTCGTCCGCCGGCGTGGGCGACTGGAGTTGCCCGTCGATCTCCTGCAGTCGCTGGGGGGCCGAAAACAGCAAGCCGCGGACGTCCTTGCGGCGGTTGGCGCGCGTGGCCAGTTCGTTTTCGGCCTGGCTCTGAGCCTGCTTCAAATCCGTCAAGTTGCGGTCGGCACGGGCCAGTTCCTGCTCCATGTCGGGCAGCGTCAACGCCTCCGGCAAGGTCGGGGCCTGGCCCCGCAGTTCATCGATCCGCTGTTGGATCTCGCGCTGACGCTGCTGGACGTTGTCGGCCTCTTGCTTGAACGCCTCCGCTCGTCGGGCCGAATCCGCAGCGCGATTCAGGGACTCCAACGCCTGCGCATACAGTTCCGAGATCCGCTTCTTGGTCGGCTCGTCCAGTTCCGTGGATGCCTCTGCCTGCTTGCGGCGCGACTCGACCACGGAGGAAATGAGGCCCTTCTCCTTGCCGGTCTCCTCAAGCTTGACCGTTCCAGAACCGGGCGCCTGGGCAGCGAACCCTGTGGCAGCGTTTCCGGCCAACAGTCCGAGTAGCCAGACGCCGACACCACCCGCGCAGCACACGCGCCGTGGTGAAAACAAGCTTCGGAAACAGCCGAGCATTCGATTTGGCCGCATAAGCGTCTCCTTCCAGACGCCAACGATGGCAATGGCCCAAGAAACGGGTGGCGTACAGTACCGAGGCCTGCTGACCCGGTCAATGTCAGTCTGCAAGCAGGCTGGCTGGGCGATAAAAAAGAAGCCCCGTCACTTCAGGCGACGGGGCTTTTCGCGGCATGGGGCGAGACGTCCATGTGGCAGCGTCTCTTCCGCTGGTCGTCTTACACCTTGTCGGTGTACGAGATCAGGGCTTTCATGTAGTTGGCGCGTTCCAACTCGCTGGGGTCGGAGCAGCGGATGCGGCTCATGCTGCCTTTCAACTGCTCGACGGACTCGTACTCCTTTTCCTCCAGCCAGCTGTGCAGTTCCTGCAGCATCTGCTTGAGGTAGCCGGGGCCGCGCTGCAACAGCACGGAGGCCATCATCACGATGTCGGCGCCGACCAGCAGGGACTTGATCACGTCCTCGGTGAAATGCACGCCGCTGGTAGCGGCCAGCGAGGCCTGAACGTGATCGCGAAGGATGGCGATCCAGCGCAGCGGCAGCCGCAGTTCGTTGCGGGTGCTCAGCTGCAGACTGGGTTGGAACCTCAGCTCTTCCAAGTCCACGTCGGGTTCCAGGAAGCGGTTAAACAGGACCAGGCCGGCCGCTCCGGCCTCCACCAGTCGCGTGGCGAATTGGGGCAAACCGCTGAAGTACGGTCCCATCTTGACGGCCAGCGGGATCGTCAGCGATTCCTTGACGGCCGCCACCAGCTCCAAGTACCGTTGCTCGACATCCTGGCCGCCCATCTTCGGGTCGGTCGGGATGAAGTAGATGTTCAGCTCCAGCGCATCCGCGCCGGCGTCCTGAATCATCTTGGCATACCGCACCCAGCCGCCTTTGGAGGCCCCGTTCAAGCTGCCGATCAGCGGGATGGAGAGCTTCTTCTTGGCCTCTTCCATCTGGGTCAGATAGGCCTCCGGCCCGATGCGGTACTCGTCCAACTCCGGCAGGAAACCGTCGGCCTCGGCGAAGGAACCCGTGCCCTGGTCGTACAGCCGGGCCACCTCCATCGCCTCGTGCTCGATCTGTTCCTCGAACAACGAGGGCCAGACGGCGGCGGACGCTCCGGCCTCCTCCAGCCGCTGCAGGGACTCGAGCTTGCCGGTCAGCGGGCTGGCCGCAGCGACCAGCGGATTCTTCAGTTTCAAACCCAGGTAAGTGGTAGTCAAATCAACGCTCACGATTGCACTCCTTCCTTCATGCCAGCTTGTTCCGCGACCTCACGCACGACGCCCGCCATCTGCTCGTAATAGTGCCACTGGTCGTCGATGTCCCGTTGTGCCAACGCGAACAGCTTCTCGGCGGCCGGCGGATTGCTCCGGGCGAGCATGGCAAAGCGTCCTTCGGTGGCGGCCAGTTCCTTGAACGACATGTTCGGCTTGCGGCTGTCCAACTGGAACGGACGGCCGCCGTCGTGAGACAGTCGCGGGTCGTAGCGGTACAACGGCCACAAGCCGGAGCGGACTACGTCCTTCTGATGGCTCATCGCCGTGGACATCTCGATTCCTTGCGCAATGCAGTGGGCGTACGCCACGATCAGCGACGGCCCGCGATACGATTCGGCTTCCTGGAAAGCCTTGATGGTCTGGGCCGGATTGGCTCCGATCGCCACCTGGGCGACGTACACGTTGCCGTAGGAGGCGGCGATCATGCCCAGGTCCTTCTTGCGGTTCGGCTTGCCGCCCGCCGCGAACCGGGCCACCGCCGCCCGCGGCGTCGCTTTGGACGCCTGGCCGCCGGTGTTCGAGTAGGTTCCCGTGTCGAGGACCAAGATGTTCACATCGCGGCCGGAAGCCAAGACGTGATCCAGACCGCCGAAGCCGATGTCGTAGGCCCAACCATCGCCGCCCAGACCCCACACGCTCCTCCGCGTCAGCGCTTCCGCCACGCTGGCCAGACGGCGGGCCTCGGCCGAGTCGATCCCGGCCAGCCGTTTCAACAGTTCCTTGACCCGCAAGCGCTGATCGCGGATCTCGTCTTCCGTGTATTGCTTGGGCGCATTGGCGATGAGTTCGCCGACCAGGTCGTCGCCGATCTGGGACGCCAACTGCTGGCACAGATTCACGGCCAAATCCTGTTTCTCGTCGTACGCCAGCCGGAATCCCAACCCGAACTCGGCAGTGTCCTCAAACAGCGAATTGGACCACGTCGGGCCGTAGCCTTCCGCGTTGGTCGTATAGGGCGTCGAGGGGAGGTTGCCGCCGTAGATCGAGGAGCAACCCGTGGCATTGCCGATGATCAACCGATCGCCGAACAACTGGCTCATGAGCTTGACATAAGGCGTCTCGCCGCAGCCGGCACACGCCCCGCTGTACTCGAACAACGGCAGCAGCAACTGCGAGCCCTTGACCGTGTTCGCCTTGGCCAAGTGGCGGTCCAAGTCCGGGATCTTGAGGAAGTAATCGTAGTTTTCCCGTTCTGCCTCGAGGTGCTCCAGCTTCGACTCCATGTTGATGGCCTTGCGCTTGACTTCCTCCTTGCTCTTAGCCGGGCAAACGTCCACGCACACGCCACAGCCCGTACAGTCGTCGGGCGCAACCTGGATCGTGAACAAATGGTTCTCCAACTCCTTGCCCTTGTAGTCCATCGCCTGGAACGCGGCGGGACGGCCGTTGAGCGATTCCTTCGGGTAGGCTTTGGCGCGAATCGCCGCGTGGGGGCAGACCAGCGCGCACAGGCCGCACTGGATGCAGATCTTCGGGTCCCAAATCGGGATGTCCAAGGCGATGCTGCGCTTCTCGAACTTGGACGTTCCCGTCGGGAACGTGCCGTCCACCGGCAGCGCGCTCACCGGCAACAGGTCGCCCTTGCCGGCGATGATCATGCCCGTCACCCGCTCGACGAAATCGGGCACGTCGCCCCAGACCGGCGGCAGCCGCCTGAAGGTGCTGGTCACCTTGTCCGGGACCTTGACTTCGTGCAGGTGCTCGACCGACGCGTCGACGGCCGCAAAGTTCTTCTGCACCACCGCCTCGCCGCGTTTGCCGTAGGTCTTCTTGATGGCCTTCTTGATGTGTTCGATGGCCTCTTCACGGGGCAACACGTTGGCCAGGGCAAAGAAGCAGGTCTGCATGACCGTGTTCACGCGGCCGCCCATCCCGGCCGCCTTGGCCACGCCATAGCCGTCGATCACGTAGAACTTCAACTTCTTGTTGATGATCGTCTCCTGGACTTCCTGCGGCAGATGATCCCAGACCTCGTCCGGGCCGAAAGGGCTGTTCAGCAGAAAAGTGGCCCCCACTTCCGCTTGTTCCAGTACGTCGACGCGCTCCAGGAACACAAACTGATGGCAGGCCACAAAACTGGCCCGCTCGATCAGGTACGCCGAGTCGATCATCCGCGGACTGAATCGCAGGTGGGACACGGTGAGCGCCCCGGCTTTCTTCGAGTCGTACACAAAGTAGCCTTGGGCGTACAGGTCCGTGTTCTCGCCGATGATCTTGACCGAGTTCTTGTTGGCCCCCACCGTGCCGTCGGCCCCCAAGCCGTAAAACAACGCACAGCGCACGTCGGGCTCGTCGGTGTGGAAATCCGGATCGTGTTTCAGACTGGTGTGGGTCACGTCGTCGACGATCCCGACCGTGAAATGGTTCTTGGGCTTGGCGGCGTTCAGTTCGTCGAGCGCCGCTTTGGCCATGGCCGGCGTGAACTCCTTGGAGGACAACCCGTAGCGGCCGCCGATCACCAACGGCAGCTTCGCGCCGGCGCCCGCCCGCTCGGACCACCCTTCGATCAGGGCCGTCAGGATGTCTTGATACAGCGGTTCCCCCGCCGCGCCGGGCTCCTTGGTGCGGTCCAGCACGGCGATGCCCTTGACCGTCGTGGGGATGGCCGCCAGGCAAGCCTGGATGTCGAACGGCCGGAACAGCCGCACCTTGAGCACGCCGACCTTCTGCCCCATCTTGTTCAGCTTCAGCACCGCCTCCTCGGCGGCGCCCACGCCGGAGCCCATCAGCACCAAGATGCGGTCGGCGTCCGGCGCGCCGGCGTAATCGAACAGATGGTACTGCCGGCCGACCAGCTTGGCAAAGCGGTCCATCGTCTCCTGGACGATCGCCGGGGTCGCGTTGTAGAACGGGTTGCAGGCCTCGCGCGCCTGGAAGAACACGTCCGGATTTTGCGCCGTGCCCCGCAACACCGGCTTGTCCGGATTCATGGCCCGCTCGCGGTGCGCCCGGATCAGGTCCTCGTCCAGCATCGCCCGGATGTCGTCGTCGCTCAGCAACTCGATGCGGTTGACCTCGTGCGACGTGCGGAAGCCGTCGAAGAAGTGCAAGAAGGGGACCCGCGCTTTGAGCGTGGCCGAATGGGCGATCATCGCCATGTCCTGGGCCTCGGCCACCGAATTGGCCGCCAGCATGGCCCAACCCGTGCTCCGCACCGACATCACGTCGTTGTGATCCCCGAAAATGGACAGCGCGTGCGTCGCCAGACTGCGAGCTGCGATGTGGAACACCGTGGGTGACAGTTCGCCCGCGATCTTGAACATGTTGGGGACCATCAGCAACAGGCCTTGCGAGGCCGTGAAGGTGGTCGTCAACGCGCCCGCCTGGACGGCCCCGTGACACGAGGCCGACGCCCCGCCTTCGCTCTGCAGTTCGACTACGTCCGGCACCACACCGAACACATTCTTGCGGCCCTGCGAGGACCATTCGTCGGCCCATTCGCCCATTGGCGACGAGGGCGTGATCGGATAAATCGCGATCACCTCGCTCGACTTGTGGGCGACGTACGACGCCGCTTCGTTACCATCGACCGTTACCCATTTACGCTCGCTCACGTGCATCTCCTCAATCGGACGTTACGTGGTATGTGATTCATCTGTCTCCGGCAGCCGGACTGTCGTAGACGGGCGGCGGACTCCACGTCGAAGCCGCCGGCAAATCTGTTGGATTGGCTCGGCCCCTGCCGCACCGGATCCGTTGGGAGAGGCCCAACGCCGTCGCTGCTCGCCCCTGACGCCAACCGTCCGGCGGATGGTGAGAATGCTCAGGGACCATCGCCCCCGTGGACAGCCGAAGCACCGTCGCGGGAAAGTCGAGGAATCCGCAAGTCCCTTATGATACCGCGGTTCGTCTGCGACTCAACCGGCCTGACCGGCAGATTCTGTCGACGAGCAAAAGCCTCCCACGGCGATGCGGCCCGATTCAAGGCGCAGATCAGGCTGCCCAGGAATGCATCGCACGTGGTTCGCAGTACTTGGGTCTTGGATCTCCCGACGAACCGCGTTTTTTGACAACCCAAACATTGAGTTTTATGGAAGCTTGCACGGCCGTTGAACTCGTTCGATTTGAATTACCCCTTGTATTTCTGTGTTCGCTTTGCCTATAACTAAAGGCGGTCGCAGGAGGTCGGCATTCTGGCTTTGCAGGCTCCCTGCCCGCGTTGCGGCCGTGGCGGAATTGGCAGACGCGCTAGGCTCAGGACCTAGTCCCAGTTAAATGGGGTGGAGGTTCAAATCCTCTCGGCCGCACTTGGTATAATTGCTTGCCGAATCGGAACTTGCGATACCTGCCCGCGTTGGGCAGCGCGGCGTTTTTCGAGGTCAAATGGCGGGGCGCAAAACGGTAGACTACCGTTTTGGCCCCTGAGACTCCGAAAGGGCCGCATTATGCCAAAGCTCGTCACTGCAGTTCCAAAATACCGCCGACATCGTGCAACCGGCCAGGCGATGGTCACAATTGGGGGCCGGGATTTTTACCTAGGCAAGTACGGGACGGTTGCCAGCCGGAAAGCCTATCGGCGCCGGATCCTGGAGTGGGAGGCCGAGGGACGCCCCGCCCATGTCGCCCCCGCCGGCGATATCACGATCACCGAGGTCTGCGTCGCATTCATGCGGCACGCCAAACGGCATTACGTAAAAAACGGCCGGATCACCGACGAATTCGCGAGCTATAAGGTCGTGGTCCGCTACCTCAAGGATCTGTACGGCACCACGAACGCGGCCGAGTTCGGGCCCAAGGGGCTGAAGGCCATTCGCGAGGAGATGATCGCCGCTGGCAACTGCCGCAACTACATCAACGGCCAAACCAGCCGGCTGAAGCACATTTTCAAATGGGCCGCTGCCGAAGAACTTGTGCCCCCTGAGGTCTACCAGCGACTGGTCGTGGTGCCGGGGCTACAGAAGGGCAAGACGCCTGCCAGGGAGACGCCCCCCGTGGTGGCGGTCGATGACACCGTCGTCGAGGCGACGCTACCCTACCTCAAGGCCGTCGTCGGTGCGATGGTGCGGTTTCAGCGGTTCACCGGTGCCAGACCGGACGAGGTCTGCAAGATGCGCCCGAGGGACATCGACCGCACGAGCGACGTTTGGCGATATGTGCCGGGCGAGCACAAAACCGAACACAGTGGCCGCGGGCGCATCATCTACATCGGGCCGCAGGCCCAGGATGTGCTGAAACCGTACCTGTTCGGCGACGATCTGCCCTGCTTCCGTTCGCCGCGAAGTCCCCAAGGGTTCAACAGTAGGTCGTATCACGACCGCATCCAGTCCGCGGTCGAACGGGCAAACCGAGATCGAGCCGAACGCGGATTGGATGCCCTCCCGACTTGGTCGCCCAACCAACTGCGGCACGCTGCGGCCACACGGGTCCGGGCCGAGTTTGGCCTGGAGGCGGCCCAGGTCATCCTGGGCCACAGTAAGGCGGATGTCACTCAGGTATATGCCGAACGTGACATGCGACTGGGCGTAGAGGTCGCACGCCAGGTCGGGTGACCGGCAAACCGAAGCAGGGCTACAGTAGACGCCGTGTTCCCTTTGACGGAGCCGGCGTTTTCTTTTGCGCTCATGGCCCCAACTGTGAATTCCCCACCGGTCTATCAGGCCATCTGCGTGACCGAGCGGCAGACAAAATTTGCCACCGTCGAAATGCCCCTCGGTATAATCCTGCGGGCTAGTTAGTTTACAGACGGAGGTGACGAAGAAATGGGACGTTTTTTTACCACAAGGCAAGTCGGTGAGATGCATCAGGCACCGGAATGGGAAGTCCGCCGGATCGTGGACCAACTCGAACCGCCTGTGGACCGGTTTGGCCTAAAGCGGATGATCCCGGACGAACGCGTGGGTGAAATTGCGGCACGCTTGCGGCATCGGCAACCAGGGGAGGCGATCGAAGCGGTTGGTCATGATCGCCTGCCGAGCGATTCTCCCAAAACGAAGGAACGAAGGAGGACGACGCGATGATCGTGAGGTCGAAGAAAACGCCGGCCGAAAAGGTCCTGGCAGAACTTGCCGAACAGGCTAACGCCGCACACAAGGCATGCGAGCAGGCGGCCGGCTCCATGTTGCGGCATGCCCGCGATTGTGGTGATGTGCTCCTGCAGGTCAAGCAACGGCTGAAACATGGCGAGTTCACTCGCTGGATCGAGGAGAACTGCCGTTTCCAGCCGCGCATGGCTCGCAAGTACATGATGATCGCCGCGAACTGGGACCAGATCGTAAAACGGAACTGCGGTGCCGATTTGACCCTGGATTCACTCAGCATGCGCGAGGCGCTAAGGCTATTGGCGGCGGGCGGGCCGGAGGATGCGAACGGCTGGGCGTATGTCGAAAAGCCTTGCCCAACATGTGGCGAACCGATGGCTCAGACATCCCGCCTTTTTGTGACCTGTGTCGCGTGCTGGGAGTGCAAACTCCATCTGCACCCTTCGAAACAGGCCGACCATGCTCGTGGGCAGGCGGCGGGGCTGCACAAAGCGAAGA
>CAYPGE010000218.1:0-15065 GCA_964409865.1 uncultured Pirellulaceae bacterium
CCCTGGACATGGTCCGCCGAGCGGTCGAGGGCGACCCGGACAACGCCGCCTACCGAGACAGCCTCGGCTCGGCCCTGTACCGGCTGGGGCGGATTCCGGAAGCCGTCCAGGTACTTGAAAAAGCCGCCGCCGGCGACGACCCGGATGGCGTCATCCTGGACCATCTGGGCGACGCGTATTTGCGTGCCGGCCGCCGCGCCGACGCTGTCGCGGCGTGGCAGCGAGCGGTGAAAGCCTTTGCCAAGGAAGGCGATCACGCCAAGCAACAAGTGACTCAACAAAAAATCGAAACCTGCGAGAAGTAAATGTATGGCTGGACATTCCCACTGGGCCGGTATCAAACACAAGAAGGCCTTGATCGACAATAAACGCGGCAAGCTCTGGAGCAAGCTCTCCAAGGCGATCATCGTGGCCGCCAAGATGGGCGGCGGCGACCAGTCGATGAACATCCGGCTGCGGACCGCCGTCATGGATGCCAAAGCCGTCAGCATGCCCAAGGACAACATCGAACGGGCCATCAAGAAAGGCACGGGCGAACTGGACGGCGGCAACGTGGAAGAAACGGTGTACGAAGGCTACGGCCCCGCCGGCGTCGCCGTCATGTGCGACATTGTGACCGACAACCGCAACCGCACGGCGCCCGAGCTGCGCAAGCTGTTCGAAATCCACGGCGGCAAGCTGGGCGGCGCCAACTGCGTGGGTTGGATGTTCGAGCGGAAAGGACTGTTCACCTTCGCAGCCGACACCGTCGACGAAGAGAAACTGATGGAAGTCGCCCTGGACGTTGGGGCCGACGACGTCAAGCAGGCCGGCAACAAGTTCGAGGTCACCTGCCCTGCCGAGAGCTACACCCAGGTCCTGGACGCCCTGACCGCCGCCGGACTGCAACCGGAATCCAGCGAACTGACCCGTATCCCGACCACGACCGTCGATTTGAACGCCGAGGACGCTCGCAAGGTGCTCAAGTTGATGGAAGCACTGGACGACCACGACGACGTGCAAAACGTCTCCGCCAACTTCAACATCCCCGACGACGTCATGGCGGAACTGTCCGAGACGTGAAGGGTGCCCGCAGACCCGCTTTGCAGCTCTTTTTGTCGATCCCTTTGTCGTGAGCCTTGTCGTAAGCCTTGTCGAAATGAGCGTTTGTTTTCTGCCGAGAAGTCCGACGAAGCTCACGACGAAGGCGACGCATGCTGCGTGTTGGCTGCTCCTGGCTGCCGTCGCAGGCTGTGGCGATCCCCACTCCCATTTCCCCGTGAACCGCGTCTACCTCAAGAAGCAGGAACTGGCGGCACAACTGGAATTGTCAGACCAGCAGCGGCAGGACATCGTGGACGTGCTGGAACTCCTCTTCGGCACGCCCGGTGCGCCGCGGGTTCCTGAATTGGACGGATTGGACGCGCGCGGCGTGCTGGAACTCGGCCAACTGCAAGTTGCCGCCGGCCCCGTCAGCAGCGACCAGGCGGGACGCCAGCAGGGACTGTACCGCAAACACTGTGCCCACTGCCACGGTCTGGCCGGCGACGGGGCAGGGCCGACGGCGTGGTTCCTGGAACCCTATCCCCGCGACTTCCGCCGGGGCATCTTCAAGTACAAATCCACACCGGGGCCTGCTGCACCTCCCACCCACGACGACCTGGCACGGCACATGCGCAGCGGCAATCCCGGCAGCGCCATGCCAGCCTTCAACTTGCTGACCGGCGAAGAACTGGAATCGCTCGTCGGTTACGTCAAGTACCTGTCGATCCGAGGCGAACTCGAACGGGTGCTGATCTTTGATTCGATCGATCAGTTGGACGAATACGACCGGCTCGTCGACTTTTCCCTGCAGGACAAGGACCCGGATGAATTCGCGGAACAACTGGCGCCGATCAAGGCCACGCTCGCCGGCATCGTCCGCCGCTGGCTGGATGCGCCGAACCAGGTCACCCAGGTGTCTCCGCCGCCCGCAGGTTGGGATTCGGCGGATGCGATTCGGCGCGGCCAGGAACGGTTTGCGGGCGAGGTGGCCAATTGCATCAAGTGTCACGGGGCGACGGGCCGGGGCGACGGCCAGAACGTCGATTATGACGATTGGGCCCGCGAAATCGTAGATCCGCAGAATCCCGCCGCGATCACGCCGTTTCTGACCGCGGGCGCCCTGCCTCCCAGCCCCGCGCAGCCCCGGAACCTCCAATACGGCATCTACCGCGGCGGCAGCCGCCCGGAAGATCTCTACCGCCGCATCCTGAACGGCATCGCCGGCACGCCCATGCCCGCCGTGGCCCTGCGCCCCGCGGACGCCAAACCGGACGACAAGCGGCTGACCAAGGACGACGTCTGGCACCTGGTGGCGTTCGTTTTCTCGCTGGCGAAGAAGTAATCTGGGATCTCGGCTAGGTCGTTCTGAGCTTGACGGGAGAACCGATATTTGCGGAGCGTCATTCGGTCGTCGCCCCGCACTTGGACGCCACGTGATTCTTCAGGTCCCTAAACCAGGCACGCAGGCCCGGGCCATCGAAGTCGGTGAACTCGCCGTTGTCGAGTTGCCGCCGGCTCGCCTCCAATCTCGCAATCAGTTGCTTCCGTTTTCGCAGCAGATCCAAGCCCGCGTTGACCGCGTCATGACGGTCGCAGTAAGCGCCGCTGGCGATCTCTTGCTCGATGAACTGTTCGTTTTCCGGCGTGATGACCGTCGTCATGGCACATACTCCAATTTCTTCGTCAAGCTTCAACGAATCTCATTGTAGCACAAGCCACTCGGCGACGCATCCAGCCACTACGCGGTCGACGCTTCCCTCCGTGGGTGTCGAGGGTGTTTTCGACGTCGCCCGCGACCGCATGAATGCGGCGCGAGAAACGCGTTTTCTCGGTTCCAGGCGGCACTGGGCGATGTTCGGCGCAGGTCTCCCGACCTCGCCGAAACCACCGACCGCAGGTCTCCTCGACGATCTTGGGAGACCTGCGGTCGGGGCCGTGCTGCGGTCGGGAGACCGCAGCACAACCGGCTGCGCGGCAAAAAGCGCCGGGAGATCGTCTCCGATCCCGAAATCGAGCTACGGGCGTAACACTTGTCGCCCCGTCAGCGCCTAAGAACCGCTAACAAAACCGAAATCGGAGACCTTCGGTCGGCGGTTTCGGCGGGGTCAGAGACCCGCGCCGAACGGTGCAACACTTGTCGCCCCGTCAGCGCCTAACAAGTTCACGCCGTCAGGACCTGCAAGGCCAAGCAGCCTGCCGCCGTTCGCCTGCGGCGCCGCTCAGTGCGACACCGCTTTGTCTTCCGACAATGTCTTGGCTGCCGCGTTGACGTCGTCGTAGGCCGCCTTATCGAACTTGGAACTGTCTGGCGGTTTCGGCTCGCCACATCCGCTGCCAGCCATCGCGAATACGAGAACCAAAATCAGCAGACCCAAGAACGTGCGCATTGAACACCTCGCTTTGATATTATCTGGCATTAGCAACCGTGTGGCCATCGGCCATCGCATTCAGTTTCAACCAGGTTCCGTAGTCGATGTTGGCGGTAATGAAGCCGACGCTGCCGTCCACCATGCCAGCGTGGAGGCCGCCCGGATGATAGCTCGACGGGCCGTAATGCTCCGAATTCGGTCCCCACGCGGCAATGTAGGTGGGCGTGAAAGAGTGATTGCGGAACCACGTGCCATTGGTCTTGGCCGACCCGTCCGGATTGACCGTGTTCGTGCCCGTCTCGTTCGCTCCCCAACCGTTACTGGCCGTTCCGACGAAGGCGCTATCAAAGACCGGCGTCCCCACGCGCCGCAACCCGGTCCCGCAAGTGCGGATGGCGCCGCCGCCATAACCCATGGAATCGTCTTCCGCAAAGATGATCGCGTTGGAGGTCCCGTCTCTGACACTCGACATCTTGGACGTCGTAGTCACCGTGAAGATGCCATTGAGGCTGCAAGCGTCACTGAGGGGATCCCCATACGTGTTCCAGGGCGCCGAATTGGCGCCAATATTCGCGGTTGGATGCCAGTGATAGCCCTCACTGCCCGGATAGTTGGTCACCGCGATGTTTTGCGTCTGGCTGGGAAGATCCCGCTCGTCCGAAGGGCAGCGCAACGTCGGGACAGGGGTGCTGACAATCGACTGTCCCCAGATGGGCAGCCGCATATCAACCGTGTTGTACAGCGCCTGCTGCTCGATGAAGGGCAGGATCATCACGTTCCACGTGTGGTGGTACGGCAGCGTGTAGGGTGGCCTGCCGGGGCCCCAGATCACACCCGGTGGAAACGTCTTGTACGTGTCGTGGTAGTTCTGCAGTCCCAAGGCGATTTGCTTGGCGTTGTTCGAACACTGAGAACGCCGTGCCGCCTCGCGGGCCGCTTGAATCGCGGGCAGCAGCAGGGCGACCAGAATGCCAATGATGGCAATGACCACCAGTAGTTCAACGAGTGTAAAACCGCGACGAGTTACAGATCGCATAGCGAATCCCCTAGAAAGATACGATGCTCGCATGGAATGATGCCGTTTTCGAAATTTCGATGAATCCGCGTCTAACTCAAGGTGTTGCTTGCCGCATTGAAAGTCCGGCTTTTTCGGAAAAGCCGGGCTTCTCTTCCGACGAACTTTCAGCCGGGCTGACTTACGGCTTCGCGCCCTGAGACTTCAAATCAAACGTAAACGTGTTGTCCCCACCGGGCTTCACTTCCGCCGTCAGCGTGCTTTGGGTGTTGTATTCCTCCGGGATGTAGCTGACGTAGTTTGGCAGCCCATCGGGCGCGGGCGTCGGGGCCTCGCGCGTCGCTGAGATTTCGACGCGCTTCTGGCCTTCCGTGACCTTGCACTCGAACTTGCCGTTCGCAATTGCGCCCGCATACGGAGTCCCGCCAGCTTCAGTCGGCATGAACCGGATCTCGCCTTGTTCAATAGGCTGGCCGTCGAACGTCACGGAGCCCGTGACTTGGTACTGCCGCGGTCCATCGCCGCCACAGCCGGCAAGGGTCAGCAGGAGGACCGACGCCAAGGGAAACAAAAGGGCACGCAACAAATCGAAGAACATATCCAAACCTTCCGTTGTCTTGTCGTTACATAGCGCAAACGTCCCGGTCCATATCCGCCCCGGACCGACATCGGAGCGGTCATGCCTACCGCGTCTTCTCCGGCATCTGATTGTGGCTCCATCAATATGCCGTAGGAGGCTCTTGGCCTGCGCGCGTTCCCAGGTCGCGCCAAACCACCGTATCGATGGTGTTCGATACAAACCGCACACTGGCGTCGGCCAGGACGACCTGCACGCCCCCCGGGTGAAAACTGCGGGCGAACAGGTATTGTGTGGGCGTGTTCGATATGCAGGGGGCAAACGTCGGACTGCCGGCCTGGCAGACTCGGGTGTAGTCCGCCGCCGTCGTATTGGGCGGCAGAAACGTGGTGAAAAGGCTACTCAAGTGATCCGCCCGATAGTAACGCCCTCGCCAGTCCCGCTGGCCGGCAACTTCAGGGAGGGTGATGATTTCCGCTCCCATCACGGTGTTGGCGGTGCCGTCGGTCACCGAGGCCATCCGGATTCTGGAACGGTAGAAGAACATCCCGTTCATCGCCGTTGCAACCTCCTCTTCAGCCGGCACCGCAGGCGGATTGGTTTGAGTCACCTTCTTGCTGCCGTTACACAATAGGTAATTTCCGTGAAACCCGTCGTTGTAATCGGGCGGTGCGCCGTCCGGCGGAGTGCCCTCGCCGTGAACCTCACCGGTCTTGGGGGCCGCGGGATCGGAAGGACACATCAGGGGGGGAATCACGGAGTTCATCAGTGCGCTGGGAAAACTCGACGAGGCCCGCGTTTCCATGTACGGAAGCAATTGCTCGTGCAACGCCGACTGTTCGATGAAGGGGAGCAGCATCGGCATCCAGGACATATTTGCGGGCGGAGTCGTCCCGGAATTCAACGTATTCGCAATCACCCCCGGCGGAAACCACCCGTGCGTATCGTGGTAGTTGTGCAGGCCAAGTCCCAACTGCTTCAGGTTGTTGCCGCACTGGGAGCGTCGAGCCGCCTCCCGAGCAGCTTGGATCGCGGGCAGCAATAACGCCACTAGGATCCCGATAATCGCAATGACGACCAGCAGTTCGACGAGCGTAAAGCCCGGCGCCCGGCGGCAGAATCTACGGCGTGACAATAAGTGCATCGCAATCGCCTCCAAAAGAAACAGATAAGAACGAAACTCGGCCCGCCAAATGTACGTGAATGGCGGGCCCGAACCAAAACCAAACCAGCAAAACAGATTGCCCTGATGGTAAAGTATCAGTCGGGGAAACCGGTGTCAATCCGCTGGGACGGAAAATAAACTCTCGTGATCCGCCAATCCGCCGCAAGACTTGTCACGCGGAATTGCGAATTCCCTGCCTGAGCGGATAAGATCAAGTCCCGTGAGGACCGGTTTATCATGGCAATCGAATTGTCTGGCAAGACGGCGTTGGTTACCGGCGGAGGCCAGGGCTTGGGCGCGGCCACGGCCGGGATGCTCGCCCAGGCGGGAGCGAACGTCGTTGTGAACTACTTCGCCGATCCCGATGGGCTCAACCGTCAGCGCGCCGAGCAGACCGCCCAGCGGATCGGCTCGCGCGCGACGGCCGTCGAAGCCGACGTGCGCGACGGGATGCAGGTCGAGGCGATGATGGAGCAGGCGATCCGGCGTTTCGGCCGGCTCGATATCGTCGTCAACAACGCCGGCATCGTGCGCGACCGGACGTTGAAGAAGTTGTCTGCCCAGGACTGGCAAGCCGTCATCGACACGAATCTGACCGGCGTGTACAACGTCTGCAAAGCGGCCGCGGAACGGCTCTCCGACGGCGGCCGGATCATCAACCTGACCTCGATCTCGGCCACCATCGGGTTCTTCGGGCAATCCAATTATGCGGCGGCCAAAGCGGGCGTGATCGGGCTGACCAAGGTCCTGAGCCGCGAATTGGCCAAACGGCGGATCACGGTCAACGCAGTCGCTCCGGGCGTAATTCTGACGGAGATGGGCCAGACGATCCCCGAAGCGACGCGGGCCGAGATGCTCAAGCTGATCCCGTTGGGCCGATTCGGCAAGCCCGACGAAGTGGCCGGTGTGATCCTGTTCCTGGCCGGCGATCTGGCCTCGTACGTGACCGGCCAGGTGATTCATGTCAACGGAGGTTGGTACGGCTGAGCTTGAAAACTCGGTTGACGCCACCGAATTTTCAAGGTAGGACTGTCCGAAGATTTGAACGGAGACTAGCGGGGATGACCACGCCCAGCAGTGCGAAGGTGTGCTCGGCCGAAGAGGCCGTGGGTTTGATCCGAGACGGGCAGACCGTGGCTTCGGGCGGGTTTGTCGGCGCCGGAGTGCCTGAGTCGCTGCTGCGGGCCTTGGAGCAGCGATTCGTCTCCACGGCCTCGCCGCGCGGCCTGACGATCGTCTACGCGGCCGGTCAGGGCGACGGCCGCGATCGGGGCATCAATCATCTGGCTCATGAAGGCTTGGTTCAACGCGTCGTCGGAGGCCACTGGGGGCTGGCGCCGCGGATGGGCCGGCTGGCCATCGAGGGCAAGATCGAGGCTTACAACTTTCCGCAGGGGGTCATCTGCCAGCTGTTCCGCGACACGGCGGCTGGGCGGCCGGGGTGCATCACGCATATCGGGCTGGACACGTTTATCGATCCCATCCATGCCGGCGGCCGCTTGAACGAGCGCACGCCGCCGGGCCTCGTACAGCGGGTTGACCTGGGCGGCCGCACCTGGCTGTGGTACAAGTCGCTGCCGGTCGACGTAGCGTTGATTCGAGCCACCGCGGCGGACCCGTACGGCAATCTGGTCATGGACGAAGAGGGGCTGTTCGGCGAGATGCTGCCGATCGCCCAGGCGGCGCACAACAACGGCGGACTGGTGATCGCCCAAGTGCGGCGACTGACGGCCGATCCAGCTCCGCCTCAACTGGTGCGAGTGCCCGGCATTCTCGTGGACCGAATCGTCGTCTCCGATCCGCAGGACCATCCTCAGACGTTTGCTCAGAGCGACTTCCACGAGGCCTTCGTGACGGCCGGCACGCCCGCGGAATTGCGCGAGATCGCCGCGCGGGAGCCGTTGCCGATGGGCCCTCGGCGGATCATTGCCGCCCGCGCTTGCGATGAACTCCCGGACGGTGCCATTGCGAATCTGGGCATCGGGATGCCCGAGGGGATCGCCCGCATTGCGGCGGAGCGGGGCTTGCTGGATCGTTTGACCCTGACGGTGGAAAGCGGGCCGATCGGCGGGATTCCGGCCGGCGGGTTGAGCTTTGGGGTCTCGGTCCATCCCCAGGCGATTGTCGATCAGCCGGCTCAGTTCGATTTCTACGACGGCCGAGGACTGGACTACGCCGCTTTGGGAGCGGCTCAGATCGACGCGCAGTGTGACGTGAACGTGTCGAAGTTCGGCACGCGCCTGGCAGGGGTGGGCGGATTCGTCAACATCACGCAGACAGCCAAGAAGGTCGTGTTCTGCGGGACGTTCACGACCGACGGGTTGGAGGTCGCGATCGACAACGGCCGGCTCAAGATCGTCAACGAAGGCCGCGTTCCAAAGTTCGTCGAGCAGGTCGATCAGGTGTCGTTCAGCGCTCGCCGCGCCCGCCAGATCGGTCAGGAAGTCTTGTACGTCACCGAGCGGGCGGTGTTCCGCCCGCTGGACGACCGACTGGAACTCGTCGAGATTGCCCCTGGAATCGACTTGCAGCAACAGGTCCTGAACCGGATGCCCTTCGCGCCGGTCGTCCGCCTGGTGCGCTGGATGCCCTCCCATGTGTTCGCAGCCCCAAGACCTGCTTGAGCCATCCGAACGGCGTCTCGCCGGGCATGGAAATGACCACGAATCACCCTTCAACCAGACTTGATCGGCGAGATTTTCTCAAGGGCGCGCTGGGCGCATCGGCAGCCTTTGTGCTGGGCGCGGACGTCCGTGGCATCTCCCGTGCGGCGTCTGCAGAGCGTTCGTTGACTCGCGAAGAGAATGCAAAGACCGGCCCCCTGGACTGGCACTTGACCTGCGTCCGTCTGGACAAGCCGGGCGGATATCGGTGCCCCCAAATCGAAAGCTCCTGCTGGCGGCAATCGCTGGCCGCGGGCGAGTCGATCCAATTCATGGTCAGTGCCGATCCGCCGGCCCAGTACGTGATCGAAGTTTTCCGCATGGGCTACGACGGCGGTTGCGGGGCCCGGCTGATGACCACGCTCGGCCCCTTCCGCGGCAAGCTGCAGCCGCTGCCCGAGGTCGGCCCGCGGCGGCGCGAGTGCCGCTGGGAACCGGCGACGAGTCTTTATATCCCGGCGGACTGGCCCAGCGGCGTCTATCTGGGACGGCTGTCGCGAAGCCCGGAGCCCGACGGCACGAATCCCTGGCAGAGCTTCACGGCGTTCATGGTCCGCGACGAGCGGCCCGCCGATATCTTGTTCCAATGCTCCGACAACACCTGCTCGACCAGACGGGCATGAAGAGAGGCGATCGAATCCCCGGCCTGGTCGGATGGGAATTCCACAGCACCCCAGCGCGACTCCCGGTTTGGGCATCTTCTTGCCCGCCATGTTTCTGCCTAAGCGATCCGCCCTACGTACCGCTCGTCGTCCAGGTGACCTCCATCCCCGCTTGCTCTAACCGGGCGGCGACTTCGGCCGGCGAGCGGTGATCGGACAGGGGGAACTGCGCGTCCGAGTCGGCGCACGCCGAACCGTTGGCAGCGTAACCGCCGGGCGCCGTGGAACTGCCGGCGCTCATTTGCGTAATGCAGATCTTCGCCAAGGTATTGCGCAGCTCGGCCCGTTCACGCGTCGAGAGGACCAGGAAGGCCTGTGGAAAGGCGATCCGCAAGCAGCAGTAGAACCGGACCAGGTCTTCGTCGGAGACGGTGTAGGGTATCTCGAAGCCTTCCGGAGCTTCGTGAATCCGCGGCAGGCTAAAGGCCAAGGTCCGATCCGGAAATCGGTCTACCAGATACGCCGCGTGCCGCATCATGGCCAGCAGGTCGGCACGCGGATCGGCCAGCCCCAGCAGGATGCCGAAACCCAGCCGCGGCATGCCCGCCTCGGCAGCTCGATCCTGCGTTTCCAACCGCCAGTGATACGACGTCTTCGGGCCGCGAATGTGATATTTGGCGTACAACGTTTCGTCGTATGTCTCCTGGTACAGCGATAGTCCGCAGGCCCCGGCCGCCACCAGTTCGGCATAGGCCTCCGTGGCCTGCGGCGCGGTTTCGATGTTCACCTCGAAGCCGTCGGCCGTCAGCGCCCTGATGATCTCCCGGTAGTAGGCTGGCGTCGTCCGGCTGGGGAACTCGCCGCCCACGATCAGGATGTGCCGAACACCCCGCTGGCGCAGAATCCGCGCCTGGTCGAGGCTTTCCGCTGCACTCAGGTGCCGCCGGGCGATCTGCCGCGGATAGCGAAATCCGCAATACAGGCAGTAATTGACACAGTCGCTGGAAACGTACACCGGCGCGTACAACAGCATGCGATGGCCCGCGGCATGTTCGGGTCGGCTGCCCGCCGCGCCGGGGAAGTGCAACTGCGTCAGCTGCCTCGCTCGTTCGATCAACTTCGCCAGCGGGTACGAAGGATCGAGTGCAGCACAGGATTGTCGAAGGGATTCCGTGTCCAGTTTCGGATCGTGGACCGCGTGCCGCGTTTGCCGCGGGGCCAGGTGACCTCGTCCGGCAAGTTGCCGCGCCGCCCCGTCCAGCGCGTCGACCAACGCCTCGTCCTGCGGCGTGAGCGCCCCGGCGTGCTCGTGCAGGTGCTGATAGCGCCACCGCTCGACTTTCTGCCCCAGGCTGATCCGTTCGGCCGGCGACCCGGCGGCGGTGCTGTCCCAGGCCCGTTCGACTCGCGACAGCAGCGCCAAGTGGTGCTCGGCGTGGTCGTCCGTGGCTCGGATCCAGTCCGCAAATCGTCCGAGTTCCAGCAACGTTACGGTGCTCATGTTAGCCATCCCGCAGAATCTCTTCGGCCGCGTTCTTGCCGCAGGCGCCGATCACTCCGCCGCCGGGATGAGCGGCCGCACCGCACAGGTACAGGCCCCGAAGCGGCGTGCGGTAGTCGGCCCAACCGGCGACCGGACGCATGGCGAACATCTGGTGCAAGTGCATGGCCCCCTGCATGATGTTGCCGCCGGTCAGGCCGTACGTGCGCTCCAAATCCAGGGGACTAAGGACCTGCCGGTGTTCGATTGCTCCTGGCACGTTCGGGGCGTAACGAGCCAACAGTTCGATGCAGCGGTCCGCGAAATCCTCCTTGATCTCGTCCCAACTGCGACTCGCCAGCCGATACGGAGCGTACTGGACGAAGATCGACATCAGGTGCTTGCCTTCCGGCACGATGGTCCGGTCCACGCTCGACGGCAGCGTCAACTCCAGGACCGGCTCGGTGCTGGGCCAGCCGTACTTGGCGTCATCATACGCCCGTTCGATGTAGTCCAAGGTGGGGCAGATGTGCATCGTCCCGTGATGATGCGGAGCAATGCCGCTGGACGGGTCCGCGCGGAAATTGGGCGGCTCGGCGAGCGCCAGGTTGATTTTGGCCGCGGCCGATCCGTAGTCGATCCTCGCCACCGCCTTGCGGAACGCCTCCGGCAACTCGGTGGGCACGCACAGCCGTTCAAACGTCACATGGGCGTCGACGCTGGAAGCCACCGTCTCCGCCTCGATCACCGTGTGGTCCGCCAGCGATACGCCGATCACGCGGCCGTTTGAACTCAGGATGCGTGCAACTTCGGCTTCCCGGCGGATCTCCACGTGCAGGTCACGGCAGGCGGCTTCCAGCGCATCGGCCAATCCGCCCATGCCGCCCTGGACGTAGCCCCAGATCCCGCGCGCGCCGCCGGCCGTGCCCATCACGTGGTGCAGCAGCACGTAGGCCGTTCCCGGCGACGACGGCGGGGCAAACGCGCCGATGATGGCGTCGGTGGCGATCGTCGCCCGCAGCACCTCCGCTTCGAACCAACGTTCCAGGATCGGCCGGGCCGCGCCGGTCGCAATCTCGACGGCCTCCGGCAAATCGTCGCCCAACTCTGCCAGCGCCTGATACATCTCCCACAACCGCGACGTGTCGCGGACCCGCTTGGCGACGCCGATCTTGCGCCATTGCTTGGACAGCGGCAGCCCGTCCGGCGGCGTCTTGGCCAACACCGGTTCGATGGCCGCCGCGATCCGTTCCAGCAGCGTCTCATACTTCGGGTATGCCTCCGCATCTCGCCTGCTGAACTTGGCGATCTCCTCCAGCGTCCGCTGGCGGTCCGGCCCCATCAACAGCGAGCGGCCGTCCAGCAGCGGCGTGTACGAGGACGGACTGCGCGGCAGGATGGTGAACCCGTAGTGATTCAGCCGCAGTTCGCGGATGATCTCCGGCAGCAGCAGACTGACGACGTAGGCGGCCGTCGACACCTTGTAGCCCGGCCACAGTGGTTCCGTGGTGGCGCAGCCTCCCAGGACATGCCGCCGCTCCAGCACGCACACCGACTTGCCGGCCTTGGCCAGGTAAGCCGCCGCCACCAGGCCGTTGTGCCCGCCGCCGATCACGACACAATCGTAACGTTTGCGTTCCGCCATGATCCGCCCTTTTCCATGCCCGATGATCCTTTGTGTTCGGACACCTTGGTGTGTCTCTGAACCCAAGGATCAGCGACGCGACAGGCCTCTGTCCAAAGCGGTGACAAGGCACCGCACTCCAAAACGTAGTCGCGGCCGCAGGCCGCGTCACGTCTGTTCCAACTCGATCGACTGCAGCAGCAAGTCGCGTCCGCCGTCGATCACGATGTCGCCGCTGCCGCAGCGGGGACAGTACATCGTTAATTCGTCGATCGCCCGCCGGGCTCCGCAGGCGCGGCAGTCGCTGTACGCCGTCGGTTCGCTGATGCGCAGCGTCGCGCCCTCCAAAACCGTGCCCGGCGCCAGGACTTCGTAGGCAAAGCGGATCGAGTCCGCATTGACGCCGGACAACCGGCCGATGACCAGATCCAATCCGACGACGCGGCCGGACTGGCCGGATCTTTCCACCTCGGCCTCGACCTGTTCGATCAGGGCTTGGACGATCGACATCTCGTGCACGGCGATTGACGCTCCTGGGCAGACGGCTGAGGTACGTGCCGTGTCTCGCCACGGCGACAGCTTCTGGTATACTATACCGCTTACCGTTCGCAAAGGCACGTCCGCGTTTAACCGCGACCGGGTAGCCGGTCGCGGTTAAACGAGCCAGATTCGCCCCAACCTTGCACCACGAGGAGACAGCACATGAACACAAGACGACTCAGCTGCGGTTTGGTTCTTTTGTCGGGATGGCTGGCGATCGCCGCGCCTCTGCGGGCGGCGGACGATGCCAAATGGAATCGGGAGACCCCGGAGCAGCGCGATGCCCGGATGAAATGGTGGCGCGACGCCCGCTTCGGGATGTTCATCCATTGGGGGCTGTACGCCGTGCCAGCCGGGAATTGGAAGGGCCAGCCGGTCCGGGGCATCGGCGAGTGGATCATGAACAGCGCCAACATTCCGGTCGCCGAGTACGAGCAGTTGGCCAAGGAGTTCAATCCCGTCAAGTACGATCCGGCCGAGTGGGTTCGCCTTGCCAAGGAAGCAGGCATCAAGTACATCGTGATCACCTCCAAGCACCACGACGGTTTCTGCCTGTTTGATTCGAAGGCGACCAATTACGACATGGTGGACGCTTCGCCTTACGGCAAGTGCCTGCTGAAGCCGCTGGCGGACGAGTGCCGCAAACAGGGCCTGAAGTTCTGCGTTTACCACTCGATCATGGACTGGCACCACCCCGCCCAGACTCGCCCCAACGACAAGAGCTACAACCCGACCAAAATCGTGCCCGGCCGCAAGACGGAATACCTGGACTACATGAAACAGCAGTTGAAGGAACTGTTGGATACCTGCGATCCCGAAGTGCTCTGGTTCGACGGCGAATGGTGCGACTGGTACACCGAGGAAGACGCCCGCGACGTGTACGGTTATCTGCGGAAACTGAAACCGCAGCTGATCATCAACAACCGGGTCGGCAAGGGCCGCCAGGGCATGGACGGTATCAGCAAGGGCGATCGGGAATACGCCGGCGACTTCGGCACGCCGGAACAGGAGATACCGGGCACCGGTCTGCCCGGCGTGGATTGGGAATCCTGTATGACGATGAACGATACCTGGGGCTACAAACGCGACGACCACAACTGGAAGAGCAGCGAAACGCTGATCCGGAATCTGATCGACATCGCGTCCAAGGGCGGCAATTACCTGCTGAACGTCGGGCCGACGGCCGAGGGCTTGATTCCGGAAGCCTCCGTGGAACGTCTGCGGGACATGGGCCGCTGGATGAAAGCCAACGGCGAGTCGATTTGGGGCACGCAGGCCAGCCCGTTTGCCAAGACGCCCTGGGGCCGCTGTACGCAGAAGAAGCTCGACGGCGGCAGAACGCGACTGCACCTGCACGTCTTCCAATGGCCGAAAGACGGCAAGCTGGTCGTCCGTGATTTGGCCAACAAGCCGCTGGCTGCCACGTTGTTGGACGGTAATAAGAAGTTGGAATTTTCGGTTGCCGACAGCGGCGTGACGATTCAGTTGCCCGCCGAGATGCCGGACCAGATCGCCACCGTCGTGGCGTTGGACATCGAAGGCGAAGCGCGGATTGCCAAGATCAACCCCTACGAAGACGAAACGCCCGAACAGCGCAACGCACGCATGAAATGGTGGCGCGAAGCCCGTTTCGGCATGTTCATCCACTGGGGCGTCTACTCGGTGCCCGCCGGCACATACAAGGACAAACAGATCGGCGGCATCGGCGAATGGATCATGAACCGAGGCAAGATCCCGGTAGTCGAGTACAAGGCGTTCGCCAAGCAGTTCAACCCGGTCAAGTACGACGCCGACCAGTGGGTTCAACTGGCCAAGGCGGCTGGCATGAAGTACATCGTGATCACGTCCAAGCATCATGACGGCTTCGCCTTGTTCGACTCCAAGGTGACCGATTGGGACATCGTGGACGCCACGCCCTATGGCCGCGATCTGCTCAAGCCACTGGCGGAAGCCTGCCGCAAGCACGGTCTGAAGCTCGGTTTCTACTACTCGCAGGCCCAGGACTGG
>CAYPGE010000219.1:0-14893 GCA_964409865.1 uncultured Pirellulaceae bacterium
AGGGAGCGTGGACGCCATCAGCCAATGGACGTACTCCTACCCCGATCCGATCCGCAGCTGCGTGGCCACCGACGAACTGCTGGCCATGGCCGCCGGCGCAGACCGGCCGCAGCAGGTGATGAAGATGACGCAGATCATCTGGTACCGCAGCCAGACGGCGCCCGAGCCGAAGACGCCGGCCGACGCGCTGCCGTATCGGGCCCGGTGGGAGGTCGAGCAGCCGGATGCCCCCTTCATCACCATTGCGCCCATGCACTTGCGGGAAGCGTTTTGGACCAAAATGGCACGGCCGATTCGAGGCATCATGTATCACGGTTGGCAATCGCTGGTGCCCTGCGATTCGCCCGGCGGGTACCGGTACACGCACCCGGAGACGCAGCACGAACTGGCTCGCCTGATCCGGCAGGTGGTCCGGCCGCTGGGGCCGACGCTGCTGCAGGTGCCGGCCGCCAAGAGCGACGTGGCGTTTCTGGAGAGTTTCGCATCCGAAATGTTTGCCCGCCGCGGCACGTTCGGCTGGGGTGGCGGCTGGACGGGCGACTGTTACCACGTCCTGCAGTACGCCCATCTGCAGCCGGAGATCGTGTTCGACGAGACGATCGCCACGCGAGGCTTGGACGGATTCCGCGTGCTGGTGATGCCGGATTGCGACGTGTTGACCGAAACCGTGGCGGCCAAGATCAAAGCGTTTCAGGCTGCCGGCGGTCTGGTGGTGGGCGACGAACGAACCTGTCCGGCAATCAAGCCGGACATCCTTCTGCCTGTCGTTCAGCGGACGGCCCGGGCGGAGGCCGATAAACAGGCTCTGCAGGCCTGCGCAGCGGAATTGCGGACCAAGCTCGACGCGCGCTACCACCGCGCGGTGGACACATCGAATCCCGACGTGATCCCCTATCTCCGGCGCAGCGGTCAGACGGACTACGTGTTCCTGGTCAACGATCGCCGCGAGTACGGGCAGTACGTGGGACAGCACGCGCTGGTCATGGAGAACGGCTTGCCCGCCAACGCGACCGTGGCGGTCCAGCGTTCCGGCGGCGCGGTCTACGACCTGGTTAAGCACCGGCCGGTGGCGGCGCGCGTCGTCGAGGACCGTTTGGGTTTCGCCGCCGCTTTGGGGCCCTGCGACGGCGGGTTGTACATGATCTGTCCGGAACCCATCGCCGCGGTCCGGATCGAGGCGCCGGAGCAGGTCGCGCGGGGAGCCCAGGCGCGTTGTGTGGTCCGGATCGTGGATGCGGACGATCGGCCGCTGGCCGCCGTCGTGCCCGTGGAAGTTCAGGTGCGCGATCCGGAGGGACGACTGGCGGAGTACAGCGGGGCGTACGGGGCGGCGGACGGTCAGGTGGAGATCGCGCTGGACATCGCGGCCAACGATCCTTTCGGCGTCTGGCAGATCGAGGTTCGTGATTTGGCGTCCGGCCAGACCGCCAACGTGTACTTCCGCGTCGTTGCTCCGTCGCCCTGGCCCCCGGCCAAAGGCCCGATTCCGGCCAAGCTTGCCAAGCCGGAACAGCCCAAGGGATAGAGATCGGGCTTGGCAATGCCCTTTACGACGGCGGCTGACTTGGTTACCATGATTTCGTGCTGATAGTGCGAAAATCACGTCCGGCGCACAGCCGCTCCAGCGGATCACAGGATCACTGCAGAGGTGGAATCTCATGACGATTTATCGGCGAATCGAAACCTCGGAAGTTCGCGGCGTCACGGTGGTGAACTTCGTTGAACGGAAGATCCTTGATGCGGCACAGATCCAGGAACTGGGCGAAGAACTTCTGCACTTGGTCGACCATGACGGAAACAAAGACGTGCTGTTGGACTTCGACAAGGTCGAATTCCTGTCCAGTGCGGCCCTGAACAAGCTGATCATTCTGGACAAGAAGATCAAAGCCAAATCGGGCCAGCTCAGGTTCTGCAACCTGATGCCGGAGATTCGCGAGGTGTTCGTGATCACCCGGCTGAATCAACTATTTGAGATCGTCGATACTCGCGAGAAAGCGTTGGAAACCATCAGGCGGGCGGCCCCCGCCGCTTCGTAATCCGGCCGGCCATGGACAAACGCATCAAGAAAAAGCTGGATACGGTGAATCAGCGCCTGCAACTGCTCCGCCAGGCGTTGGTCGGAGCCAAGCGCCAGAGAGACGAGGCGGGCGAAGTCGAGCGGTTGACCAGACAGATCGCCGAGTTGGAGGCCGAAGCCCAGAAACTCAAGACCAGCGGGGGCGTGAAGTAGGATTTCTTTTGGACCAACCCGTCCCTATTGCTCCGCCTCGAACGACTCGACAAACGGCCGGCCGCCGTTCCAGCTCAACTGAATCTCCAGATTGTCGGTGGCCTTCTCGACATTCACTTCCAGACCTGACCTCGTCACATCGGCGTACTTCTTCGGCGCGTGCCAACGCTGCGAGGTGGCATTGATCGACTCGGTGGCGATCACCGCCGCAGGGTGCCTTCCCGGCACGCAGCCGTCGCCGGGCGTGAAGGTGGTCAGGGAAAAACGGCCGTCGGCACCGATCTCTCCTGTCGCCGCGCGATTTCCCTTGGGGATCACCTGGACGAACCCGTGCGTCAGCGGTTGCCCGTCGATCAGCACTCGTCCAGAGACCTTAACCCGCTGCGGCCGACCGTCACCACAGCCGGCAAGAGAAGCGCAGCCCGAAAGAACGAGGCACCAAAAACGCAAGTTTGACTTCAGCCTGTTCATCGTGTCTCCGTTACCGTCGAAAGCTGAGCGACTCGCCTCCCGTCCGCGTGGACAGCGCGCGGTAGACGGTCAGATCCACGTTCTCGCTCATGAACGTGACACCGCAGTCCCCGAACACGAAGTTCGCGCCGCCGGGGTGGCGACTGGCAAAGGCCCCGTTGAGCGGGATCCCATAGGGGGACGTGGTAATGCCGGTACCCGGCGGCGTGTTGAGCGGATTCTCGGTGTTGCGCAGGCAGTGCTCGTGACGTCCGCCGATGGTCCACAGGTTTTGCGAAAGATTGGTGTGCGAGTCGATCACCTCGCCCACAAACGTCGTATTGCTCAGGCCGTCCACGCAGTCCTTCTTGCCGTACGTGTACTTGTAGACAAACATGCCGTTGTTGTTGATCTTCACGTTGTCATTGATGCCCTGGCTGGGCCCGTAGCTGCCGCTCACGAAGGCATAACTGCCGGTCGCCATCGCCAAGTTCGAGACGGCGATGCCAGGCTTGCTGGTGTCCGAGGGGCAAACGAAGACCGCCGGCCGCGCGGTGACCGCGTCGGCACTGGTGGTAGGCCAGTTGGCCCCGGCGACCGTGGGCCAGGGACTGTTGTTGAAGTCGAACCGCTCGTAGACGGCCTGCAACTCCAGATAGGGCAGGATCGGTACAAACCCGCTGGTGCCGACCCGCTGATAGTTCGGATTTCCGTTGCAGGGGCCGCTGTTGATTCCGTCGCAGCCCATGCGGCCGGGAGGGTACGTCTTGAACGCCGATTCGTAATTCTCCAGCCCCAATCCGATCTGCTTCAGATTATTGCTGCAACTCGACCGGCGCGACGATTCGCGTGCGGCCTGAATCGCCGGCAGCAACAACGCCACCAAGATCCCGATGATTGCAATCACCACCAACAATTCGACGAGGGTGAAACCTCGCCATTTCCGGGACGGACGTCTCATGGCACACCTCGCTCGCACGCCGAGCGACGCCGATTGGCTGGCAGGCGGCGCCGCCACAGCATGAACCATAGATCGAAAGGGATGATGATTCCCGACAACCGACTTGAGTATAGCCAGGAGAACTTGGCCAAACAAGCTGGCGAGGGGAAAGACGACGGTCAGGGACCGTCCGCTTGCTCCACGCCCCCAGACCGCGCTTCCTGCGCCTTCACTCCTCCGCTCCCAGCACGACGCCCACGTTCACTTGGCGTCCTTCCCGCATGACCGTCACCACGGTCTCTTCGCCGGGCCGCCGACTTTCGATGGCCGACAGCAGGTCGTCGGCCGATTTGACCGGCTGGCCGTCCACCGCCACGATCAGGTCGGCATAATCGCGGTCGATCTGGATCTCTTCGTTGACGAACGGGCCGAATCGCCGCTGGTTCTTGATGATCCGGAAACCGCGCAATCCGGCACGCTCCGCCGGACCGCCGGGCGTCAAGGTCGCGATGACCAGTCCTTGCTCGGTCTGCAGCACGCGCGTGATGCCCAGGTCGGGGCGGATCACGCGGCCGTTTTGGATCAGCTGCGGGACGACGCGGGAGATGCTGTTCACGGGGATCGCGAAACCCACGCCCGTGTTTTCGCCGGTGTGGCTGGCGATGGCCGTGTTCATGCCGATCAGACGGCCGCGGCTGTCCAGCAGCGGGCCGCCGGAGTTCCCGCGATTGAGGGCCGCGTCGATCTGGATGATCGACTTCATCGTGCGGCCGCTGCGGGACGGCAACGAGCGATTCAGGCTGGAGATGATCCCCGTGGTCATGGTCCGTTCCAAACCGAACGGATTGCCGATGGCGTACACGTTCTGGCCGACCTTCAGCGGCGAGGAGTCGCCGAACTCGACGGGAAACAGCAGTTCGCGCGGAGCGGTAACCCGCAGCACGGCGATGTCGTACACCGGGTCGGCGCCGATCAACTGGGCGTCGTACGTTTCGCCGTTGAACAGCGTAACTCGCACCTGCCGGGCGCCCTCGATCACATGGTAGTTCGTGAGCAGGTGGCCGTCTTGGTCGAGCACCGAGCCCGAACCGGCGCCTTCGGAGGGCGGTTCCGCCATCAGGAACATGTCCGGCCGCACGATCAGCGTAGTAATGTTGACCACGCTGCGGTTCACGCGCTCGTACACCGCGACGTTGACCCGTTCGTCGGGCGTCAATTCGTCCTGGATCGCCGCGCGCAACGCCGGCGCCTCCTGCGCCGACAGACGGGGCTCGACCGAATGCGTCGTCAACGCCGTGGACAGCACACCGCCCAGCAGCGCGGAAAGGGCACAAAAAACGACATATTTCTTCATAGAACCGACTCCACTGCTCTGGTTCCAACCGACCTTGGGAAAGGTCCACCAAGATAAGAAAAAACGGGTTTGGCCGCCAGCTTGATTGGGGCCGATGTCCGGCCCTGTGGCTGGCACAGGGGCGGGGTGCTAGCACCGAGCGGTGAAGGGCCCCAAGAGGTTGCCGCTGATATCCCCGCACTCCTCGCGAAACGGCCTGCCGTCTGGCGTACCCAAGGGGAGCCGACGGCAATCCAAAGCGTCGGCAACGGGACACGGGTTTGGCTCGCGCGGCACGAGCATCAATCTGGACGCAGGACGTTTCTGGGCGCTGCTGGGGCCAGGCGGGCGAGCTTGCCGCGGAGAAAGGCCACGCAGCCGGGCACTTGTGCCTCGCTCAGGCCGTGCAGCAAGAGCGGACCCCGGAAGCCGTAGGCGTGCAGCAGGGAAAGGTAGCGGTCGTAGTCCAGCTTGCCGTGCCCCGCCGCTTCGTGGCCGGCGTCGCCGTCGTGACTGAGGTCCTTGGCATGGGCCAGGACAACGTCTTTGCCGACCAGCGCAAACGCCTCATCCAGCACCTCGCTCATGCGCGCCAGTTCGCCGGCATGGAAGATGTTCGCGGCATCGATGGTGACCTTCAGGTGCGGCGAGCCGATTTCGTCCAGCAGTCGCCGGGCCTTCTTTGCGGAATCGACGACATTGTTGACCTCCGGCTCGAAAGCCAAGACCACGTCCGCCTGCCGGGCGATCTCGGTCGCTTCGCGGACGCAAGCCACCATGTCGCGCCAGGTTTCCGGCGAATCGTTGTCCGGGTGACGCTGCCACATGCTGGTGCGATCTCGCGTGCCGGTACACAGATGGATCTTCGACGTGCCCAGCGGCCGGCACGCCGCGGCCAAGACGCGCAGCCGCCGCAGTCCGGCCTGGCGCTGTTCCGCATCGGGATGGCTCATATTGAAGGTGCCCTCGAGGGACGCGATTGCGATCCCGCGCGCGTCCGCCTCGCGGCGAATCCGAGCGGCAAGTTCCGGCGGGATCTCATCGGGCATCGCGGGCAGGCCCGCGCAGCCCATACTCAACTGCACGCAGTCCAGCCCGCAGGCTTTGACGGCGTCCAGTCGCGCCTGCAACGTAGGCCGTGCGAACGTTCCCATCAGGATGCCGATTTGCATGAGGGAATCCTGTTGCCGGCCGGGTTCCGCCGCCCGCAACGCCTGTGTCAGTGTGGCACCTGCCGCCAGGCCGCCGGTCGCCCGAAGCCAATGGCGGCGAGTCCAGAGATCATCACCGGGTCGGTTTGCAGGGAGCATAGAACACCGTGGGTTTGCAGGCGAGTGGTGAAGCGATGATACGGGGCATCAGCCCGATCACGGCCTTCGTAGGGCAATTGCAGGTTAACGTCGCGGTCCGCGGGACGCAAGCGGTTTCCTCGGCGGCGTTCGAGAAATCACGGTCCAGTGTTTCTAGCCGATCATCACACGGAGTGTGATGGCTACTTTGACGAGGCGGCAGTTATTTCTCGAACGCTGCTTACCAGGATTCCGTCGCCGGCTGCTGCTCCGCCCTTTTTTCCGGCGTTCGAGTGTGGTACAAATCGGCGTTGGGCATTTGCACCCGGCGTCGATATCAATTACACTTCCATCCCACCTGCGTGGAAGGCTTTCCCCATGCAAATCCAGAATGAGCGAAGCGGCGCATCCCTCGTCATTCGTGTGTCGGGGCGTCTTGATTCCGTCAGCACTCCCACCTTCGAAGCGCACTGCCAACAGGCCATCGCGCAGGGCGAGCGCTCGCTGATTCTCGATTTCCGGTCCCTGGACTATCTCAGCAGCGCCGGTCTGCGGAGCATTCTGATTGTGGCCAAGTCCGTGGGGGCGGCGGGCGGCGAGTTCGCCCTGGCCAACGCTCGAGGGATGGTGCGGGAGGTGTTCGAGATCTCCGGCTTTCTGGGCATCTTCCGCTGCCTCGATTCTTTCGAAACGCCGGCGGCCCAGGATTGAGGTGCGGCCGTGGAACGACTCCGCTTACCGGCGAAGCTCTCTTCGCTCACCGGGTTTCGTGAGTTCGTGAACCGTTCCGCCGTGGCGGCCGGCGTGGGGCCGCAACTGCTGCCCAGAATTGAACTGGCCCTGGAAGAGTTGCTCGTCAATCACGTGCTGCATGCCTACGGGTCCGGCGAAGGGGACTCGGAAGTGGTCTGTTTTCGGCGGGAACCGGATTGTTTCTGCCTGGAGGTGGTCGATGAAGCCCGTCCGTTTGACCCGCTCGCGCAGGCGACTCCCGACCTGACGCTCGCCGCGGCAGACCGGCCGATCGGCGGCCTCGGAATTCACTTGGTTCGGTCCCTGGCGGACGAGGTCAGCTACCGTCGCGAGGCGGGCAAGAATGTGTTCACCGCCTGTTTCGCGATCCGGCCGGAGGCCCCGCCGGGCTGAACGGCACGTGGTGTTCCTGGGCCGATCGTGCCGGAGATGATGGCGGAGGTCCTTGGTGGCGAGCGTAGAGCATTCGCCGATTGCTGGCGTGCAGGCGATCTTGGGAAGTGCGTCGAGATTTCTCACAGACGGGGGAAGTACAGCGTATGGCTCGATCGAGAAACGGTGCGGAGCTTCTGGTACAGTGCCTGGAAACGCAGGGCGTCAAGTACATTTTCGGCATTCCCGGCGCCAAGGTGGATGCGATTTTCGATGTGCTGGCGGACCACGGCCCGCAGCTGATCCTCTGCCGTCACGAGCAGAACGCCGCCTTCATGGCGGGCATGTACGGTCTGTTGACTGGGACGCCGGGCGTTTGCCTGGTGACTTCGGGCCCGGGCGTCACGAACCTGGTCACGGGCCTGTCCACCGCGACCTATGACGGCTATCCGCTGGTGGCCCTGGGCGGCAATGTGCGCCGCGGCCTGCGCCACATCAAGACTCACCAGAGCCTGGACAACGTGGGCGTGATGAAGGCCGTGACCAAGCACTCCGTCGAAATCTATGACGGCGACAGCATTCCCGAAGCCGTGGTCAATGCCTTCCAAGAGAGCGCCGAGCCGCCCCTGGGCGCAACCTTCATCAGTCTGCCGCAGGACGTGCTCCTGGGCCCCGTCGAAGCCGTGCCCCTCTCGCCGCTGCCGCCCGCGGTGCATGGCGTGGCGGGAGCGGAGGCCATCCGAGAAGTCGCGAGGCGCATCAACAGCGCCCGGCAGCCCGTGATTTTTGCCGGCATGTTCGCCAGCCGGCCTGACGTGACCAAGGCTCTGCGCGACCTGCTCCGCCGGTATCCCGTGCCCGTGGTCAACACCTATCAAGCGGCCGGTGTGGTGCCCCGAGATCTGTTCAACTGCTACGCGGGCAGCCTGGGCATCTTCCGCAACCAGCCGGGGGACAGGCTCCTGCAGCAGGCCGACGTGGTGTTGACCGTCGGCTTTGATCCCGCCGAGTATGATCCGGAAGTGTGGAACAAGACCCGCAGCGGCACGCTGATCGACATCTCCGAGCACCGGCCCGCGATCGACCGGCATTTTCAGCCCGCCCTGGAATTGATCGGGGATATGGCCGCCAATCTGGACGCGCTGGCCCAGCAACTCGCCTCGCGCACCGACGATCCCACGGCCAACCCGCTGGTGCTGGAGGTCCAGGATGCCTTGCTGATGGCCAAGGTCAACGGCGTCCGTGAGGTGGGTTTCCCGATTCACCCGCTGCGCCTGATCTACGAACTGCGGAATCTGATCGGCGACGACGTGACCGTGCTGTGCGACATCGGCTCGATCTACGTCTGGATGGCGCGGTATTTCCAGGCCTATGAGCCCTACCGGCTGCTGTTCAGCAACGGCCAGCAGACGTTGGGCGTGGCCCTGCCCTGGGCCATTGCCACGTGCCTGGCGCGGCCCGGTGAAAAAGTCGTTTCCATGTCCGGGGACGGCGGGTTTCTGTTCAGCGCCATGGAGTTGGAGACGGCGGTGCGGGAGAAATGCAATTTCGTGCACCTGGTTTGGTGCGACGATTCCTACAACATGGTCAAGATCCAGCAAGAGCTGAAATACGGCCGGCCGTTCGGCGTCGATTTCGGGCCCGTCGATATCGTCAAGTACGCCGAAGCCTTCGGCGCTACGGGGCTGCGCATCCACAGCGCCGCCGAGATCGGCCCCGTGCTCCGGCAAGCCTTGAACACCCCCGGCCCGGTGCTGGTGGAGATCCCGATCGACTACAGCCACAACCAGGAGTTGTGCGCCACCGTCAGCGAAAACGCGGCAGTATGAGACCTGGCAGAACTCCTAGACGTACGTCTCCTCGAGCAGTGCGGCGGCGGTCTCGTTCAGCAACTCGCGCCGCCGCAGGTCCTCGAATCGTGCCAGCAGGTCCTGTACACCCAGCCGCTGCTTGTCGGCGCCGGCGAAACGGTAGGCCACCGTCCCCTTGTGCATCATCACGATCCGGTCGCCGAGATTCACGGCCTGGGACATGGAATGCGTCACCATCAGGGTGGTCAGCTTGTGCTGCTTGATGACGGCTTCCGTGACGCGCAGGACCTGATCGGCGCTCTTGGGATCCAGCGCGGCCGTGTGTTCGTCCAACAGCAGCAGGGCCGGCTTGAGCCAGGTGGCCATCAGCAGCGTCAGGGCCTGCCGCTGTCCGCCGGAGAGGCTGCCGATGGCGTTGCCCAGCCGGTCCTCCAGGCCCATCTCCAGTTGCTTGACCCGGTCGCCCAGTTCACTCATCAGCCGCTTCGGCAGCGCCCACCCCAGCCGGCGCGGCAGGCCGCGGCGCGTGGCGAGCGCCAGGTTCTCCGCGATGGACATGCTCGGCGCCGAGCCCGTGAAGGGGTTTTGAAACACCCGGCCAACCAGCCGGGCGCGCCGATGTTCCGGCCAGCGCGTGACGTTGTGCCCTGCCAGGTGAATCTCGCCCTCGTCCAACCGGAAGCTGCCGGCCACTGCGTTCAGCAGTGTCGATTTGCCCGACCCGTTGCCGCCGAGGATGACCAGAAAGGCGCCTTCGGGCAAGTCGAGGCTGACGCCGCGCAGAGCGCGCACCTCGTTGACCGTGCCGGCGTGGAAAGTCTTGCACAGGTTGCGGACGGTGAGCATGGCGTGCCTTTCCGGCTAGATTGGCGGCTGAGCGAGGGCCGCCGAACGTCTCCAGCGTTGCAGCAGTTGCGGCAGCACCAACGCGGCAAACACGAACAGGGCCGTGACCAGCTTGAGGTCGTTCGGGTTCAGTCCCCAACGCAGGGCCAGGGCCACCAACAAGCGAAACAGCACCGAGCCGGCCACCGCCCCGTAGATCGCCAAGCCCAGGCTGCGCGAGCCGGTCAGCGATTCGCCGATGATCACGCTGGCCAGTCCCCAGACCACCATGCCGATGCCCATCTGGGCGTCGGCAAAACCTTGATACTGGGCCAGCAACGCCCCGGAGAGGGCCGTCAGGCCATTGGCCAGGGCCAGCCCCATGATCCGGTAGCGCTCGACGTTGACGCCGAGCGCCCGGATCATCTGTGGGTTGTCGCCGGCGGCCCGCATGGCCGTGCCCAGTTGCGTGCGCAAAAACCAATACAGGCCCAGGCCGACGACCACGATCATGCCCAGCGCGAAGAGCAGTGTCACCAGATCCCGCGCGCTGACCAACCAGCCCAACACGTTGACTTCTGGCTGTCCGAACCATGCGTGCCCCAGCCGTTCGGCCCAGGTCGTGAAACTCGTGCCGGACAACAGGGGCACGTTGCTCTTGCCCATCACGTGCAGGTTCACCGAGTACAGGCCCGTCATGACCAGAATGCCCGACAGCAGGGCATTGATCTGGAACTTGGCCTGCAGGATGCCGGTGACGGTGCCTGCCGCCAGGCCGCCGGCAAAACCTCCCAGCGTGGCGAGCAGCGGGTTCACTCCGCGCACGATCAGCACGGCGCAAATCGACGCGCCGAGCGTGATCGAACCGTCCGTCGTGATGTCGGCGATGGCAAACACGCGGTAGCTGATGTAGATGCCCAAAGCCAGCAGCGACAGGATCAGCCCGATGGTAAGTGCGCCGAGTAAGAGGGTCATGGCTGTTTCGGGGTTGAAGTCTGAATCGGGATTCCTCGCGATGGATGACAGAATCATGAAAGGCAAAACCATGCCGTATCGGCGCACGTGGAGTCGTTCATCATTCGGCCAGCGATGATTCTGTCATTCCCACTCGATCGTCTCTTTGAGAGCGACATTGTCTTCCTCATGTCCTGCTTCGGTAAGTTCGATCGGCGCGCACCAGCAGGCGCCGCGCAGAAAACGGCTCTCGCCGGCGCCGCTGGCGGGGCGCCAGTCATTCAACAGATGGAGCAGGCCCAGCACCTGCTCGCTCTCGAACAACGACCCGACCGTGTCCGCCAACTCGACCCGGCCCTTGCGGAGCGGGCGATAGGGAAACGCCGCCGCGTGAAAATGGCCGAGGAGTCCGCCGGAACGAACCAACGGCTTGAGCAGAGGCAGGCTCGCTCCGCCCGCGGTGCCGGCCGCCAGGCCGACGATCAAGCTGGTGGTGTTCGTCAATGCCGCTTCGGCCGTAAAACTCAGCCAGTCGCGGACGTCAGGAAAAGCGAAGATGCTGCGGGCCTGATCCGCCAGCGGGCGGTCTGGGGTTTTCTGCAGCGCAGCGCCGATCAGCGCCGCCGTTTCCGCGACCATGACCAGGCCGACCGCGTCGCTGCCGGCGGCGTCCAAGCAGGCTTGGACCACCGCGCTCAGCGGCACGCTGGTCTGCTCGGGACCCTTATCGAACCGCAGCAAGCGCCGGAAGCCGCCGCGTCCCACCAGGCCGTACGCGACTTGGACCATCGGTGTCAGCGAGCCCTGCAGGAGCATGTAGTCTGGCTTTTGCGTCCCGTCAGCAACCTGGCACACGGCGGCGCCGCCGGCGGCCAGAAACTCGCCCAGACGGTCCCCTCCGGACACCGCGCCGGCACCCAGAGCGCCCAAGCCGAGTCCCAGGGTCTGGACGGGAAACTCGACCGACCTACACGCCGCCGGCGACGCGCGGCCGGCCAGCCACTCGGTCGCGTCGCCGAGCCCCTCGAGCCGTAGCGTGGCGTTCTTTTCCAGATCATACACCTCCGCGATCGTGCCGGGCTGCGACAGTACGAACCGGCCCGAAGACGGCTCGGCCGCCGGCACGGGCGTCGCTGCCGAGCCGGCTCCGACCCGCAGGAAGCTGCCGAGTCCGGCCAGGTGCAGCACGGTCCGCACGTTTTGGGAGGCGTTGATGACGGCCAGTTGACCGTGGATGCCCTTGAGTTGCTTCGCGTACATCACGAGGATGCGAATGCCGGCCGAGCTGATGTAATCCACCTCGGCCATGTCCAGTGCCAGGTCGTGCTGACCTTCCCGGACGCACTCGGCCAGCGCACGCCCCACGTGGTCGCTCCAGATCGCATCCAGGCGGCCCTTCAGCTTGAGTTCGACATGTTCGGCGGCAGCCGTGCGAGTAATTTCCATAGGTGGCCAGGGGTTAACGTGTGGAACCGTCGGACACCAACTGCGCTTCCCGCAATAGCGCCGCGGGGATGTTCAGCCGGCACTGCTGGGCGTTCTTCAGGTTCACTAACTTCTGCACCTTGGTCGGCGGCGCGAACGGGATCTGGGCCGGACTCTCGCCGCGCATCACCCGTACGGCCTTGAACGCCGTTTCGTGCCCCGCGTCGACATAGTCCCGCGCCACTGCCAGGACGGCGCCCTGCTGGACGCCGGCGCTCACGCAAGTAAACACCGGCAACCGCGCCTGGTTCGCGGCGCGGGTGATGGTTGGAAGCCCTGTGACGCTGAGGTTGTCGACGACCTGGGCCACTGCGTCGAGCTTCCGGCTGCACAGGGACAGGGCCGCATCCGACAGCTCGCCGGCCTGGTTGGCGGGAACCGTTTCCACGGTCAGGCCGCAACGCGTGGCCTCCCGTACGAAGGTGTCCTTGTTCGCCACCGAGTTGACCTCGGCCGGACAGAACAGGGTGCCGACCCGCTTGATCTGGGGGAAATGGGTGCGCAGCATTTCCGCCAGTTCGCGGTAAGGTCCCTGCGTGTAAACACCGGTCACATTCGGCAAGTGCTCCTTGTCGGACTTGCCCGCCCCGACCATGATCGGATCGGCCACCACCGTGAACAGGACCGGCGCGTCATGCACCTTTTGCAGGGCCGTCTGCAAGGTCGGCGTGCTGAAAACCACGTACAGGTCGGTCCCGGCGGTCCGGGCGGAATCGAAGAGCGAGCCCAAGGCAGCCATGTCGCCCTGGGCGCTGAGCGATTTGAGCGTAAAGTCCCTGCCCTCGGCAAGCCCGGCCTCCTTCAATCCGTCGCGGAAACCGCGCATGGCATCTTCCACCATGACCGACTCGGAATACGAAACCTGTTGGATTCGCCAGCGTTTGGTCAGCGGCTTCGGGGCCGGTGCGGCGGGCGCAGCGGGCTTGCTCGCGGCGGTCTGCATGGCCAGCACCGACGGTGGAAACTTGAGGCCTAGCTTGGCCGCGTCCTTCTCGACTTTGCCGTCCTCGCCGATGATCAGCTCGGCGCGCGCGACCAGATCGTCGGGGAACCGCCACGGATCGCGCATTTTCTTCAGGACCTGCCGGTTCAACATCACGCGTTCGGGCATGAAGTTGGTGATCGCGACCTCGGCGGGGTCTTGTCCGTCCAGGATGGCCGCGGCGATGCTGCCAATGTGGCGGCCGACCTCCACGTAATCGGCCCCCAAATCGAACAGGGTGCCGTCGCGCACCTGGCCGCTGGTGTTGGAGAACACGGGAATCTTGGCTTTCAGCGCCGTCTCGCAAAGGGCGGCCGTGGCATTGTTCACGGTGACGTCCGCCCCCGTCCAAAAGGCTTGCGCTCCGCGAGCCACCAGCGAGTCGGCGGCTTCGCGCACATCCTTGCTCTGGTCCACGGTAGCTTCGAGGAGTTCCAGACCGAGCGTCCGGCACACCTCGCGGGCCTTCAAAGTACACGTTTCGGAGTTGCGCTCGACAGGGTTCCAGACCACCCCGACCGTCTTCAGGCCGGGCCACAGCCGATGCGCTTCGCGGAAGATCTTCTCAACCGGCTGGAAGCTTCCCACACCCGCAAGCCAAGGTGGCTTGTCTGTCGAGTCCATCCGCTGGATGCCGACCCCCGCACCAGCCGGATCGGTCACGCAGCCGAACACATGAATGACACGGCCGTCCTTGTTGGCGTTGGCCACACACTGCAGGGACAGCGTGCTGATCGTGATCACCATGTGGAAACTGCCATCCGTCACTTGCTTGGCGATGGCGTTGGCGGTGGGCAGGTCCCCCTCGGCGCTGAACCGCTGGAGCGAGATTCGCTCGCCGTCCTTGTAGCCGGCGGCGGCCAGTTGCTCTAAGACGCCGGATTCGCCTTCATCGAGCAACGGGGTGGACGCGTGTTTGACGAGGGCCACCCGCACTTGGGAGGCCGTCCCAACTGCCGCGTTCTGCGCACGGTCACGCGAGTGGAGGTCCGACAGCAGCAGCGTCAACGCCCCCGCGCTCAGCAACACCAGCGACAACACGACACGTTTGAGATTCTGCAGCATGATGCGGTCAAAGTGAAACCATAACGTCGACAGGTGTCTCGTTCCACGACTCACAAGCCGCAGACTAGCGTTCGGCCTGATGCAGGTCCTGACGCGTATCCCGCCGGAAGTCCCAGGTCAAGTAATCCAGGCTCAGGGGCAAGGCCAGTTCCAGGCGACTGATGAACTGCACCCCCACGCGAACTCTTCGAGGCCTGCATTCCAGGAGGTGCCCTCCCGAACGAAAATCGGCCGAAAGGAAATGCAGATGCAGGCCGGGAACACTCAGCGAAGCCATGAACGTGGGGGTGAAGAAACCAACCAGCGTGCCCGACGCATTGTCGAACTGGAACAGGGCTTGTTCCCGGGCCACTTCGACCAGCGTTCGATAGTTCTCTTGCTTGGGTACGGAGCGAGCCTTGATC
>CAYPGE010000220.1:0-14758 GCA_964409865.1 uncultured Pirellulaceae bacterium
GAGAAATCGCGTGGGGTCACGAACCAGGCAGCAAAAACCAGTGCCGTGCTGGCGGCCGCTAGGGCCCAGGGCTGCTTGACGCGCGAGGTCAGATGGCACAGGCCCAGGGGGACGACGTGCAGCAGCCACATCGCCGCGCCCCACGGCGCGCAGGCGTCGGCCACAAAAGCCGCCAGAACCAGGCCGGCAAGCACGCACTGCACCGTCACCGTCTCGGCGCGTCGGAGGAGCCGGCGCAACGCGATCCAACGGTGCGGGCGCTCGTCCTGCCACGCCAGCGGATTGTCGATGCCGTTCAGGGGACGGAGAAGCTCTCGCCCCAACGGCATCGCGCGAGCTTCCATCGGGCGTTTCGCACTCATCAAATGATCCCTAGTCTGCTGTGGAGTGGCAGGTCAACGTCGAGTGGGACAAAGGCAGGAGCGTGGGCGGACAGATGGCCTCGACGGCTTGGGCGGCGAATCCGGTTGACTCTTCCTGACGCTTCCCCAACAACTGGTCGACGACCAGCCGTTCCAGGGTGTCCCTGGCGAGTCCGCAAAGGTGTTCATCCAACAACCGCCGTGCCTCCGCCAAGACCCTCAACTGGAAGGCCGTGCGGCAAGCCTGGGTGCGAAGGATCCGCCGCACGATCCTCTTCAAGGAATCCGCAACGGAAGGTTCTCGTACCGCAGAGGGTAGGCTGCCTTCCGAGGCGTCACGGCCGTGTTGCCGATCGCGAGAAACGAGCGACGAGGATCGCATGGTCTGCTTTCCGAAATTCTTGACGCAAGGGATGGGGAACGGGAAGAACGCCACGTGTCAGAGCGGCAACGGCCATACGTTGGAACCCACTCCGTCGGGCCCGACCGCTTGCGCGGTGACGGTTCCGATCGAGTCTGGAGGCAGCGGAAAACTGCAATAAAACGTGCCGTCGGCGTTCACGCTGGTGGACTCCCCGGCCAACAAGCCGCCGAAGACAATCGTCAGGGTCCAGGGCATGGGATGGACAACCGTGCCTTGGAAAACCCAGACGTCGCCCATCGCCGACGGCGTTGCCGTGAACGAGGTGATGACCGGGTCCGTCTGCTGTTCGATCGGTTCATTGACGATCGGGTTCTCGATAGGATCACCAGGCTCCGTCCAGGTGTTTTCCGTGGGTTGGGTCTCTGCCTCCTGCGGACCCGGCAAAGGTGCATCGCCGGAATCCTCGGTGATTTCCCAATCCATGCCAGCGTCGAAGGTCCCGTCGTCCGTTCCGCCATCGGCGACCAGGACAAGTTCGTCCGTGCTTGGGTCGTCGGCTGGAGTTGCCGTCTCCGACGCCTGCACGAGGTCGGGCGAAGGCGGTCCGCCGCTATCTGAGGAAACCAAGGGTTCGGGGGCGAGCGTCTCTGCGACGCCCGTGGCGACGGCCGATTCGACGGGATAGCAGACCGCCGGTGAATCTGCGTCCACCTGGTACTGGATCGTGCGGGCCTCGGCCAGCAGCTCGGTGACGGCGGTCAAATCGCGGGCCGACAGGAGGGCGTCGGCGGAGACGCGGGAAGCACCGAGCGTTTCCGAAGGAGCCGGCTCCACTTTGGCGAGCGCGGTATCTGCCAAATCGGGCTCGCCCAAGTCCTCCGCGATGCTGACTTCTGCCGCCTCGCGGTCGACCGGCACGCAGGTGTCCTCTACCAGATCCGACTGGGAGAGGGACAAAGCGACGCTGAGTTGCAGCCGACTCTCAAGCGTTTCGAGGCGCAACGCGCGGCGGAACGCCGCCCGGCGACTGGGAGCAGTACGGCGACGCGCCCTGTGGCGAGGGATGGACGACAAAAGGCCGATGAGAGACATGGCTCCCCCCCTACTGATAGAATTGATGGTCTGCGAATGATCATGGACCCACCTACGGCGACACGGCACGCGGGACGTGCGGCGAGGCACACGTAGGGGCAGTCGAAAAACGGCCGGGGGACCGGACAAGAAAAAAAGAAAAGATCGGGATTTCGTTGCGGTGCGAGCGGTCAACGGTGGCGAAAAGACAAGAGAACCCGCAGGAAAGAGCTGCGCGGGTTCTGCGGCATCTCCGGAAACCAACGGATACCGTGCGAACGGCGCGGCAATCCGACCGTTAGGGCTGGAGAGGCCCTGGCCCGAATTGTTTGTCCGTCGTGGACTTCAGTCGCTCCCGGACATCCGGATAGACGTCCACCAGCAGCGCGGCGGGAACGGGCGCGGCCGCACCGGGACTCGTCGTCAGCAGTTGCCGAAACCGGGGATCTTGGGCCAATTTCGGAGCGTACGTCGCCACTTCTTGTTGGAGCGTGTGCGGGTCCAACGAAAGCTCCAGGGCCGCTTGGCAAGATCTCCATGCTTGTTCCAGAAGTTCATCCCCCTGAGTTTTGACGGCCGGGTCAGGGTTCTTCTGAAACGCCGCGGAAGCGTCGGCGTAAATGCGAGCAGCCAGGAACTCCAAATCGGTGGACCGCGGACCCGTTCGCCGCGCTGCGTCGATGTGCTTGAATGCGGACCGGTAAAGCTCCACCCCCCGTGCTTCCCGGCGAGCCGCCGCGACCTTAGCTTCCTGGCGAGCCGCCGCGTCCTTAGAAGGCAGGGATCGCGATGCCTTGGCTTTGGTGAACTCCTCGAGCGCCAACTTCCATTCCGCCTCCGCCAAGTTGTGGTATGCGGCCTGCAATTTGGGATCCAGCCGGATCGCATCCTGCAGTCGCGCCGCAGCTTCCACGAATCTTCTTTGTTTGCTCAGAGAATAGCCAAGGTTGTTCAGCACGGCGGGTGTCTTCAGTCCGCGCTTGACAGCACTGTCAAGAAACGCCGCGACCTCGTCCCTATTTCCCATTTGGGCGTAACAGTAGGCCAGGCTGGCCGCCGACTCGGCACTGTCGGTTTGCTTCCAGCTCTCCTCAAAGCGATCCCAAGCGGATCGCAGCAGACGCGACCTTGCCGAATCATCAAGTCCGGCGCGTTGTGACTCCTTCAGATCGGCCCAGCCGCGGAAGAGGATCGCCTGGACGAAGCCGCTGCGAGCGTTGATCGCGCGTTCGAACCACTGGCCGGCGGCGGAATACTCGCCTGCGTCCAAGGAAGCGATCCCCGTCTGATAGCAGAGGCCTCCCAGTTCGGTTAGACAATCCGCCAAACGGGCCTTCCATCCAGCGCCGAGTGTTTGGCTTCGGGCCATGTCCAAGTCGTCGCTGGCGTCCATCAACCACTTTGATCGCGCCGACGGGTCCAGGGCCTCGCCTTGGGAAGCCCGCAGTTTGGCATCGCCTCGCAGCACGTATGCCTCCCAATAGTCGCTACGGGCGCTGATGGCCCAGTCGAGCCATCCAATGGCGGCCGAGAAATCGCCTGCTTCGAACCGCTCAATCCCTTGCCGGCAGTAAAAGAAGTGGCGTCTGGCCAGGCCGGCGTTCACCGACGCGGCGGCCAGGACGAAGGCCAACGCAGCGACGGTCACCGCGAGCCGGTGCGACCAGACCCAGCGTCGCGCGCGAGGGAGGACCCGCAAATCACCGCGCAGGCGACGAGCCACATCTTCGGCCGAGGCCGGACGATCGTCCGGGTCGGAGGCCAAGCATTGGCTGATCACGCGGGCCACGGCGGGGCTGACCACGCGTTCCAGCTCGCCGCGCAGATTACGCCCTTGACGCTGTTGATCGAGCAGCCGGCGTGCCGACTCTTCCCTCGCGTCGGAGGGGTCCCCGGGTGAAAAAGGTAACCTGCCGGTGAGCGTCTGGAATATCGTCACACCGAATGCGAACAAATCGGTGCGAGCGTCGATCTGTGGGAGATGCTCGCCCTTGGCCTCCAGCAAGAACTGCAACTGTTCGGGGGCCATGTAGGGCAGGGTTCCGCCCACGATCGCGCCCGTGCCTCCGTGCTGCATGGACAGGTTGAAATCCAGCAGCAGGGACCGTCCGGCGGTCGTCAGCAGGACGTTCGACGGCTTGACATCGCAGTGGTGAACGCCCTTGCCGTGCGCGTAGGCCAAGGCGTCGCAGATCTGGGCCCCAATTTCCACGATCGCTTCGGCGTAGCAGCCGCGGCGCAGCGTCCAGTGCAGCGTGGCCAAATCCACGACTCGTTCGTTCTTGGGCAAACCGTGCTGCTGATTCGCACGTTCGATGGCCTTCAGGACAACGGTTCCGCGCGGGCCTGGATTCCCGGTTTCAGAGACTTCCTTGATCACGTCGGCCAAGGTCGCGCCGCCGAGGTAAGGCATGCAAATGACGGTGAAGCCGCGCCGAGGCAGGATCTTCACCGAGTGGACGGGCACGACGTGTGGATGGTCCAGGCGTCCCAACCAGGCGGCTTCGTCGTTTGCCTGTTTGCAGATCTTGACCACTACGTCTCGATCCCCCAGGCCCTTCTCCCGCGCCAAGAACACGCGAGAGAAGCCTCCCCTGCCGATTTCGCGGACGAGCGCAAAGCCGGAAATCTGCTCTCCCGCCTGCGGCCAACCCGGCGATGGCTTTTTCACGAAGGCGTCCGGATGCTGTTCCAGATACTTGTGAACCTCCAGCACTTTGAGGAGCGACTGAGCAACACCGGGGAATCGTCGCGCAAACTCTTTCGGGTCGGCAGCTTCGCCCGCCTCGACTCGCCGGCAGAATTCCTCGTACGCCAGATCGACCACGACGGACCGATGTTCGGCCAGGCCCGGATGGTTTTCCAGGATCAACCCGGCGTCGAATGCTTCATCAGGGCTCGTACCAGCGATGATCTCCGACGCCAAGGCTTTCGCTTCCTCGGCGTCGAGGGCGTTTCGGTCGGGTTTGGCGAGATCGAGGCTCATTCTCCCACTTCCATCCGACCGCGCAGTCGGCGGAGTACGCGGCGAACCGTCCTCTCGTTGACACCAAGCCGAAGGGCGATTTCTTCCAGCGTCTCGCCGGCAGCGCGAAGGTCCAGAATCTCGCGGTACTCGGACGGCACTCCGCCCCTCATCTGTTCCCACTGTTCGTGCATGATCGCGATTTGACTGGGCCGCGGCTCTCGGCCGGGAAGCTCCATCTCTTCCGAACCGTCCGCCGCCAGTGAGCGTTCGCGGGTGACGTCCGCCTTCTTGGTCTCCAGCCGGTGTCGGCACTCGTCGACGATCTTGTTGTTCGCCATCCTCGTCAGAAAGGCGACTAACTGCCCGGAGTGTTCGAATCTCGCCAGCTGGCCACGGTCACAAAAGAAAGAAGCCCACACGGCCTGGACAAAATCGCTCGTATCAAACTTCGGACGCAAGGCGCGATTCAGCCGCCGCCGCACGGCGCGGCACAGGTGGTTGCCATACAAAGTCAGCAGTCTCTCCACGGCAGACTCGGACCCCGCGGCGATTTGCTCCATCAAGCTCTGAAACCCGGTTCTTGGTTCGCTCATCAGCGCACCCATCCCGACGTCGACGATCCAGCATACGAGTCGTTACCTGGCCCTGTGCGCGGCCTGCAACTCCCGGCACGGCCGCCAGCCCCCAAATTTGTGCAGCGACGGACGTCAACGGTGTTGCATCAAGGAAAAGTGTAGCTACTCCCGGTTCCATGTGCTACATCCATCTTCGGACTATGGGTTGCCCACCACGCAGAGCATAAGTCCGCCGCTTCGTTGTGCCAAGTCGGGTTCGGCCGAACCATCGACCATGTTCGTATCGGCTCATGCGACCGCCGTTTCGGGCGTTCTCTAACGTCTTGACCATGCTGTACTTGGCATGGATAACCGCCAGGCACTGTCACGGTTTCCCCAGCCCGAATGATTCATGCACGTGGGACAGGCTTCCGAACCTGCCTAGATCTCGGCAGGGCGGGAGACCTGCCCACGGAGGAGTCGCCCGCCTTGCCTTGTGAGTCATCCCGGCTGGCGTTGCGCCCTATTGCGAACGAATGGGACTCACTAGAATACCAACCTGCCGCCGCCTGCCACGAGAAGGGAGGATGGCCGGCGCAGCGTCAAGGTGGCAGAAGAAGCTTTGTTCCGTTCTGGTTTGCGCGCCGCGGCCCGCGCGAGGAGGTGGACCGGATGATTAACCGCTGGCTGGCCGCCGCGTTGGCGGTGGGCGTCCTGGGGACCGGAATGATCGGGGTTTCCGTGTCGTGGTTCGCCCGGCGCCGGAAGGCCAAAGGCGATTCGCACGCCGGGGAAGCCGGCCCCCCATCCGTGAAGCACGACGGGTCCGACGAGTCTCAGCAGTGGCGGCGCCAAACGGCACGGCAGATGCGGTCGTTGGTGGCGTCGCAAGAGGCCGAGTACCGCCGCCTGAGCGAGCACCTGCACGACGATGTCTGCCAGCTTTTGGCGGCGCTGTGCATGCACTTGCACCTGGCCGAGGCGAGCGGTGGTCCGGACGCGGGGTCCTACGTGCAGCAATGTCTGGCGATTGCCCAGCAGGCGAGCGAGCATGTGCGCGACATGTCGCTGGACTTGTCCCCCTCGATGCTCGGCGACGTAAGGTTTCCGGACGTTCTGCGATCCTACTTGGACCGCCAGGCCCAACGTACGGGGCTGGCCGTGAAAGTGATCGCTTCGACCGCGTGGACGCCGTTGCGGCCCGAGCTGGACGCGGCTTGTTTTCGTGTGACCCAGGAGGCCTTGCGGAACGTGATCCGGCACGCTGCTGCCCGCCAGGTTCAAGTAGAACTGCGGCAGGATGCGGAGGCGGTCAGTTTAACGATTCGCGACGACGGCGTGGGGTTTGATCCGTCAGCGATTGAGCCGCCCGCGAGCCACGCACCGCCATGGGGGCTGACGGCGGTGCGACAGCGCGTCGAGTTGCTGGGAGGTAACTGCCGTATCGAATCGGCCCCCGGACAGGGAACGATGATCCAAGTTTGCTTGCCGCTGGCAGACCGTCTCGCCGAAGACATCACCGTCGGCCGGGCGATGCTGGAGGGGCAATACGAATCGGACGTCGCCCCGGACCGCAGGGGCGCAGCAGGCTCCCACGTCTCGCAGCCGGGGAGGGAGCGATGAGAAGCACGCGGATTTTGCTGGCGGACGATCACCAACTCGTGCGGGCGGGCTTGCGCGCCTTGATCGAGAACCTCTCCGGGTTTGAGATTGTGGGCGAAGCCGGCGATGGCCGGGAAGCGCTGCGGCTGGCGGCCACGCTGCAACCGGACTTGGTCTTGATGGATGTCCTGATGCCGGAACTGGACGGCGTGGACGCGGCCGCTCGGTTGGCTGCCGTCGCGCCCGGTGCGCGGGCCGTGATCCTGTCGATGAACGCCGGCGCCGAGTGCGTGCTGCGTGCGTTGCAGGCCGGCGCTGCGGGATACCTCCTGAAAAACACCAGCCCCGCAGAACTCGAATTGGCGCTGCGGGCCGTGGCTCGCGGCGAGACGTACTTGAGTCCCGCCGTCTCCAAACACGTGATCGAGGGTTACGTCCGGCGAGCCGACGTCCCGCTCAATCCTCTCGACCGCTTGACGCCGCGGCAGCGCGAAGTACTGCAGTTGATTGCCGAGGGAGCCACGACCAAAGAAATCGCCCACAAGCTGAACATCAGCCAGAAAACGGCGGAGACCCATCGCACTCAATTGATGCAGGAACTGGACATCCACGACATTGCCGGCCTGGTGCGATTCGCGATCCGCAGCGGCTTGGTTTCCCCCGACGCCTAGCATGGTGCCCAGGCGACGAGGCGACTGAAGTCCAGGTCCGGCAGACCTCCCCAGGGCTTTTCGGTGCTCCTTTTCAGGTCATTTCCTCCGACGGACTCAGGGGACCACCTGATTTGCAGCAACGGCGCGCTAATTCTAGGTTACGTGGCATCCGGCACGAGGCGCGCACGCCTCGCCCACCGCCTGGACGGGCTGTGAACAGAAACAGGCGGTGATCATCCGCAACGGAGTTCGGTAACCGGTGGGGAAGGAGTCTGCCATGGCGAGCCAAGAGGCATTGCGGAACAGAGTTGCCCATGGAAGCACACAAAATCGTTCTGGTCGGACGCTCCTCCCTGACCGAATCCATCCTTCGGTCGGGACTATCCGGCCTCCTGCCAAACTTCGAATTCCAAGCGATCCAGCAGTATCTGGATGCCCTCGCCGAACTGGAGGGGGCTGGCATTGCCGCCGGCCTGATTTGCGTTCAGGGATTGCAGGACGAGGCGCTGGCGGCTGCGCTCCTGAAAGCCGTTCAGGCCAAGAACCGGTCTTGTCCCGTGTTCGTCATCACCTCCGAGAACGATGTCTATCAGCGGCTTCGGTTCTTCGAGTGGGGCGCCGTGGATTGTCTGTCCTGGCCCGCCGACGTGTCGCGACTGGCCGCCCTGATCGACGTGCTGTCGGTTCGCCGCCGCGTTGAAGGGTCCCCCCAGGCGGCTGCCCCGTCAGAACCTGCCAAACGCGTGGTCGCGGGTTTTGTGTTCGCCAGCCGGGCGATGCGCGAGCTGTACGATCACATCGCGGCGGCGGCTGAATCGGATGCGACCGTGCTTCTGACCGGCGAGACCGGGACGGGGAAGAGCCACGTGGCCAAGGCCATCCACGAACTGTCTCGCCGCCGGAAGAAACCCTTCGTCGTGGTCGAGTGCGGCGGGCTGTCGCCGACCCTGCTGGAGAGCGAGTTGTTCGGCCATGTGCGCGGCGCGTTTACCGGCGCCGACCGCGAACATTTGGGCAAATGTGCGACGGTCGCGGACGGCACGATCCTGTTGGACGAGATTGACTGCGTGCATTTGGAGGCACAGGCCAAACTGCTGCGGGTGTTCGAGGACCGTGTCTACGAGCCGGTGGGCGCCAACCGCACCGCCAAGTTCCTGGCCCGTGTCATCGCGGCCACCAACCAGCCGCTGGATCGGCTGGTCGCCGAAGGCAAGTTCCGGTCGGACCTGTTCTTTCGCTTGAATGTCGTCGAATTCCGCCTGCCGCCGCTGCGCGACTGCTGCGAGGCGATCGGACCCTTGGCCGAAAACTTCTTAGCCATTTACGGCCGGCGCGCCAAACGCTCGCTGGAGGCGATCTCGCCCGCCGCTCTGGATGCCATGGCCGCTTACGACTGGCCGGGCAATATCCGCGAACTTCGCAACACAATCGAGCGGGCGGTAACCCTTTGCCGCCGCGAGGTGCTGGAAGTGGAGGATCTGCCCGACACCATCCGCAGCGCAGCCGCCAGGGCCGGCATTGCCATGCCCCTGGCGGTCCGCCGCCCCCTTCGGAACCAGTTGGATTCCGCCCGGCAACATGGCGAACGGCAACGGATCCTGCAGGCCCTGACACGGCACAACAACAACCGCACCCGCGCCGCCAAGGAACTGGGCATCAGCCGCGTGGCCCTGTACAAGAAACTTCGCAAGTTCGGACTCGCCGTAGCGCCGGCCTGCGCCGACTAGCCGCAAACGGTTTCTCCGCTCGCGCTACCAGGCCAGCCGCAGCATTTCCGCCAAGGGGCTCAGGATCAGCCGATAGGCGGCGTCCTGGCCCCAATCCGATAATCGCGGCGCGCAAAGCCAAAGCAGGACCGTCACCGCCGCGGCAGTGAACAAGGGCCACGGAATCTGCTGGTAGCGAGACATGCGAGTCACTCCTCGACGATCCCGACGTCACTTGTCTCACCGCTGCCTTGCACGCCCCGCGCCGCGCCCGCGGAATCATGCAGGGCAGGCCGCAAACTCCGCACGGCCGTGACACCGCGGTCCTGCGCGCTGGAAGGCGCGGTTCTTCGCGGCCGGTCGTCCGTCCCGTGAACTCCTGGTTCGCGCTGCCGTATACCGGTTTGGCTTAACCAGCGGTTTACGGTTCGGATCGTGCGACGTGGCCGTCTCCCTCTGCGGGCCACCTGCGATGGGGTCTCAGCCTCCCGGCTCAGACGTACAGAATTCAGTTTTCGCGGCCCAACGTCCGGCGATGTGGAACGCTCTTCCCCGCGAAAACTGAATTCTGTACGTCTGAGCCCTCGGGTTGCCGCCGCTGGCCGCGTTCAGCTAAATCGTTCTTTTTTTCAGCGGGGCGCGATTGGCACACCGCCTGCATTCTCCCGGCTCTCGTTGAGCACGCGGCAAACGGAAACCGGTGACGGTCGCAAGTTTGAGCGTGACACGAGTAAAGAGTTTTCCCGTTTCGTTTCTTGCTTTAGGAGGCTGTGCCATGTTGTCGTACGTGAAGAAGTTCGTGCGTGGGGAAGAAGGGGCGACGATGGTCGAGTACGGGCTGATGCTGGCCTTGATTGCGGTCGTCTGCATCACCGCCGTCGGGCTGATCGGGACGAATGCCCAGGGCATGTTCACCGGGATCTCCGGCCATCTGCAAACGCCGTAAGCCGCCCTGCAGTTTCGCGATGTCAAGTGTGATCTCTGGGGTTGTTGAGCGAGGGCGAAACGATGTGGCAAAGCTTGGTGGGTTGGGTCGTGGCTTGGGTCTGTGCCGCCTCGATTCTGACAGAGTTGCTGCAGGCCTCTTAGCCATCGGCTCCGGGGAGTCTACGGCCTGTCGGCCGATCGATCATCACCGTCGCTCCGGCGATTGCCGGGCGACGGTGGGGGCGGCAGGCGGAGGGCTAGGGAGGGCTCGTCAGGACCGATCGGCGTACGGCCGGTCGCGTTTCAGTCCAGGGCCTCTTGCGTTGGCGGGAACCACGTCAAGGAGAACGCCGTGAGTCATCTCGATACCCCTACCCTGGTATTCTCCTGGATGTTGACCGCCGGAATCGTGATCATCGCTGCAGTGATCGACTTTCGGCGATTTCGCGTTCCCAACTTGCTGACCTTACCCATGTGTGTGTCAGGCCTTTTGTTTCACCTGGCCGTGGGCGGTCTTGTCGGGCTGAAGGCGAGCGGCCTCGGACTGGCGGTCGGCGGTCTGCTCCTCGTCCTATTCTACGTCTTGGGCGTCATGGGGGCCGGGGACGTCAAGCTGTTGGCGGGTGTCGGTGCTTGGCTGGGAGCGACCAATACGTTCTATGTATTCCTGGTGGCCGCCCTCGCCGCGGGCGTACACTCGCTCATCGTATTTGCCGTCCAGCGGCGTCTGGGACAGATGAAGGCTTTCTTGGAGGTGACGTTCCTGCAGTTGTGTACGCTGGGCAAGCACATGGCTTGGACGGAGCCGGTCGAAATGGCCGTGCAGCGGCCGAATCCCCGCCGCCACGTGATGCCGTTTGCCGTGATGATTGCCGTCGGCATGTCCGTGCTTGTGGTGAAAGGACTGGTCCAGCAGGGCCGCCATCCGTTGTGACGCGGAAGCCCGGAGACTCGTGGAGGTCAGTGCGATGAGTACTCGAACGATCGCCGTCGTATTCTTGGCGTTGATGTCCGGGGCCACGATGGCCGTGGGCGTGATGCGGGCCAACCCAAACAAGTCGAAGAACGCCGTGAACATAGCGGCGACCGTCCCGGTGGTCGTGGCCGCCGCCGATATCCCGCGAGGAAAACTGCTCTCCGCCCAGGACCTCGCGCTGCGGGACTGGCCCCAGGAACTCAGTCCGCCGGGAGCGCTGTCCACGGTCGATGCGGCGGTGGAGCGGGTCGCCGTCGGCCAAATGGTCCAAGGGGAACCGATCCTGGAAGCCAAGCTGGCGCCCAAAAACGCGGGCCGGGGCCTGGCCGCGCTGATCCCCGATGGCATGCGGGCCTACACGATTCAGACTTCACGCGTGGCGTCGAACGTGGCCGGCTTCATTCTGCCGGGCAACAAAGTCGATGTGCTGCTGAACCTCAAGGGCACTACGCGGGGCGAGGACCGGACCGGCGGCGGCAGCACGACCACGCTGTTGCAGGCCGTGGAGGTGCTGGCCGTCGACCAACGTTTGGAAGCGCCGGAAGAGAATAAGGTGGACCCGAAGCAGCAGAGTTCGGTGACGTTGCTGGTCACGCCGGATCAGGCGGCGAAACTGGACTTGGGACAGAACATGGGCATTCTCACGTTGTCGTTGCGCAATCCCGACGACAAGGCGGCGGCGGAAACGGAACCCGCGACCATCACCCAGATCCGATATCTGCTGGGAATGCCGACGGAGATCCCGGACGACGAACCTCGGCCGCCCGAACAGGTAACCAGTCCGACGGCGCTGCAGCCCCGGCCGATGTGGATCGTCACCATGCGGGGGAACCACCGTGGCCGCGTCTTGATCAACAATGGCCCGCAGGGGCCGTAAAGGCCGGAAGCATGAAAATCCTCATCGCCAGCAACGATCCGCCCCTCGCGCAGCGCGTCCAAAGCGTGCTGGCCGATCAGGGGCTGGACTGTCCGACGGGCCACGTCGTGCCGCTGGACTTGATGGCCGACCGCAGCGGGCTGGCGCACCCCGATGTGATTGTCTTCGTGCTGCCGGACGACGCGCCGGCAGGGTGGTCGGCCCTGCGGGAGACGCGCAATACCTTGCCCCACGTGCGCGTCCTGGCGCTGGGGCCGGCAACCGACCCCAAGCTGATCCTGGAGACGTTGAAGCAAGGCGCGGACGAGTTTCTGGACCGGCAGAGCTTGGAATCGGAGTTGGCCGGCGCTTTGGAGCGCCATCGAGCCCAGCACGTCCGCCGCGAGGCGCGGCCGCAGGCCGGCCGGGTCGTGGCGTTGCTTTCCCCCAGCGGCGGCTCCGGTTCCAGCACGCTGGCGGCGAGCATCAGCGTCGTGCTGGCCCAGGAAGAAGGCGACTGCGGACTGCTCGACTTGCGATTGGGGGTCAGCGATCTGGCGCCCATGTTCGACCTGCGGCCTGCCAGGAGCCTGGCCGACCTGTGCGATCACGTAACCCGTCTGGACCAGAGCTTGTTCGAGCAATTTCTGGTGCGTCATGCCAGCGGCGTGTGGCTGCTGGCCGCGCCGGGCCGGATGGCCGACGTAGGCCGCGTGACGTGCAAAGGCGTCCGGCGGGCGCTGGCGCTGGCGCGGGTCCGTTTCTCTCACGTCGTCGTGGACATGGGAAACCTGCTGACCGGCGAGCAGATCGAAGCCCTCTGGCAGGCCGATTGGATTCTGCTGGTCTCCAGACTGGATTTCACCTCGGTCCGAAACACGCGGCGGACGATTGACGCGATGACGGAATTGGGGATTGGCCGAGATCGGATGCGCCTGGTGGTGAACGGGGCGGGCCAGCAGCGGCAGTTGGCGGTCGAACAGGCCGAGGCGGCCATTGGCATGAAAGTCCATCATCAGGTGCCGTACGACGCCGCCTCCGTGCACTCGGCGATCAACAGCGGGGTGCCGCTCGTTCTGCACCGCCGTCTGCGGGCGATCACGCGCAGCATCAAGACGCTCGCACGCAGCGTGAACGGCGTGACCCAGCAGGCCCGGGCCGGCCCCAAGAAGCCCGTCTTCTTCTGAAGAACCTGAATATCAAGGAAAGCGGACACGGTGAATCATGGCTTGGCTCAAAGGCAATAACGGCAAACAGCACGCGGTCATCGAAGAGGCGCCGGGCCAGGTGCGAATGCCGCCCGCCGTCCTCGCGGAGACGGCGGAAGCCGAGCCGGAGCCGGCGGCGGCCGAAGTCAGTCCCGACGACATACGCGACGCATGGTTTCTGGCGCTCAAGCGGGAATTGCACCAGCAAATCGTCGCCAAATTGAACCCCGGCGTGATCCGCTCGATGAAGGAGGAAGAACTGCGGGACGAGGTCCGCCGGCAGACGGAAGCCCTGTGTCAGGAACGCGCGGAACTGCTGAATGCGGCGGAGCGAGAGCGGCTGGTGATGGAGGTGCTGGACGAGACGTTCGGCCTGGGGCCCTTGGAGCAGTTGCTCCGCGACCCCGACATCTCGGACATCCTGATCAACGGTCCCAAGGCGATCTACATCGAGAAACGCGGCCGGCTGTCCAAGTCCACGGTGGTCTTTGCCGACGACCGCCACCTGCTGCAGGTCGTCCAGCGGATTGTGGGCAGAGTCGGCCGGAGGATCGACGAGACCAGTCCGCTGTGCGATGCCCGCCTGGCCGACGGCAGCCGCTTGAATGCCGTGATTAATCCGATCGCGTTGGACGGCTCGGCGGTCTCCATCCGCCGTTTTGGAACCAAGCCGCTGCTGGCCGAAACCTTGATCGCCAACAAATCGCTCACCAAGGAGATGCTGCAATTCCTGTCGGCCTGCGTCGAGGCTCGCGTGAACGTCGTCATTTCCGGCGGGACAGGCAGCGGCAAGACAACGCTGCTGAACGCGCTCTCCCGGTTCATTCCGGCGGACGAGCGGTTGGTGACGATCGAGGACGCAGCCGAGCTGAGATTGCAGCAGCCGCACGTGGTGCGGATGGAAACACGGCCCGCGAACATCGAAGGCCACGGCGAGATCACCACCCGCGATCTGGTCAAGAACGCGCTCCGCATGCGGCCCGAACGGATCATCGTCGGCGAATGCCGTGGGGCGGAGGCCCTGGATATGCTCCAGGCCATGAACACCGGGCACGACGGCAGCATGACGACGATCCACGCCAACACGCCCCGCGACGCGATCAGCCGGCTGGAGATGATGGTCGGCATGGCCGGCTTTGAACTGCCGGTGTGGGTGATCCGCAGGCAGGTGGCATCGACCATCAATGTTGTCGTCCAGGCGGCGCGCCTGATCGGCGGTTTGCGGAAGATCATCAAGATTTCTGAAATCACCGGGATGGAAGGCGACGTGATCAGCATGCAGGACATTTACGAGTTCAAACAAACGGGCCTGGATGAGAACCGAGTGGCCCAGGGACATTTCGTCTCCAACGGAATCCGGCCGGCGTGTTTGGCCAAACTGCAGGCCTGCGGCGTGCCGCTCCCGGTCGAGATCTTCGAACGGCGTGTCTTGAAGTGTTGACCAGCGTTCGAGAAATAACTGTCGCCCCGTCAAAGTAGCCATCACACTCCGTGTGATGATCGGCAAGAAA
>CAYPGE010000221.1:0-14751 GCA_964409865.1 uncultured Pirellulaceae bacterium
GCGCCCTTTCGCGGAGCGAAAGGCGACAAAAGAGCAGTTTTGTTTTTGGACAGGTTTTAAGCACCTGTCGCGGAACAACTTCGTAGGGCGGAAGCCATTCCGCCCCAGCCGACTGAAGTCCGCTCTACGAACAAATCGCGGAGTTGATCTCACCTGTAAATTAGCCAAAGGAGACGCATTCATGACATCCTCGTCTGGTTCGCAGCGGTCGTTGTTGTCTCGCCGGGACTTTGTCCGTCAGGCTGGACTCCTCGCGGGTGCCGTCACGTTGGGCGGCGAGGGCGCTGCGGCGCTGGCGGCGGAAGGGCCGCCGCCGAGCTTGCCGCCGGCCACGCCCGGGGGGCTGCCGCGGCGGATCTTGGGCCGCACCAACGTGCCGCTGTGCATGTTCACCTTGGGCACCGCGCCCTGCGGCAGTCTCCCGCCGCCCGAGATCGCCAAACTGGTCAATGCCGCCTTGGACGAAGGCGTCACCGCGGTCGACACGTCCGAGATGTACAACAACTCGCAAGAAGGCGTGGGCCTGGCGCTGGGCAAGCGCCGCAAGGATGTGTTCCTGTCCACCAAGGTGTTCGCCAACAACATCGCCGACGCGGAGAAATCGCTGGCCAAGTCGATCAAATTGCTGAAGACCGACTATTTCGACGTGCTGTATTATCACGGCCTCGGGAACCTGGACATCAGCCGCGCCTGGGAGGCCGACGGCGTCTTCACCTGGCTGCTGAAGCAGAAGAAAGCCGGCAAGTGCCGCTTCGTGGGCGTGTCGGGCCACAACCTGGCCGCCCGCTTTCCACACTTCTTGGAATCGGGTGAAGTGGACGTGGTGCTGGCGATCGTGAATTTCGTCGATCGCCACACGTACCACTTCGAAGAGGAAGTCCTGCCGGTAGCCCGGAAACACAACGTGGGAATCGTCGCCATGAAGGTCTTCGGCGGCGCTCTCGGCATGGATTACAAGAATCCCCAGCGGGCTCAGCTCGACAGCCGGCACGTGCCCCTGGCGCTGCGGTATGCCCTGAGCATCCCCGGTGTCGTCTCGGCCGATTTGGGCGTTCACACGGTCGAACAGATCCGCCACAACGTGCAGATGATCAAGAATTTCAAGCCGCTGTCGCCGGAGGAGACCGCCCAAGCGATCGACCTGGGGCGGGGCCTGGCCGCCAACTGGGGCGAGCACTTTGGGCCGGCCCGCGAGAAGGCCACCGCGTGACGATCGCCCGCTGCCCTGCTCGTCAGGCAGGTGAGAGAGTCTTGTTGGCGAGGCCGAGAGAGCGCTGTGACCGTCACGAAGGCCTCCGTCTCAAGAACGGGTGCCAGTGATTTGCCTAGTTCACGAAGTGTCTTTCGATCACCGCGCGGCCGTAGCGGGCCGCGCCTTCCACACAATCGAAATCGAACAGGCCGCCGGCGTAGAAAGTCCGGTTCTCGCCCTGAATCGCTTCCCACCGGTCGTAGTAGCCGTTCTGCATGTCGCCGGCCGAGACGTGTTTGAAATACAGCCAGGCGTCGTACGAGTGCCAATCGTCGTCGACGTTGATCTGGCCACCGAAGGCTTGGACGTAGCGCTCGACGTGTTCGCGCAGCCGGCGCTCGTCGTCGGGCGTCGGCTGGCTGCTGGCCAGCCGGGCGTAGAAGACCATCAACTCGTTGTCCCGATGCGCTTGGTAGACGAGCATCGGTGCGCCGATTTCGGGAAGGGGCAGGTGAAATGCGACTCGCTCCGGAAGCACGGCGCCGGAAATCTCGAACGAGGCGACCGCGTAGGGGATGAACCGCAGGCGGGACTGGAGATCCGCCTCCTCCTCGGTCAGCGTCATGATCCGCTCCAGCTCCGCCTTGACCAATGGACAGGCGAGAATCAAGTAATCGAACTCGGCGCGCTCTTCGGCATTCGTCACCTGCTGATTCAACAGCTGGACGGGGTGCGTGTAGGTGACGCCGATCCGATCGCCCTGCCGCTGGATCGAGGTCACTTCCACGTTGAGTCGCACGTTCAACTCCCAAGCCAGCCGTTCCCACAGCCGTTGAAACCCGTGCCGGAACCGTTTCAGCAGCAGGCACTTCGGAATCCAACGGGCAAACGGCGCGGCGCTCAGCAGGAACGCCACCATCCCGCATACCGTTCCGTAGCGCAACACGTAGGGCGCCGGGATCTCGTCCAGATTGCCGTACCCAAACGCCGTCACCGGCATCTCAAACGCGCGGGCCAACCCCTCCAGACGATGATCGCGCAGCCACTGCAACATCGAAATGCACAGCTCCGGATGCTCGCTGATCCCCGCCCAGCCCGGTCTGCGGAACAGTCTCCGCATCCGGAATCGAATCCACATATAGCGCAGGCACTCCCACCAGTAGCGAAGATGTGCCGAGAACGTCGAACCGCCGGCGACGTAGTCCAGCAGACGGTGATAAGGCGCCGCGGGTTGCCCGACGCAATCCAATGAAAAGGCGGCCACGCCGCACAGCTTTTCCAGCCGCACGCCGACGCGGCGCGCCAGCCGATGGACCTCGCGATAGTCGGGCGACGTCATCACGGCCCCCAGATCGAAGGCCTGGTTGTCCTCGGTGATCGAGCAGCACAAGCCGCCCACGCGGCCCAACTTCTCGAATACGGTGACGTTCTTGTACCCGTACCGGCGCAGGTAATGGGCTGCCGTCAGTCCCCCCGGCCCGGCGCCCAAGATCAAAATGCGTGCGTCGCGATCGATCCTGGTCATGGCAATTCCTCCGGCCTCGTAGAACGTCAATGACGACGGCTTGAGCCCGCACGGTCCTGGGCCCGACGGTTCGCTCAGACCTTGATGATTATACGCCGTCCTCTGGACAGCCGGCGATACCTGCAAAACGGCCAAAGTCCCAGAATCCACATCGTGCCGCTCGGCCTCCTGGTGCGACGCGTCTACGATGTCCCGTCTCCATGAGAGCGGAGCCTCGTCTCCCAGAGACGCGGACACGTGAAACCACCTCGCCACGCAACGTGTCCGAGTTCGGATGCGAACCGGAATTTCTTTGACTTTATGTACTTTTCCTTATCGACGAGGTGCCAGCACAAACATGTAAACGGTAATCAGGAGTGAGTGCTAGGGTCGGCAAGAATCCCGAAATTGTGATGGAGACGGGGATCCACAACCACACTCAGGAAGAGGCGACGGCCCTGGTGCATTTTGGCGCTGACCAACCGCAGACATGGCTGATGGTCCGCTTGCCCGCGCCGGAAGAGAAAAAACAGTAGAATCGAGTTTAATCCGTTCCGAATGGATTGAAACCTGTTCTGCTTTGACTGAGTCGGCAGGTCGCCTCGGGGAGAATCATCAACCATGCACGCCGCCAAACGTCTGCTCGGTCTGGGACTCTCTGCGCTGGGCGTCCTGGGGATTGTCATTTGCCTGGCGGGAATCGGCGGCGTGTGGATCGCCGGTTCCCGTTTGCAGCGGGTCAACTCGCAGGTCTTCCGCCGAGCCGACGAATTGGTCGTTCAGGTCGACCAGCGTGCGGCGCAAGCCCGCGAAGCGGTTGGCGGGACACGCGAGCTGGTCGACCAGTTGAAGCAGAGACTGCAGGAATCGGCGCCGGAACTGCTGGCCGAGCGAGTGGCGTCCCTGCCCGAGATCGACGACCTGCAGCGGCGGCTCGCGGCGGCGATGGAACGCGCTGACGGCCTGGTGCAGCTCTCGGCCTCGACGGCTGAACTGATCGAGCAGATGCTGGCCATCGTGGGCAGCATCGCGGCAGAGCGGAACGTGGATCTGAAAAGCGCCTCCGGACTGACGCCGACGATGCGATCGGCACGCGAATCGCTGGCCAATGTCTCAGAACGCCTGGGGGATGTCCAACGCCGCCTGACCGAGCTTCAGCGGAAGCGAGATGTGGACGTCCATCTCTCGGAGATCGGGAGACTATCGCTCGGCATCGTCGCCAAACTCGACGTCGTGCAGAAGCAGATCGCCGTATTCCGGACCCGCCTCGATGAAACGAGGAGTCGCCTCGGCGAATTGCAGGGCAGGATCCGATGGTGGATTCTCGCCGGTCAGTGGCTCATCGTGTTGCTGATCGCCTGGGGTGGCGCCGGCCAGGTTTGCCTGTTGCTCCAAGGCTCGCGCCTGGTGCGGACGCCAAGGTCTCCGTCGGCCTGAATCACGGCTTCGAAACCGGACCCCATGCCCGCGCTGCAGACGAAACTGGCGGTGTCCTCGTTCCAGCAATCTGCGGCTCGGTGGGGTCTCGGAGTTCACGGCTCGCCCATCTCGGGAACCGCTCCCAGAAATCCCGCGGCTTCTAGCAGAAGTCTTTCCGGAGCACTCATCTTGGCTCGTTGCTCAAGCACCGAGCGGGCCAGAGCCGGCTTATCGGTCAACAGGCCGTCCACCCCTCGGCTGATCATCGTCGACATAGTGGGGGCATCGTTGACCGTCCACACGTAGACCTCCTTGCCGCCGGCATGCGCGGTCCGCACCAGCCTCCGATTGGCGAAACCGGCGTTGACCGCCAGAAAATCCGCCTCGAACTCCTGCAGATTGCCGGCGGAAACGGACATCAGTAGCCCGACTTTCCAATCCGGCCGAATCGACTTCATCTTCAGAACGCCATCCGTCTTCAACGACATCAGCATGATCTCGGACGCCATCTCGCGCGATTCGACGATCTTGGCTACCCGTTCTTCCAGCTGCTGGTCATGACCGTAGTACTTTAGTTCGATATTGACTTTGATTCTTCCTTTGCATTCGTCCAGCACGTCGCCCAGCGTGGGAACGCGTTCGTCCTTGAACTCCGGCGAAAACCAGCTACCAATGTCGATGCCCTTCAGGTCCTCCAGCGTTGCATCCCAAATCTTGAGGTCTTTGCCGGCAATCTTCATGAAGTCGCTGTCGTGCAGCACGACCACTTCTCCGTCTGCCGTTTCCTGAACATCCAGTTCCACCCAATCGGCTCCGTCTTCGATGGCCTTCTTGAAGGCGGCCATCGTATTTTCGGGCGCTGCCTTGGAAGAACCACGATGGGCCATGATGCGGACATCGTCTTCCAGGCGGACGGTCCGAACGGCAAGAACGCCGATTGCCACAGCAGCCACGACGCCGACGCCACCGGCGACCAGCAACCTCCGACGTGTGATCCGCAACTCGGCAGCTTCGTCCATCTCCTCGGCGAGTTCCAACCACCAATCGCTGCGTCCCTCGCTGCCCAGGCGCCGGTAAAGGCTGAACATGATCGCCGCAAAGGTCGTGGTGCTCAGCAGATTCACCATCAGACTGACAACAGCCCATAGCAGCACGGTCATCCCAAGGGCGATCGCCAGCCAGTGGAGAGAACCTGTGGAGCCTGGTATCACGAACCGCCCTACAACGCCCACCACCGCGGTTGCCAAGGCTGACAAGACGATCATCACCACCGCCCAACCGAGGACCCACAACAGAATTCTCCAGCGATGCCCTCGGGCTCTTACGGTGCCGCGCCGCAGGGCGTTGGCCGGGCTTACGTCTTCGAACAAGACCAGCGGCAAGGCGAAGAACCACCCCGTACACAGACGAAGTAGCAGCACCGCCAGACCTGCCAGCAAAGCGCCGCCGATGCCGAGCGCCACCCCGAACACGGGCGGCTTCTCCTTCAGGTAATAGTTGATGTCGTATTCGGTGAGGAGACTGAAATAGACCACGGCTGCGATCGCCAGGAAAGGAGCTGCCGCCAGCAGCGTAAGGGCAACGATTCGAGCTGTCACCTGAATGACCGGCCAGGCGTTGCCTCCGGCGAATCGTAGCGCACCCGCGACCCCGAGTCGTCGATCGCCGGTCTGCGCGCAGAGGACGCCCATTAGCGATGCCTGCTCGAGAGCCACGATTGCGAGCCCGATCGCGCCGACCACAATTCCACAGATCCAACCCACCGGACCGAGGAAGAACATCAGAATGTCGATGTCGGATAACACCGCGCGGCCGGATAACGCAATCAGAACTCGAAACAGGATGCCCGCCAGCGGCGTCAAGACGATAAACGCAATGACCTTGAAGGCAATGTCGGTCAGGACCAGCGCTTTCCAGGACGATCGAAAATCGCGCAGGGTGGCGATCCACAAGAAATGTGTGTTGGATTCAGCAGACATCAGCTACTTCTAACCTCCCAATTGTGCCCGGCAATTTGCAGGGCTTGCTCGAACGAACGACCCAATTCCGAGACGATACCTCGCAAAGGGAACAACGCTGGAATGTCGCCGACCTAGTGTGACCCGGTTATCGCAGCTGTCAACCGTGCGTTCCGCCGCACGTTGTCAACAAATCTCCGGCTCATGAATAACCCGGGCAAGCGGACCGCGAGGTAAAGTGTGACGATCATGTCGCTGTTGCCGTCCCCTTGAAACCGCCGGGCCTGCTACTGCCTACGGCCAGAGAAAAAGGGGCTCATCGGGCGCGGGGACGTCCGTCGATGACCAGAGAGGATATGTCGCGCGTTGACGGAGCGATACATGAGGAATGCAGGGATGAAGCCAAGCTGTAGAGTCGGATTGGGAATCCTGGCGATCTTGTTCTTGTCGGGACCGCTCACCGTCTGTGCACAGGAACCCTGTTGCGGAGAGTGTGCCGATCAAGTCGGGGAACCGCGTCTGAAGTTCCTCGACGACCTTTGGCGCCTGGGACGCACGGGATCATTTCGTGATCCTTTTGAAGAGCGGATCGAGACGGACCGGCACGATTTCACGCAATCCACGACCACCGTGGGACGTGGCGTGGCGCAGGTCGAAGCGGGGTACACCTATTTCTACAGCGACAACGAGGAAGAGATCGAGCAGGCCCACACGACTCCGGAAATGCTCGTTCGTCTCGGTCTCACCGAAGACATCGAATTCCGCATCCGCTGGACCTACGCCTGGGGGTTTGTCGACGAGGGGGACGATGTGGATTCCGCCGAGGACCTGCGGTGGAGCTTCAAGCTGCGTGCGACCGATCAAGACGGTTGGATTCCCGAAAGTGCCCTCGAACTCCGCTTCACTGCACCGACGGGCGGCCGCGCCTTTTCTACCGAGCAAGTCGAATTCGGGCTCGACTACATCTATGGATGGAAAATCATCGAAGGCAGTGAACTGTACGGGTCAACAGGGTTTGGAACCCAGGCTTTGGGAGATTTCGGGCTGGTGCCAGAGGAGCCGGCGAGTGACCGCTTTATCGCTTGGACTCAATCTGTTGCGCTCGGCACGGAAATCACCGAGCGGACAACGATGTACAACGAGTTTTACGGCATCTTCTCCTACGGTCTGGAAGATGACTACGCCGAAGTCTATTTCAACATCGGCGTCGACTACTACGCCACCCACAACCTGGTCCTTGACCTGCGCGTCGGCGTCGGCTTGACGCCCGATTCGGACGACTTCTTCAGCGGCGTCGGCGGCGGCTATCGGTTCTAACCGCAAGCCGTGACTCCTAGGCCACTGGGGATCAACCGTGAGCGTGCCCACGGTGGTCATGGTCCCGCCGGTGATCGTACCGCCTCCTCGGACGTAAAAGTGGTCCCCGCCGGTCCCGGTCACGACGACGCTTCCTGCACCGCCGGCCGAAATCGTGCTGCCGGCTCGGACGGAAACGCCGTGGTCAAACAATGAACTAAAATCGATGGAGGGACTATAGGCGCCTCCGCCTTGGCCGGTGACAGTGACCGTCCCGCCGCTGGAAGTGATGCGGGAGCCGGTATTCTCTACCAAGACCCCCACATCAGCCCCCCGCCTTGGCCCAGCCGCCTCCGCCCGTTCCCGTCACGCTCACCGTGCCCGTGGCACCCGCAGTGATCTCACCGCCATCGGCGCAGAAGGTCCCCTTTTCCCGACCGGCATTTGACCGGATAATAGAAGGTGGCTCCCGACTCATGCATCATCCTGGTGAGGGGTTCATTCATGGCAGATCCACAAATTCCGCCTGCACGATTTTCGCCGCTGAATTCCCGGCCGCTGAGTCTGTCGCAGCGCGTGGCGGCGTGGTTCGAGTTAATGGAAACGAGCGAGCAGTTCCTGCTGGGAGGGATCCGTCACCGGATCGGGCCCGAGGGCGATCTGCCACACGCCGTCCGGCGTTGGTATCGTCAACAGATGGAGCAACACGACCAGACGATGATTGGATTGCTGGAACAACTCGGTCGTCGCGAGCGAGACTGCCGCCATGCTCAGTGAAGCCGTCGCCTCGTCGCTCCGTCACCTGTTGCACGCGCTGCATTCGCTGAATTTGCCGTCGGCGGTGATGGGCGGAGTCGCGGTGGCGACCTGGAATCACTTCCGGGCGACCAAGGACGTCGACGTGTTGTTGGGGATCGGCGGCCAGGAAGCGGGCGAGATCATCGCGCATCTGGGCCGGTTCGGCTTTCGCCCGAAACGGGATCCGCCGGTGTTGACGATCGAGGGAAATCGAATCATTCAGCTTGTCTACCAGCCGCCCGATGCGTTTCTTGATATTCAGTTGGATCTGATGTTGGCGGATTCTCCGTTCCAGCAATCAGCCTTGTCGCGACGCGTCTCGGTGCGACTGCCCGCGGTGGACCAGGAAGTCGGGGTCGTGGCGTGCGAAGACCTCATCATTCTGAAACTGCTCGCCGGGCGGATGATCGACCGCGCAGACGCGGCAGCTCTGATCAGGATCAACCGCAACGAAATTGACCTCGAACATCTGCTGGAATGGGTCAGACGCTTGGGACTGGGTGATGATTTCGAGGAGATTTGGCACGAGGCGTTTCCCGGCGAGTCGGTATCGTGATCGCGCGGCGTCGGCGCCGGCTTGACGCCCGATTCGGACGACTTCTTCAGCGGCGGCGGCGGCTACCGGTTCTGACCGCAAGCCATGTGCAAGGCGTCGAACTCTACTACAATGTCCAGGTCACGCCCCGGTTCCACTGGACCGCCGACCTGTAAGTCGTCGAGCCGGCCCGCAACCGGCGTTCAAAACACGTAAGATACCTTGCCCAATTGATTGAACATTGTCGCAGCCTGGTTATGTTGGTCGTAGAAAGCTGGCACCGAAAATGGCAAAGAAGAAAGTGACTCGTCTGGTCCGAGACAGTGCGTACGAACAGATCGGGCCCGTGTACCAACTGCTACAGATCGATGTTCTCAACGAATCGCTCAAGAACAACGGGATCGTCGACCCAGAGGTGCGTCGGAAGATCTGCCGCGATTTTGTGTTAGGGATCGGCATGTTTCACGACCAACATTGGTTTGTGGCCGGCGGCAAGACCGTGTATCCACTGCTTTGCTTTTCGCAACGGTTTCTCGATGTCGACACCGACGTCGGCATGCTCGGCGACGTGTTGGCTCCCCCGGAATCCTTCGCCTTTCACGAACACGCGTGCGGTAGGGTCCATGCCTACTTCGAAGAGCGCGCCGAGGAAACGGGCGATATTCTGTCCGGGTGCGTGGGCTTTGAAATCTCCGAAGCGAAGCGGCGACAGGTTCGCAAGCGGTTGGAGCGGCGCATGACGGTCGACGAGGCGCAGTCGTACTTTCGTGACAAGGACGAACGAAACGACGGATGCGAGTATTTCGGTACGTGGGCCGAGGCATTCCAGAAGATCATTCAGGCAGCCATGAAACCCGACGATCAGATCTGGTGGTACACCGCGGCGCGGAAAGACTGGGACAATTTGAGGGGCGAAATGGGAGTCGCGTTGGTTCGAGGTCAAAACGTCGTGACGTTCCTCATCGTCGGCAGGAGTTGACGATCGCGCAAGATGAGGCTTTGACTTTTCGCCTGAGACCCCACGGTCGGTGCGCAAACTGGAGTGCCGATGGTGGGCAGAGCAGATTTGCCCGTCGCGACGTTGCCTGCTCCACGTGGAAAGGACAGCCTTGACGCAATGTGGCCGAGTTTGGAAACGATGAAATGACTGCCGATTCGATTCGAGACCGGATTATTGAACTCTTGCTCGCCGAGAGACGGGACTTCAAATCGCGCTTGGGAGCACTCACGGTGCATCCGATCACGGGAAAGCCAATCCGTCAAGGCGACTTCATCGATCCCTATCCCAACGGCGCCACAGAAAGGCAACTGAATTCGTTCTCGCGGACATGCTGCATTTCGCCTTGTTCCTGCTGGAAGATCGCTTGGGCCTGCAGCACGAACTCGCCAAGTCCAAGGGGATCGACGTTGCCTTGTCCAAGTCGCGGTTGCGAACAAGCAGTTGACCAGATCAGGTTTGGGGGAGCGTCCTTCGTGGTCGGCGCGCCTGCGCAGCATGTTGGCCCCGAACTGGGCGATTCACAGGAAAGCGGACGTCGCCCATCGCTCCGCACGGGCGAGTCGCGATTCACCGTTTTGACGGCACGCTTCGGCCAGCTTGACCGGAAGATCCATGGCCGCCAGTGCCAGCAGCGATCGAGCGAGTTTGGCGGACTTGCCGGAATACCGCTCGGATTGCAGTCGGCCGCGCAGGTTCTCGGAGGGCGCTGTTTGCAGGTCCGTCAACAGTTCCAGAAGCAGACCCAGGAGGTGATGTGCATCCGACGGCAGGGTGGGCACACCGGTGAGGAACGCTTCGAGAAGCTGCGCCACAGTGCCGGCGTGCAATGGGGACACGCGGGCCACTTCGGCCAACGACTGCTGGACGCGGTTCAATTTCACCCAGCCGCCGGGAAGCAGTCGCACGAGCACGTCCGCCAACCGTGCCGGTGCGGCCCGGCCGTCTTCGATGCCGGCAATCAGGGCGTCCAGGGCCGCGCCGCGCGAATCGCTGTCTTTGCTCACCAGCGCCACCGCGAGGGCCAGGTAGCCCATCTCCGTCCACGGCCGGTCCGGCTCCAGCAACGGTTCCAGGAACACATGGTTCGGCTCGAACGCCGACGGCGCAGCATTGACTCGATTGGCCAACGACAAGACGCCTCCGGCCAGAAAGGGATCGGCATTCAGCGGCCAGATCTGGCCAGTCCACTGGTGTACCCAGGGCGCGCCGAATTCGAATCGCGAGCCGCGCAGCGTGGCCTCGTGCAACGCGACCGTGGGGCGGGCCTCGTTGCCCGGCGACTCGACCAGTTGCGGACACACCACGATCCGGAGATCGACCGCGCCGCTGGATTTCCAGTGGTACGCGTCCTTGCCTTCCTGAGAAGTCCAACTGTATTGGGCCGCGGCGATGCCATCCGGCAGGTCCGGCCCGCGCACGACCAGCGTTAGGGCCTCCAGCGTTCCGCGCGGCTGACGAGCCCGTCCCGCCGCCAGCCAGAGGGCGCCGGTGTCGTTTTCCACAGCCGGATGGTCTGCGCCGCCCATCGCCCAACGGACCGCGCAGCCCGAAACGTCGGGCAGCGACGCGGCATCGCGCAGGGCATCAGGACGATGGTCGGGGGCGAGCCGCAACAGGGCCTGCAACAGGTCAAACGTGGGTGGCTCGATGGCACGCTCTGCGAGCTGACGCAGACGGGCGACCAGGACCCGCGGATCGATCCAGCCATGCGCGTGGGTGGGAGCAGCCAGCAGCGGAGCGGCATGCCGCTGGACGGCTCGGTCCTGGATTTCCCGTAAACGATGATGCTGGAACTTGCGGATCAACGTTTCTCCGCTCTCGCGTTCGTCGAGTCTGACGGCGTTGCCTTCCAGCCAGCTCAAAATGAGTTCTCGCAAAGGTTGCCGTGCAAACAAGCTGTTGACCAGCCCGGGGTGCCCTTCACTGGGGCGGGCGCCTCGCAGCCGTTTCGTCAGCGGCGCGGCGCGCACTGCAAGATCGGCGGGCCGCTGGTCGCACAAGCGACTGATGCCGTCCAGGATCCGTTCGAGTTCGTCGGCCGAATCGATCGCTTCGATCGCGTGCGCCACGGCGTCCAACAACTGGTCGGCGCTCTCGATCGGCGCGATGGGCGCGACGCCGGTCAAGACGGGAACTTCCAGCAGGTCGAACTCCAGGGGAGCCGGCAGACGATGCGAACGAAGGCACTCCAGCGCCTCGTCCACTCCCGCCAACCGCCGCCAACGTTCGTCGAGACGTAGGGTCCGGTCCGTCAATTCCTCTGCGGACGAGCCGCTTGCGGCCGTGGGTGATTCAACGCCCTCGCCGGTAACCGGGCTGGTGGAAAACGATTGCAGGATTGCTTCCGCTTGCCCGCGGACGCTGGCGGCCAGGCCGTCGAGCCGCTCGCGCAGAGCGATGGCGTGGTCGGCATGCAGCCGAGGACGCCAACCTTCCAGCATTTCAATCGCTTGCTTCTGCACTTCGGCGGATTCGTGAGCCAACGCCTCGATGGCCACGTTGACCGCAGCCGGCACTAGTTCGGGCTTCCGAGTCGCCAGCTTGGCGGCCAGCGTGAGAGCCGCCTTCGATTGGCCCTTTGGCTTCAAAGCGAACACCGCCGGTACCGCAGCGAAGAACGCGTCTGCATCCAGCGATCCGGCCTTTTCCAGCTGCGACAGCACGTCCAGAGCGAACGTCACGACATGCGTCGCGCGGCTGGCCAGCAACTTCAGGTAGTCGGCCTGCCGCGGGTGGATTTCCTCGGTCGTCGGCTGCAGCCGGTCGTGGAAACGGATCAGCCCGGTCAGTGCTGCGTTGGAGGGCGCGTGGCCGAGCCCGTCCAGACACGCATCCAGGAGGCGAAGGCGATCAACGCGTCCTCGTTCGGACAATCTCAGCAGGGCGGTGCTCCAGCTTTCATGAGCCGGATTCCGGCCGTGCTGCTCGACCGGGTCAAAGTAGAAGGCGGTCACATCAGCCTCAAACAGCAGCCAAACGTCTTCCAGAAGTTCCGGTTCGTCAAGGAGTTGCTGGCTGATGGGAACGGTGCGCTGATCCCAATGCCATTCGTAGGCTCCGAATTCAATCACTCGTCCGTAGGCGTTTGCGGATGGTTTCTGACAGAGCCCTGCCTTGATGAGCGCGCGGAGGAAACGCCAGGTAATGTCACTGACCGGCCCCGTCATCTTCCGCGTGACCCAGTCGTCAATCCACTCCGGCCGACGGTCGGTCAGCACTCTCACTGCGGTTGGGGCATACCGCCGGTCGAATCGGCCGGAGACCTTTTGAGCCTCCGCGCGCGAACAGAACGCCAGAGTCGCGATCCCCGCCGTCTGGTATTCACCGCTCCAATGCGCCCAACGGCTGCGCGAGCCATGAATCTTCGCTGCGGCCTTGGATAGCGTCCGGCGCTGGCCCTCAGAAAGCGACTCGGCGGCCTCCGCCACCTTCACCGCGTCACCGCGGTTAACCAGTTCTTCCAGCTCATCAGGCGTCACCATCGTCGCTCCCTTCCGCGGATTCCGCGCCCTCCACGAACATCCGCGCGGCCAGAATGTGTTTGCACGGGCCCCGTTCGCCCTGATTCTTGCTGAACCAGGGACAGGTGCAGCGGTCGCCGTCAGGTCGCAGCCGCACGTGGTGCTGCACTCCGGTACCAGCCACGCTCAGATCGTAAGCCCCGCCGCCGAGGTCCGACAAGACCGAGACGCCCTGCCGCTCCAGCAGCTTGCGGGCGTCCTTCAACCGCGGCTGTAGCGTTTCCACCTGCTCCAGATCGAAGGGCAATTCGCGATGAAAATAGCGGCCCGCAGTCACATCGTAGCCCGCCAAGCCGCGGGAGCCCAAGACGGCCAGCGCGTCTTCCACCTCCTCGACGGTCAGCCCGATTTCGCGGGCCAGCGACGCGCTGTCGATTTGCGACTGCCACGCCAGCCGCGCTTGAACGTAAGGCAGCGCCTCCTGCCAGCGGCGGCCGGCCAGTTTTTCCAGCACCTGCCCTTCCCCGGAAAATCCCCGATACAACTCCGGGCTGAGCATCAGGAAGAACCGTCCCGTGGCAAACATCACCTCCCACGCGCTGGTCCCGGTATCGCTGTCCGACCAAATCCGGAGACCCCGCGCGGCGTTCAGGAGCGGATCCAGAACCCTGATCCGATTCATACCGTGCAAGGGGACGGCGCCGGGGCGCGACAACTGAGTCAAGCGAAGGGCGGTGCCAGTCTGGACGACGTAAGACAAGCGTCGAGGCCCCGTGCCGCTAGGCAGACTCCGCAAGAATCGCCGCGCCTCGGCCGGTTTGACTTCCAATCTCAGTTCCAGGCATGGCTGGTACGCCTGTACCTCGCTGAAGCCCTTGATCCATCGGACCGGGAGGTTGACCTTTTTCTCCACCACGGACTCGCCTTCCCGAGTCAGCGTCACGCCCTCGCGGCCCACGCTCAACATGGCCGCGTCCTGTTCGCCGAGCCGCCCCAGCGCGGAACGCATCGCTTGATTGAAATCCACGTTGGTGGTCCCGCGCCCCTGGATGTCCCGGTCAAACGCTTGCGCCGGAAGGTCCACGCGAGCGTACACACCGCAGCACCCGCTGAAGCCTTCGAACCGCAGCATCTCCGAACTGCTCGTGATCACCGGGTCGAAGTTTGGCGGCCGGGGCTGAAAGAAATGCGTGCGTACCACTTCGCAGAGCACCCATAGCAGATCGCCCACCACGCGCGGCTCCCGCAACCGCCCCCGAAAAAAACAAGGATGCTCCTGCCGCCGCCCGCAAGTCGCCAGACACAAGCCGAACGCCTCGTCGGTCGGCCCCACGAAGGACGCGAAGGGATAGCGGTAAGTGTAATCGAGCGCTGCGACCGTCATGAATGCCTCCGTCCCAAATAACGGGTCCCTGTAGTTTACCCCGTGGTCCAATTTAAGCGAGGCAGGGGGGCCCTCCGTGGCCGTCGTTTGGAGCCACGAGTCCACGTTTTGCTACTTTCAGGGGGATTGGGGTCAGACCTCGTTTTTCGTTTGTTTCAGCCGCAACTGCAGCTGAATGGCGTCGATCTCGCGGCGCAGACGGCT
>CAYPGE010000222.1:0-14751 GCA_964409865.1 uncultured Pirellulaceae bacterium
ATCGGTGATCGGTAATCGGTGATCGGTAATCGGTGATCGGTGATCGGTGATCGGTAATCGGTAATCGGTGATCGGTGACCACGCGTCCCGCGTTTCGCATCCCGTATCCCGTCTCCCGCATCACTCCAGTCCGATGCGGTGCAGCAGGGCGTCGCGTTGACGGTAGTCGCCGATGATCAGATCCGCGCCGGCGCGGATTAGACGGTTGCGTTTCCAGGCATTTACGCCTTGCCGAGTCTCTTCGTTGCTGGCCACTCCGATGGCCAGGCCGCCGACCTTCTTGATCTCTTCGATCTCCACGAACCCGTCGCCGAAGCCAAGGATCTCGCGGCCGGAGAGCCCCGTATCTCGAATCATTTGTTCGACAATCATGGCCTTGGAGAATCTCTTGTAGTCGTCCAAAGCCCCGTAGATGCGCGGGCCGAAGTACGATTCCAGGCCCAGCACGGCAACCTCGCTGCGCACGTAAGCCAGGTCCGTGCCGGAGGCCAGGTACAGCGGCAATCCGCGATCCTGCAGCGTTCGCAACAGATCCGCCGCGCCTGGGACAGTCGTCGTTTCGCGGGGGATTGTGCCGCTCTTGACTCCTTCCACCCGATCGCCCACCTGACGCCACAACAACTCGTGGTACTGGTGTTTGTACTGCAGTGGTTCCAGAGCGCGGCCGCCCCGCAACGCGACTTCTTCCGCCAGCCGGATCATTTGGTAAATCGTCTGGCGGCCATTGAGCCGCATCACGTACTCCTCGACATGGTCGTACAGTTGCTGGCGAGTTTCGCCGGTGCCGGTGGCCGCCAGGATATCCACCATCATCGGGATCATCACGTCTTGCCAATTGCGGCGCAACAGCGACAGGGTGCCGTCAAAATCGAAGATGGCGGCTTGAAAGCCGCCGCGGGGGAAGTGCGGATTGACGACCTCGACCGAATCGCAGGTTTCGGCGCAAGTCATTGCGGGACAATCGGTTTTCATGGGGTAACGAAGAGACGGTTACGTTTTCTTGATTCCTGGAGCGACGGCAACTCGACGTGGCCAAAGGTCGCCTTGTGGCCAGGCGAGCCCGCTTTAACTGTCCGCCGTGTAGTGTAACGTATTTTCCGGGAGTTCGCAGCGGCTCGACTTTTGTGTAAACTTCACGTTTCGTGCGCGGCACCTTGCCGCGGCGAACTTGAGGCAAGAGTACCTCAAAACGGCTAACAAGACCCAAATCGGAGACCTCCGGTCGGCGGTTTCGGCGGGGTCAGAGACCCGCGCCGAACGGTAGACCCGCGCCGAACGGTAGGGTTCCGGGCAAGTTGGCTACGTTCAGTCCATTGCGAAAGGGATAAATCAGCCATGTTGAAAGGGAATGCCATTGTCGGGCAGTCGGGCGGTCCGACGTCCGTCATCAATGCCTCGCTGGCGGGCGTGATCGAAGCCGCAGTGCGTTCGAAGACCATTGACCGCATTTTCGGGATGCGATTCGGAATCGAGGGCGTGCTGAACGATTTCCTGCTGGACTTGGGCGCCGAATCGCCCGAGACCTTGAGGGGGCTGCGCTCGACGCCCAGCAGCGGCTTGGGCTCCAGCCGCCTGAAGTTGAAGGAGGAGCACTTCGAGCCGATTTTGCGGCAACTGAAGCGGTACAACATCCGGCACTTCTTCATGATCGGCGGCAACGACACGATGGATACGATCCACCGGGTCGTCGAGTACGCCCGCGATCACGGCTATGAGATGCACGGCGTGGGCGTCTGCAAGACGGTGGACAACGACCTGTTCGGCGTCGATCACACGCCGGGCTTCCCCAGCGCGGCGCGGTATGTCGCGCTGAGCGTGATGCAGGGCGGCTTGCTGGCCCGCGACATGCAGCGTGTCGATCAGTTCACGATCTTCCAGACTGTCGGGCGCAGCGCCGGGTGGTTGCCGGCGGCCGCGGCGTGCGCCAAGCGATCCCCGGCCGATCCGCCGCACATCATTCTCATGCCGGAACGCCCATTCCAGCTGGATGCGTTCCTGGACGCGGTTAGCGAGGCCCAACGGAAGTTCGGCTTTGTGTCCATCGTCTGCGGCGAGGGCATCACCAATCCGGACGGCTCGCCCGTGAGCGCTTCGCAGGTCAAGGATAACTTCCAGAACGTTGAATTCGGCGCGATGGGCGGCACGAGCGTGGCGATGGTGCTGCACCGGATCATCAGCCAACGCTTCGGCTGGCGTGGCGAATTCCAGGTCACGGAATCGCTGCTGATGTGCGCGGCCGATCGCGCGGTGAAACTGGACATCGACGAAGCCTACGGTTGCGGCCGAGAGGCGGTCCGGCTGGCCGAAAAAGGCGTCGAAGGCGTGATGGTCACGATCGAGCGCGTCTCCAAGCCCGGCGAAGCTTATCGCAGCCGGTTCGGCACCATCCCTCTGTGCGACGTGGCGAATGCGGCGCGTCCCATGCCGGACAAGTTCATTCGCCGCGACGGGATGTTTGTGACCAAAGCGTTCCTGGACTATGCCCGGCCGCTCCTTGGCGAGTTGCCGGCGTATGCCGATTTGACGATCAAGCGTGCCAAACCGTAGCGGGGAGCGACGCAGCTGGAGTGACGCAACCGATCGAGGCTGGGAGGCTTTTCCGGTGAAGGATTGGACCGCATGACGAGTTGTTGGCGCTCGATCGTCGTCGCGCTGCTGGTCGCCCTCGCGGTGCCGGGTTGCCGAGGCTGTTTTCAGTCCGAGGACGATGCCGCAGCAAAGAAGAAGGAAGAACAAAAGAAGGAGAAACCCAAGCCGGATTTTGAACCGGGGCGACTGCAAATCCTATTGCGCGACCAGGGCAGCGCGCAGAATCTGGTCAAGGCGGGCCATTGGATGACCGCCACGCAGCGGGCAAAGGCCAACAACTTTGACTTCCACGCCGAACTGGAATCGGCGGCCACGGACCGCAGCCGGGACCCGTTCGTCGTTGCGAACACGGCCTTTCGCATGACGATGTTTCGCCCCGTCGTGTTGCCCAAAGGCCAGACGCGCGAGTTGGAGGCGACATTTTTTATTCCCGACGCGCCTCCCAGCGGAGATTTGGCGGCTCCGACGACGGTCTGGTTGCGCAATACGCTCCGCGCTCGCCGGGGCGGGCGGGAAGTGTACGCGGCCGACGAGCCGACCACGATGATGCCGGCGTATCAGTATTTCTTCCTCGTTCTGGCGGCCGATCCCGACCGCTATGCCTACCTGAAACGCCTGGATTCGATCGTCCCTCCCCTGGTCGACGAAGGGAACCTGGCGGAACCGACGATGCACTATCGCGTCCTGCTCGCCCCGTCGGACCGCCGCGTGCCGGTGCCGTCCCAGCCGCTGGCTTGGACGCCGATCGCCTACGTTCTGTGGGACGGTTTGCGCCCCAACCTGCTGACGCCGGACCAGCAGCAGGCCCTGTTGGACTGGCTGCACTGGGGCGGGCAGGTCATCGTCAGCGGCCCGACTTCCTTGGATTCGCTGCGGGGCAGTTTTCTGGAGCCCTACTTGCCGGCGCTGGCTACCGAGGCGGTGCGGCTGCAGCCCGCGGACTTCGACCCGCTGAATCAATTCTGGTCGCTGGCCAACTCGCGGACGAAGATCAGGACGGCGCTGAGCGTGGCTGCCAACAAGACGCTGGTCGGAGTGCGCCTGCAGCCGCATCCGCAAGCTGTGCCGCTGCCGTCGACGGGCGACCTGGTGTGGGAACGCCGGGTGGGGGCCGGCCGAATCGTCGTCACCGCTTTCACCTTGTCAGACCGGCCCGTGGTGAACTGGGGCAGCTTCGACAGCTTTTTCAACGCCTGTCTGCTGCGCCGGCCTGCCCGCGTTTTCCGGCTCTCGCCGGAGGCGGAACCGGAGGCGCAGTGGGCCGCGTTTCCGGGGGCCGGCCCCATGCGGGACGGCCGCTTCGTGAGCCGCTTGCGCTACTTCACACACGACGCCGTACCCGCCGTCCCAGCCGAGAAGCCGGTGCCGGGAGTCGCGACTCCGGGGCCGGCACCAGGCGCGGCGTCGCTGCCGCTCCACGCCGCGGAGTCGGGCCAATCGCAAGTCGCCGCCTGGAGCGATACGAGCCCGGTCTCCGAGGCTGCTCGGCAGACGCTGCGGGAGGCCGCCGGCATCTCGATTCCCGAGGCGGGCTTTGTGTTCCGCGTGCTGGTCGTTTACCTGCTCGTGCTGGTGCCCGTGAATTGGGTCGTCTTCCGCCTGCTGGGCCGAGTGGAATGGGCTTGGCTGGCGGCGCCGGTGATCGCCATCGCCGGGGCCGTCGTCGTCGTGCGGTTGGCCCAGTTGGACATCGGCTTTGCCCGCAGCCGGACGGAAGTTGCCGTGCTGGAACTGCAGGCAGGCTACCCCTCGGCGCACCTGACGCGCTACACCGCCGTCTACGCGTCGCTGTCGACAGCCTACGATTTTGCGTTCGAGGACGATTCCGCGTTGGCCATGCCCTTTCCGCACCAGGTGCCGTACGCGCCGGGGCTGCGCGAGCCGATCAACAGCGTGAGTTTGCGGCGCGACCAGCAGATCACGTTGAACGGCTTTCAGGTCGCCTCGAATTCGACGGGGCTTGTCCACTCCGAGCAAATGCTGGACCTGGGAGGAAGCGTGCAGCTGACGGGACAGGAATCATCCGCTTGGGCGGTCAAGAACGGCACCCGACTTTCGCTGGAGGATGTCGGCGTACTGTCCAACCAGGCGCCGGGACAATGGGAATTGGCCTGGGTCGGAAGTCTGGCGGCAGCGAGAACAACAGCTCTTGAGTTCCGCCCCGTCGAGACTGCCGACGCCTACTTGGCCAACGCCTCCGAGCAAGGCAGGCAGAACCTGCGGCGATTGCTGGAACTGGCTTGCCGCGACCGGTCGCAGCAAGCGGGCGACGTGCGTCTGGTCGCTTGGACAGCGCAGCCGCTGCCCGGTTTGAGCATCCGTCCGCAAGCCTCGCAAGAGTCGACCCGAACGTTGGTTTTGATCCACTTGCGTCGCGGCGCCCTGCCGCCGCCGCAACCCGATCGGAACCTGAAAGCCGAGTTGGTGGCCGAGCCGGCCACCTTCAGCGATCGGGAAAAGTGGGAGGATGAGCCTCCCTAGCGCAAAGAGTGGGTCGCGGGCGCCGAACGCGACTCAGTCGGCATGGCAGGGTAGTGACCTGACCGGATTCCGTTCGGCGCCCGGAACCCACCAGCCGACCCAACCGGGCGTGACGAGGGCCTGCCGCGATGGATTCCCTGATGCAACTAGCAGCGGTGGCCGTCCTTGCCGGCGGCTGTGCCGGTTGGGGCGTCGCGTTTGGCAGGCTGGCGCGCAAGCAGCCCGTCCTGGCGCACCATCCTCGTCGGCCGTCTCCTTGGGGATTGATCGATCTGGCCCTCGCCGCCGTGGTGCTGATGGCGTTCCAGATGGTCAGTGTGCTCGTTCTCCGCTACGGATACGCAATCGATCCCAGGCGGGGCTGGGAGCATCTTTCGTCGCGCGAACTGGCGTTGGCAACCTTTGCCGAGCCGGTCGCCAATTTGGCGGGGATCGCCGCGGCCTTGGCCGTGATTGGGTTGCGTACGCGGGCCGGGCGCCGGGACTTCGGAATCTCGTTGCAGCACGTGCCTCAGGATTTGTGGTTCGGTCTGGCGGCCTTCGTCATGCTGGCCCCGCCGGTCTATGCGATTCAGAAGCTGCTGGTCGCGTGGTTTCCTTATCGTCATCCGCTGATCTCGATGCTCCAACAGCATCCGGAGACGGCCGTTCGAGCAGCCGTCTTCTTCTCGGCCGTCGTGGCGGCACCGATCGTCGAGGAGTTCTTCTACCGCGTCCTCTGGCAAGGCTGGCTGCAGGAGGTCTGGCCGCGGCGGGAACAGTCTCAGCACTTGGTCTTCGGCAGCCCGGCGGTGCCGGTCCGGTCGCCGAGCGACAGTCGATCACCAGACGCCGAAAGCGGGGTGGGGCCAAGCGATCCACCGTCGCCGGCCGCAGAGGCACTGGCCATTGTCGCCTGTTCGACATTGTTTGCGGTTATGCACATTTCCCATGGGCCAGCCCCCATCCCGTTGTTCGTGTTAGCGCTGGGGCTAGGTTACTTGTACGCGAGAACCGGCCGAGTCCTGCCGTGCATCGTCGTCCACGTGTTGCTGAACGGTTGCAGCCTGGCCATGTTGCTGATGAACCTGCAGCACACGTAGATTGGGTGCCAGCGACCGGCGCCGAACTTCCTTGCCTGTGACATCGCAGGACTCGATGGGCATCCGGATTCATCCCGTACTGGGGGTCGTGCCATTCCTCTGCGGGCATACAGAGAATTTTCTCTTTTTTGTTCGCCGATGGGCCAGTGGGCCTGAACTGCCTGGAAGATCTGCTGTACAATCACACGGATCGAATCCTCAGACGGACGGGCCGAGGCGAGGCGTTGACGCACGATGGTTGAGTGTCACGAATGAGGGGTGCAATATGTCTGCGGCGTTGAGCTTTGAACATTTCGTCTCCTTGCCGCTGGTTCACAAGCTCAAGGAAGCGCTGCTGGCGTTCTTTCGGGCGTCAGAAGTGGGCGCTTGGGAAGTCGATCCAACCCAACGGAACGACCGAGCGGCGATACATTTCATTCGGGGAAACTGGGAACTGAGCGACTCGCCGGGTGTGGGTGGCGTGTATCGGGTGCCGGGGTTTCCACGCTGGGCGGCGCAGCACGGATATCTGGCGAACACAATCCCCATGTTGCTGAGCGTTGCGGTGGAGGACTCGGCCGACGGCTTGGTGATTCATGCGACGCATCAGGCCTTCAGTCGGGAGTCCGGAGGAGAAATGTGCGAAATCTGTGGAAATGCGGTCAAGGCTGAATTGAAATCGCTGGCGAAGTACCTCAAGCAATCCTATCACCTGCCAAACGCGCCCGAAGTCTCCTCGCAACCGGCCGCAGATCCGTCGTGTCTGGTCTGAGCGTCTATGAGAATCGACAACGATCCGAAGTTGGATTTCGATGATGTCCTGATTCGCCCCAAACGGTCGGAGGCGCCAAGCCGCAGCGATGTGGACCTGGAGCGTGAATACGGATTCTTGAACAGCAAGCGAACTTGGCGTGGGATTCCCATTGTCGCGTCCAACATGGACACCGTGGGAACGATGGAGATGGCGCGGGCGTTGGGGCCGAACCTCTTGACGTGCCTGCACAAGTACCATTCCGAGTCGCAGTTGGCCACGTTCCTGCAACAGGGCGCTCATCGCGATCATACGTTCGTCACGATCGGGATTGGCGACGAGGACTTCAGCACGCTGACTCGCCTAGTCCAGCAGGTGGAAGTGCGGTTCACGTGTGTGGATGCGGCCAACGGATACACGAAGTACTTCGTCGACCGCGTGAAACGCGTGCGCGAGACATTTCCCGGTTTGACGATCATGGCCGGCAACGTGGCCACACCGGAAATGGTCCAGGAACTGCTGATTTCCGGAGCGGCCGACATTGTCAAGATCGGCATCGGTCCGGGCAGCGTCTGTACGACGCGGACGACGACGGGGGTGGGGTATCCGCAGTTGTCGGCGATCATCGAATGCGCCGATGCGGCTCATGGTCTGCGCGGGCACGTGTGCGCGGACGGCGGATGTCGCGTGCCGGGCGACGTGGTCAAGGCGTTTGCCGCCGGGGCGGATTTCGTGATGCTGGGAGGCATGCTCGCCGGCCACGACCAATGCGCGGGAACATGGATCGAGGAAGATGGTCGCCGCGTCGGGATGCAGTTCTATGGGATGTCCAGCCGCACCGCCCAGGAACGATATGCCGGCGGCGTTAAGAGTTATCGTGCCTGCGAGGGCAAACAGGTGGTCATCCCGTATCGCGGCTCAATCCAGGAGACCGTTCGCGAGATCCTGGGCGGAATCCGCAGCGCATGCGCCTACGTCGGAGCGGCGCAGCTGAAGGATCTGTGCAAATGTACCACGTTTGTCCTTTGCCACCGAACCCACAACACGGTTTTCGATCCCTGAAGCGTGGTGAATCAGTCGCATTTCTGCAGCATGGCTCTCCCAGCCGTAGCATGGCTCTCCGAGCCGTGCTGATCTTTGCGGCCTTTCGCCATGACCGGCACGGCTCGGAGAGCCATGCTAAGAAGAGCTTGCGGACGCCGGATTGAATCTTGCCGCCATTGCGCTTACAGTTTCGGCACTCGCCGCCGTTGTTATGGGGCGAATGTGCAGGAGCTAACTTGTTTTAACTTTGACCTCAATGCAAGCGAACCACCCCATGAACTACCTTCAGATGCAAGATCCCGAAGTTTGGGCCGCCTTGGATGCCGAACGGAAGCGTCAACAGGACGGCTTGGAAATGATCGCCAGCGAGAATTACACGAGCCCGGCCGTCCTTCAGGCCGTCGGCAGCGTGCTGACCAACAAATACGCGGAAGGCTATCCGGGGCGGCGGTATTACGGGGGTTGCGAACACGTCGACGTCGTCGAAAACCTGGCTCGCGAGCGGGCAAAGACACTGTTTGGGGCCGAGTTCGCCAACGTTCAGCCACATTCCGGTTCCCAGGCGAACATGGCGGTGTACTTTACGGTCCTCCAGCCCGGCGACACCGTCCTGGGCCTCGATTTGGCTCACGGCGGCCACCTGACGCACGGTATGAAACTGAACGTTTCCGGGCGGCTGTACAACTACATCAACTACGGAGTGACCCGCGACACGCACCGGATCGACTTCGATCAGGTCGCGTCTCAGGCTCGCCAATTCAAGCCGAAGATGATCGTCGCGGGGGCCAGTGCCTATCCACGCGAGATCCCGCACGGCAAGTTTGCCGAAATCGCCGCCGAGGTAGGCGCGAAGCTGTTTGTGGATATGGCCCATTACGCGGGTCTGGTCGCCGCCGGACTGCACGACAATCCCGTTCCGGTCGCGGACTTTGTCACGACAACGACGCACAAGACGCTGCGGGGCCCGCGAGCCGGCTTGATCCTGTGCAAGAAGGAATACGGCCAAGAGGTCAACAAGAACGTGTTTCCGGGTCTGCAGGGCGGGCCGCTGGTACACGTGATCGCCGGCAAAGCCGTCTGTTTCGCCGAGGCGCTGCGGCCGGAGTTCAAGGTCTATTCGCTGGCCATCATCCAGAACGCCAAGACGCTGGCCGAAACACTGGCGGCGGGCGGCCTGACGTTGATCAGCGGCGGGACCGATAACCACCTGATGCTGGTGGACGTGACGCCCTTGGGAATCACGGGCAAGATCGCCGAAGAAACGTTGGGCAAATGCGGGATCACGGTCAACAAGAACATGATTCCGTTCGATCAGCGCAAGCCGCTGGATCCCTCCGGAATCCGCATCGGCACGCCCGCCCTGACGACCCGCGGCATGGGGATCGCGGAGATGCGAACCATCGGCGGTTGGATTCTGGAGGCACTCCAACACCCGGATGACGCCGCCGTACACAGCCGCATTCGCGGACAGGTTTCGGAGCTGTGCTCGCACTTTCCGGCGCCGGCGATCTGAGTCTGCGGCACGAGAGACAAATTGACGGGGGGCGAGTGAAGACGTCCCGCTGTTCGAAAAGCCGGGCTTGGGTGACGGTGAGTCCGCCGACAAAAAAACGCGGCGAGGTTCGTGATCGCGGACCCCGCCGCGTTTGGTGTTCGTCGTCGTAGCCGTTCAGGCCGCCGCCCGCAGCTTCAACGTGCGCTGCTGCTCGTGGTAAGGCTTCAACTCGTCCCGCAGTACCAGGACGTTCGCCGGCGCTTGAATGCCGACCCGCACCTTATCCCCCGAAACCCCCATCACGGTCAGAATAATCGAATCACCCAATTTGATTCGTTCGCCCGCCTTCCTCGACAGAATCAGCATGCCCGCAACCTCCTTGTCTATGAATGCGAATGAAAGTGTATGAATCCAGTGTCTAATTCCAGCTGGGAGCGCTCGCCAAACGAATGCGGTGGACTCGTTGGCCGGTCGAGCCGTAAAACAGGATGCTGTTGGATTTGGTCTCCCAGATCGCGATCAGCTTGACGCTGCGCGGACCGTGCAGGCAGAAGTAGATACCGCACGGGTCGCCCTGTTTTTCGAGCACCTGCTCCGTCAATTGAAATGCCCCAACCTCCAATTCGTTTTGATCACACAGTTGTTGTTGAACGTAACTTCGCAGATCCACCAAGGTCCTTATTTGAAGGGATGATCCCTGCATACTGCAAAAATCTCCATTTGGCTGACAGCGGTTGATGTGGACAACGACTCACAACAAGTTGGGCTTAGCATTCCCAGGAGGTAATATCGGCAGGATGGGATAGATAGCTTTGCTAGGAAGTCACGGAAATCTGTACTGTCTAAGGTGGCTAGAGCGAGAGTCTGTGCCGCTCATCAGCAATCGTCATCGGTCGTGATTTGGCTTGAACGTCAGAACTTGAACAAGGATTTGCCGTGGTTCCAAGAATGGCATCTGGCAGATGAAGCCGGCGAGACCGCTGGCGGTCCGGCTGATGCGGGGATGGTCGCGACGGGAGACCCTTGAAGCGGTCGCCAGCCGAAGAGATAATCAGGGTCTATCCGTTCGGCCTTTGTGGAAGGTTCGCATGCGCAACAAGATCGCATCGTTGGAGGAACTTGCCAGACTCCGGGAGACGTATCGCCGGCAATCCCAGGTGATCGTTCATTGTCATGGTGTTTTCGATCTTCTGCACATCGGGCATATCCGTTACCTGCAGGCCGCCCGGCAACTGGGCGATATCCTGGTCGTGACGGTGACTGCGGATGAGTTTGTCAACAAAGGTCCGCATCGGCCGGTATTCGAAGAGCGGCTTCGCGCCCAGGCGTTGGCGGCTTTGGACTGTGTCGATCACGTCTGCATCCATCGCCGTCCGACCGCCACGGAAGCCTTGCGCATGCTGCGACCTGACGTGTACGTCAAGGGCGGCGAGTTTCGAGAGCACAAGACGCCGGAGTTGTTGAATGAGGAGGCCGAGGCCGCTTCGTTGGGCATTCGCGTCGAGTTTATCGACGAGTTTCGGTCGAGTTCTTCCTACCTGATCAACAACTACCTTTCCCCGTTCAGCGACGAAGCCGATCGATACCTCCTCAAGTTTCGCCAAGGCCATCGGGCCGGCGACGTCCTCGATCGTTTGGCACAAGCCCGCGACCTGCGAGTCCTCGTCCTGGGCGAAGGGATCCTGGACGAATACGTGACCTGTTCCACGCTGGGGCAATCGACCAAGTCGCCCAACGTCGTAGGGCGGTTCTTGTCGCAAGAGCGGTATCTGGGCGGTGCCCTGGCGGTGGCCAATCACTTGGCCGGTTTCTGTCGCCAAGTGCGTCTGATCTCGCTGCTCGGCCAGGAGCAGACGGAGGAAGAGTGGATTCGAGCCCAACTGCGTCCGCCGGTGCAGGCGCGCTTTCTGCACAAGGCGGGCGCCCCGACGATTGTCAAGCGGCAGTATCGCGAGGTTTATTTCGCCAACACGCTGTTCGAATTGAATTACCTGAACGAAGCTCCGCTGGCGGACGCCGAGGTGGACCTGCTCGACCAGTGGTTGCGGGAGGAGGTGATTCAGGCCGACCTCGTGGTCGTCGCGGACTACGGCCACAGCATGCTGGGGGACCGGTCGATCCGGACCATTTGCGAACAGGCCAAGTATCTGGTGGCCAGCACGCCCGCCAATGCTGCCAACCTCGGCTATCACACCATCTCGCAGTACCCGCGAGCCGATTATCTTTGTCTGGCCGAGCACGACTTGCGATTGGATCGCCGCAGTCGCAGCGGTGATGTCTCGCAACTGTTGGAGCAAGTGGCCCGGACGTTGCAGGCTCAGAAATCTGCGGTGACGATCGGCAGCAAGGGATGCTTGTGCTACGCCGCCGAGACGGGATGCCTGCATGTCCCGGCTTTGGCGACGCGGGTGGTGGATCGTTTCGGGGCCGCAGAGTCGTTCCTGGCGGTTACATCGCTGTGCGCGGTGCTCCGTGTCCCGTTGGAGGAACTGGCGTTTCTGGGTAATGTCGCCGGGGCCGAAGCGGTGTCGGTCATGGGCAACTCCCGATTTTTGGAAGAAGCCGCTTTTCGGCGTCACGTGGAGTCTTTGCTAAAGTGAATCTTGGCATCGGGCGGGGAGAACGAGTGCTGGTCACGGGCGGCGCGGGCTACGTCGGCGCGGTGCTCGTCCCCAAATTGCTGCGGCACGGCTATCGCGTGCGAGTGCTGGACTTGTTCCTGTTCGGCGAGCAAGTCCTGGACGAGGTCCGCGATCGCACTGGCCTGGAGGTGGTGCGCGGCGACTTGCGGGACCGCGACGTGGTCCGCCGGAGCGTCGCCGGCTGCGGCGCTGTGATCCATCTGGCGTGCATCTCGAACGATCCCAGTTTTGAACTCGACCCCGCGCTCGGCAAGTCGATCAACTACGATGCTTTTCGGCCGTTGGTCCAGGCGGCACACGACGCGGGAGTGCGGCGATTCATCTATGCGTCGTCGTCCAGCGTGTACGGCGTGAAACAGGAGGAGAGCGTCACCGAAGAATTGAGTCTGGAGCCGCTCACGGACTACTCGAAATACAAGGCGCTGTGCGAAGACGTTCTGCGCGAGTACCAGTCGCCCGGCTTTTCGACGGTCATCTTGCGTCCGGCCACGGTGTGCGGTTACTCGCCGCGTCTGCGGCTGGACCTGACCGTCAACATTCTGACCAATCACGCGTTCACCAACGGCCGGATCCGCGTGTTCGGCGGTTCGCAATACCGGCCCAATCTGCACATCGAGGACATGACCGAGTTGTACGTGCGTCTACTGGAACTGCCCGACGATCGTGTGGCCGGCCGGACGTGGAACGCGGGCTACGAGAACCACACGGTGTTAGAGATCGCCTGCCAGGTCCGCGGTGTGCTCGCGGATCGGCCGATCGAGATCGTGCAGGAGCCGACCGACGACTTGCGGTCTTACCGGATCTGCTCGGACAAGATCCGTGCCGAGATCGGCTTTGTCCCGTCGCACACGATCGCGGGCGCGGCGCGGGACCTGGTGACCGCCTTTGGCGCGGGGAAGATCCCCAACTCGATGAGCGACCCGCGGTACTACAACATCAAAACCATGCAATTGGCTCAATTGAAGTAGTTGCAGAATGCCTGAACCAGGAACCACGGTGCCATTTTCCACCGAGTTTTCGTTGGGGGAGTTGGAGTGCCTTGCCCGCCGCCTGCGCGGGCAGTTGGTGGAGATGTCTCACGCCGCGCGCGCTCCGCACTTGGGTTCGGCCCTGTCCTGCGTGGACATCCTGGTTGCGGCCTATTGGGGGGCACTGCGGGTCGATCCCCGGCAGCCGCAGGACCCGCTCCGCGACCGGTTCATTTTCAGCAAAGGCCATGCGGCGGCGGCGATGTATGCGGTGCTGGCGGAGCGAGGATTCTTTCCCCAGGAATGGCTGGCGACCTACGGGCAGCCGGGCAGCCGTTTGCCGGAACAGATGCGTCCCGGCTGCGTGCCGGGGGTGGAAGCGGCCACGGGCTCGCTGGGACATGGGCTGTCGCTGGGCGCAGGCATGGCGCTGGCGGGCCGCATCCAGCGGCGCGAGTACCGGGTGTGGGTGGTGATGAGCGACGGCGAGTGCAACGAAGGCTCGGTGTGGGAAGCGGCCATGTTCGCCGCCGCGCGCCGGCTGACGAACGTGCTGGCGATCGTGGATTTCAATCGCTGGCAGGCGACCGCCCGCAGCGAAGAAGTGCTGGCTCTCAGCCCGCTGGCGGACAAGTGGTCGGCGTTCGGCTGGCAGGTGACAGAGGTGAACGGGCACGATCTCGGCGAGTTGCGGCGGGCGATCGGCCGTTGGGTGCAAACCGGAGAGGGACCGGCGTGCATTATCGCGCGGACGATCAAGGGGCGAGGCGTGTCGTTCATGGAAGACGACAACAACTGGCATTACCGGATTCCCACGGCGGACGAAGTGCGGGCAGCGCAGGCGGAGTTGGGGCTGGCATGAGAAACGCATTCGCTCGAGAACTTACACGTCTGGCGGCCGGAGACGAGCGCGTCGTGCTGCTGATGGGCGACATCGGCAACCGGCTGTTCGACGATTTCAAGGCCCGCTTCCCGGATCGCTTCTTCAACTGCGGAATCGCCGAAGCCAACATGATGAGCGCGGCGGCGGGAATGGCGCTGTGCGGACTGCGGCCCGTGGTGTACACCATCGTGCCGTTCGTGACGGCGCGCTGCCTGGAGCAAATCCGCGTCGATGTCTGTTACCATCATGCTCCGGTGGTGATCGTGGGCGTTGGCGGCGGTTTGTCGTATGCCTCGTTGGGAGCCACGCACCAGGCGTGCGAAGACATCGGGCTGCTGCGGGTGTTGCCCGGCATCAAGATCGTCTGTCCCGGCGACGCCACGGAAGTTCGGCTGGGACTGCAGCGTGCGCTGGCCCAGGACGATCCGGTCTACCTGCGTTTGGGCAAGAAAGGAGAGCCCGCGGTTCACCCGGACGAGCCTGCGTTTGAAATCGGCCGGGGGATCGTGCTTCGCGAGGGAACCGACGTAACGCTGCTGAGCACGGGAAACCTGTTGCCGACGGCAGTGGCGGCGGCGGAACGCCTGCAGGCCGAGAGCCTGTCGGTCCGGCTCGTCAGTTTCCACACCGTCAAGCCGCTGGACGAAGCGTTGTTGCGGGCCAGCTTCGGCAGCGGCCGCCTGGTGGTCACGTTGGAAGAGCACAGCGTGCTCGGCGGCCTTGGCGGGGCGGTGGCGGAATGGCTGTCGGAGCAAGACGGCTTGCCGGCGCGGCTGCTGCGTCTTGGGACGCCGGACCATTTCTTCCACGAGACCGGTAATCAGACCTATGCCCGGC
>CAYPGE010000223.1:0-14744 GCA_964409865.1 uncultured Pirellulaceae bacterium
TGTTGAACAAGTAGGGCATGGTCAGTGGTCAGTCGTCAGTCGTCAGTGGTCAGTCGTCAGTGGTCAGTCGTCAGTGATCGGTGATCACCGCCCACCGGTCACCGATCACCGATCACCGCCCACCGGTCACCGGTCACCGATCACCGATCACCGCCCACCGGTCACCGGTCACCGATCACCGGTCACCGATCACCGATCACCCCTCCCCCGCCTCCGCGCACTGTTTCTGGTACGCCGCATAATCCATCAGCTTGGACAGTGCCGTTTCGTCCGTCAGCCGCACCTTGATCGTCCAGCCGGCCTGGTACGGATCCTGGTTCAGGATCTCCAACTTGTCAGGCAAATCGCGGTTGACCTCGACGATCTCGCCATCCACGGGGCTGTACAGCGGGCTGACGGCCTTGACCGATTCCACCTCGCCGAATTCCTCGCCCGCCGCCACATACTTGCCGACGGGCGGCAATTCCATGAACACCAGGTCCGTCAGTTGCTCGACGGCGAACGCCGAGATGCCGATCGTGGCCACCTTGACGCCGTCCTGGTCTTCGACGTGTACCCACTCGTGAGTTTCGCTGAACAACAACTCTTCTGGCTTCACAACTGCATTCCTTACCTTCGTTTCCGTCGCGATCGTTACTCCCTTTGCCTCCGCCGGTAAAACGGCAATTCCACCACGCCAGCGGACTCCGGCCGCCCGCGGATATCCACGGTCAGTTCGGCGCCCACGGCCGCTGCTTCCGGCCGCACGTAGGCCATGGCAATCGGCCGCTGGAGCGTCGGCGAGAACGTCCCGCTGCTGACCTCCCCTACCCCCTGCCCTTCCGCGAGCACCGGGTAGTGCTCGCGCGGCACACGCCGCCCCGCTAGCGCCAGGCCGATGCGCTTCGGCTGCTGCGGATCGTCCTTCAGACGCCGCAAGGCATCCGCGCCGACGAACGAGCGATCCTTCAAGTTGACGGCAAAGCCCAGCCCCGCCTGGTACGGGTTGATGCTCTCCGACAACTCGTGGCCGTACAGCGGCATGCCGGCCTCCAAGCGTAACGTATCCCGCGCGCCCAGGCCAGCCGGCCGCAGTCCCGCATCGCGGCCGGCGCGGAACAGGTTCGTACACAATTCGACCGCGTCTTCGGCCCGCACGATCAATTCAAATCCGTCTTCGCCCGTATAGCCCGTGCGCGTCACCGTACAGGGGCGGTCGAAGCACTCCGTCACCCGGCCCGTGTAGTAGCCCATCGGCTCCAAATCGACTTTCACCAGGCGGCTGAGAATCTGTAAGGATTGGGGGCCTTGGATCGCGATCATCGCCGTCTCGATCGTCCGATCGGCCATCTCGACATCGCCGTCGGCCGGGGTCAGTTGGGCGCGGAACCAGGCGACGAGCTTCTCCCGGTTGCTGGCGTTCACGACCAGCAGGTGATACCGGCGGCCGCCGGGCGTTTCCAACTGCGAGGCCAGAATGTCGTCCAGGATGCCGCCCTGCTCGTTGGTCACCAGGGAATAGCGGATCTTGCCCGGCGGCAGATCGGCCACGCGCCGCGTCAGCACGCGGTCGAGAAACCGGCCGGCGTCCTGGCCGTCGAATCGCAGCCGGCCCATGTGCGAGACGTCGAACACCCCCGCCGTGTGCCGTACCGCGCGATGCTCCTCGACGATCGACGTGTACTGGACGGGCATGGACCAGCCGGCAAAGTCCACCATCCGCCCCCCCTGCTCGACATGCCAATCGTACAACGGCGTTTTTGCTGGTTGCTGGTTCATGCGGGCATTGTAGCCGATGCAGCGCCGGTTACCAGTGCCGAAGCGAACATCGCCAGAGAGCATTGTGCGGATGGCTACGTTGTCAGAATGCGCCGGATTGCTTCGATGACGGCTTGCGAGTTGTCCGCCAACGAACACGTTTCGCTTTGGGCGGTCCGCAGATCTTTCACCTGGCACTGGCCTGCCTGCAATTCGCGGCTGCCGGCGATCAGGGCCGCGCGAAAGCCGCGCTGGTCGGCGTACTTCAACTGCTGGCCGATCTTTCTCGCCTCCGGGTACACCTCGACGCCCAGGCCCGCGCGGCGGACTTGGCCCGCCAGGCGCAGGTAATCGTTCAAGTGCCCGGCGTCGAAGAAGACGATCAGCACGTCGGCCGGCGTCCGTACCTGGCCGATCATGCCCAGTTCTTCCATCGCCGCCAGCAATCGGTCCAGCCCCAACGACGCGCCAATGCCGGGCAGATCCTGCTTGGTATACAGGCCCGCGAGGTTGTCGTAGCGGCCGCCCGAACAGACGCTGCCGATGTTGGGCAAGGCTTCCAGAAAGGTCTCGAAGACCGCCCCGGTGTAGTAGTCCAGTCCGCGGGCAATCGACACGTCCAGCGCCACGTGATCGTCCGCCACGCCCGCGGCGCGGACCCCGGCCAGAATCTGCGCCAGGCGCGCGACTCCCTCCTGACCGGCCTGGCTGCCGGCGACCAGCGGCTCCACTTGCCGCAGAATCTGCTCGTTGGAGCCCGTCAGTCCGGACAGCCGCAACACATCCGCCGCCTGCTCGGACGTCGCGTCCGCAGCCACCATCATCTCGTCGGCCACCCTGTCCGGGCCGATCTTCGACAGCTTGTCCAGAGCGCGCAAGATCGCCGTCGACTTGTCGCCCAATCCCAACCTCTCCAACAGGCCGTTCAGCACGCTGCGGTTGTTGATGCGGATCGTAAAACGGTCGAAACCGATCGCGCGCATCAGGTCGTGGATCACCAGCACCGTCTCGATGTCGGCCGCGACGCTGCGCGTGCCGATCGTGTCAAAGTCGCACTGCATGAACTCGCGATAGCGGCCGCGCTGGGTGTTTTCGCCGCGCCACACCGCGGCGATGTGGTAGCGTTTGAACGGCGTGCCCAACTCGCTGATGTGCTGGGCCACGAAGCGAGCCAAAGGCACCGTCAAATCGAACCGCATGCCGACCTCGCGCCCACCATGATCCTGGAACCGGTACAACTGGCGGTCCGTCTCGTCGCTGCCCTTGCCGGTCAGCACTTCCAGGTACTCCAGCGCCGGCGTATCGATGGGACTGAAGCCGTACGAGCGATAGACTCGCTTGGCGGTATCGATCAGCCGCTCGCGCGGAATCATCGTTTCCGGCAAGTAATCGCGGAAGCCCTTGAGGGTGCGGGGTTGGATCAGCGAAGGGGTGGACATGAGAAACGTTTCCTGGACGTCCAAAGAGGGCTTGGTCATAGGATGCGTGCGCCGTGCGTGCATCCGGGCCTTTACAGAATACGGTCTATCGGCTGTATTGGATAGGTGCCCACGGGCGGCGGTCGACGCGGGCTGGGTTAACGGATTCCTTTCCTCGTTCATCCCGAATTCTTCATCCATTGATCACCATCGACGGTTCTCAAGGCGAAGGCGGCGGCCAGATTGTACGGTCGTCGTTGGCTCTGTCGCTGGTCACCGGCCAGCCGGTCACGATCCGTCGCGTCCGAGCGCGGCGGCGGAAGCCGGGCTTGATGCGCCAGCACCTGACCGCGGTCCAAGCGGCCCTGCAGGTTTCGTCAGCCCACGTGCAGGGCAACGAACTCGGCTCGACGCACCTGGTGTTCCGCCCCGGCGCGGTTCAGCCCGGCGATTACGCATTTCGCATCGGCACCGCGGGCAGCACGACCCTGGTCCTGCAGACCGTCCTGCCGGCGCTGATGGTCGCCGGCGGCGAATCGTCGCTGACGCTCGAAGGCGGCACGCACAACCCGTTGGCTCCGCCCTACGATTTTCTGGCCCGCTGCTACCTGCCGCTGATCGCCCGTCTCGGTCCCCAGGTGGCGGTGACGCTGCACCGGCCTGGCTTCTTTCCCGCCGGGTTGGGGCGGATCTCGGCCGCGATCCATCCGTCGCCCCGGTTGGGCCGGATCGAGTTGCTGGAACGCGGAGCGTTGATCGACCGCAAAGTCCGCGCACTGGTCGCTCGCCTGCCGCGGCACATCGCGGAGCGGGAGTGCCGAACGATCGCCCAAGCGACGCGGTGGGACGACTCCTGCTTCGAAATCGAAGAGATCGCGGAGGCCCCCGGTCCCGGCAATGCCGTCACGATCGAACTGCAGTTCGAGCACGTGACCGAGGTCTTCACCGGGGTCGGCGAGCGCGGCGTGCCCGCGGAGGTCGTCGCCCAACGGACGCTGGAGCGGGCCCGGCACTACCTGGACGCGGGCGTCCCCGTCGGCGAGCACCTGGCCGACCAACTGCTGCTGCCGATGGGGATCGGCGCCCATCAGGGGACCGGCGGCGGGACCTTTCGCACGTTGCCGCTGTCCTCGCATTCCCTCACGCACGTCCAGGTGCTGAAGAAATTCTTGGACGTGACCATCCGCGTCGAGGTGGAACCGTCCAACTGCGTCGTACACGTGGAGCCGTCGGCAACGTAAGCACCGTTCGAGAAATAACTGTCCGTTTTCTGCGTGGCGTAAGCTTGCAGCTTGCGGCAAATAGCGGGATCGCAAGCTGGAAGCTTACGCCACTTTTTTCTCGAACGGTGCTAACCGTCTTGAAACGAACTCAACGATGCCGCAAGCTGGGCCTTCAGAAGCACGGCGAGTGCCAGACGTATGTTCGCAGCGTTTGGCGGTTAGTTCCGCGGTGTTGCCGTAAAAGAGAAGAGCCCGGCTTCTCAAAAAAGCCGGGCGTTCCGTTGGACCTTCCGAGCGTCGCCTTAGAACCGTTAACAAAACCGAAATCGGAGACCTTCGGTCGGCGGTTTCGGCGGGGTCGGAGACCCGCGCCGAACGGTTTTGTTAGCGGTTCCTAGTCCTGTTTCACCGCGATTCTTTTCCCGCGGGCACCCTCGCCCTTGGGCAGGCGCAGTTCCAGGACGCCGTTGCGATACCGGGCGTCGATCTTGTCGGCTTCGACGCCTTGCGGGATCGGAATGCTGCGGTAGAAGGTGCCGTAGTGGTAGGCGGAGCCCGCCCCCTCCTGGCGTTCCACCTTGTGCTCCGCTCGGATCACCAGGTGGTCCCCCCGGATTTGGACGTCAAAATCACCCACATCAAAACCCGGTGCTTCGGCGCGCACGAGGTACTCGCGATCGTCCTCGTTCACGCCCAGCCCCCAGCCCCCATGTTCGGCGAACCCATCGCCGCCCAGGCTGGGCCAACCGGACCAGAAACGGTCCAACCAACTGTCGAACTCTTGGCGGAGGCGCGCCAGCTGATGGACCGGTTCCGCTGACACGCTCCCGCGGTCATTGCCGCTCTTCTTCCACGGGATCAAGCTGAACATGGTCTCTGCCTCCTTTTCACAATGCTCTGTTCACACCATTTCTCTAGCCCGCCTTGACGGCGATGCGTTTCGGCTTGACCGCTTCCGTCTTCGGCAGGTGCAGGCTCAGCACGCCGTTCTTCAACTCGGCGGAGATCTTGCCGCTATCGATCGTCTCGCCGATGGCGAACGTGCGAAAGAAGTCGCCGATGCCGTATTCGCCGTACAGGTGCCGGCGCTCGGTATGGCGGGGGGCCACCTTGCCGTGTACGGTCAACTCGCGGTTTTCAAACCGAATGTCCAAATCTGCCGGCTCGACGCCCGGCAGGTCACCGTACAGGACCAATTCTTCGTCCGTCTCCAAAATGTCGAACCGCGGGGTGTACGATGGGCATTCGCGCGTCCGTTCCACCGCCGGCGTCGCTTCGGGATGCTCTTGCTTTGCTAATTGGGACATCGTTCATCCTCCTTCTGTGGTCAGTTGTTTTGAAAATGGCTTTTCATCTCGCGGAGCGAGATGGCTGCTGTGGTCAGTCCGCCCGGACCTCGATCCGGCGCGGCTTGGCCTCGGCCCGCTTGGGCAGCGTGATCGTCAACACGCCGTTCTTGAAGGCCGCTTCGACCTTGTCCTCGTCCACCGCCAACGGCAGTTCCAACACGCGGGCGAATTTCCCGTGTCCGCGCTCCTGGCGGTGCCACGTCCCCTTGTCGGAACTCGGCTCCTTCCGCTCGCCCTTGACGGCCAACTGGTCGCCGTGCACGTAGATCTCCAGCTCGCCCAACTCCATGCCGGGCAGTTCCGCCTCGACGAACAGGTTCTCTTCGTCCTCCCAGACATTCATCAGCGGATAGGCGGTCGGCGCCAGCGGAAACCGCCGGCCGGTCCAACGGCCAAAGAGCCGATCCATTTCGTCGCGCAGGCGATTCACTTCACCCTGCACATCCGCCATCGGTTGCCAACGTGTGCTCAACATGATTCGTTCCTCCTCTCAAGGTTATGCGTCACTGTGCCGACTGCTCGGCGCCTCTTGCCTGACTGGGAACTGGCGTGTTTCCAGTCCCGACAGAAATGGAAAGCAACCGGCGTGCCAAACGGTTTTCTCGGGGGCTTGACGGTCACCAGGAGCGTGCAACGGAGCCCGAAACGAGGCGAAAACTTGCGTCGTTCAATGGTTTGCAGCCACCGAAAGGAACGAACTCGCCGGCTCATGCTCGCTCGCCGCCAGCCAGACGGCAGAGAGGCCCGTCAAAGTGACAGACTAGATTCTGTCAAAGTGACAAAATGAGACGCTAGCGCGCGGATTTCGAGCGAAGGCGGCGTGTGGAGACGAGCAAAGACCGCCTCTTTTGACTGCTCGAGGCCGTTCAAGAAAGAAGCCCGGCTTCTGCGACGAAGCCGGGCTTCCGGGCCGCTCGCGACGCGGCTCAGACGGTCCAACCCTGGCGGTACTCGCGCTTGACCAGCGCATTAACCTCGGGCACGTTCGTACACCTCATATTCGCCGAGTCCCATTCGACCTTGCGGCCCACGCCGGCGCGGATGGCCAGGCAGCCCAACAGCACCATCTCCGACAGGGGACCGCCGTAGGAGAAATCGGAGACGGCCTTATACCCTTCCTTGCACGCGCCGAGGAAGTCCAGCTGGTGGGTCCTGGCTTGGACACGCGGCAATGTCTTGGGCGGAGATTTGAAGGCGCGGTGCGCTTCCTCGGGGATCATCCGCGGGCTGCCGCCGTAGTCGCCGCAAGCGATGATGCCCTTGTCGCCGACGAACACGGTGCCGCCGGCCTTCAGGTCGCGTTTGTACTTCTTCTCCAGTTCGGCCACGATCGGCGGCCGGTTCTGAATGCGGAGCGGATTGCCCTCGTCATCCGTCTTCGTGGGGTCGGTCTTGTCGAAGTAGCCGTCGTACCAGTAGACCTTGACCGGCGGCTGGTTGCCGCGAGCCGGATAATTCCAGCGGATGACGTTGCGCAGCGGGAACCGCTCGTCGCTGCCGCCTTCCTGCATGAGCGCTTCGACGCTCGTCGGCTGGGATTCGTTCAGCTTCAAGGCCCAGAACGGGCCGTCCAGGTTGTGGCAGCCCCAATCGCCCACCGAGCCGTCGCCGAAGTCCCACCAGCTGCGCCACAGCAGCGGGTGCAGTTCGTCGTGGTAATCGCGGAAAGGCATAGGGCCGATCCACTCTTCCCAGTGCAAGCCGGCCGGCACCGGCTTGGTGGGCAGACGCCCGCCGACGCCCCCGCGGCCCGAACGGGCCCAGCTGTACGTCTCCAGCACGTTGCCCACGGCGCCCGCCCAGATGTACTCGACCAGCCGGCGGATGCCCTCGCCGCTGTGCCCCTGCTGGCCCAGTTGCGTGACCACGTTGTACTTCTTGGCCGCGGCCATCATCAGACGCACTTCCTCGATCGTGTGCGCCAAGGGCTTTTCCACGTACACGTGCTTGCCCAACGACATGGCGATCATCGCCGTCAGGAAGTGGTGATGGTCCGGAGCGGCGACGAAGACGGCGTCGATGCTCTTGTGCATCTCGTCGAACATCTTGCGATAGTCGTAGAAGATCTTCAGCTTCGCCGGATTCACGTCGGGAGCGTACTCCTTGAACCAGTTGTTCGCCGTGGCCAGGTGGTTTTCGTCGACGTCCACCAAGGCCACCAGGTTCTCGGTCACGGCTCCGCTGAGGCTGGCCAGGCCCTGGTTCGCACAGCCAATCACGACCGTGTTGAGTTTCGAATTCGGCGCGCGTTGGCCGAGTATGTTGGGCGGGGCGAACACCTGGGAAGCCAAGCCCAGGCCGGCGGCGGCCGCCGTGCCTCGCAGAAACGTGCGACGAGTAAACCGTTGCGTCATGACGCGTCTCCTTTCGTGAGGGAAGGGAATCGTGGGGTGCGAGTTTTGCTTATCCTACCAACTTCCCGGCAGGATGCGGTAGGGCGGGCATCGGTTTCGAGGGCATAATTCGGGCTGGCTCGGAACGTTGCCAGGCCCGCCTTGCTCTGGCGGTTGCCCCAGGATTAGAATGCAGAGACACGCGAATCACGGAGAACCGTTTATGTCTGTCGCCACATCGGAAGCTACGGTCTTGCGGTTGGGGCCCGGCGCTGCGGGAATGGTCCTGACGCCGGAGGAATTCGACGCCGCCGAGTTCGAAAGAAGCTATCGCTACGAATTGATCCACGGAGTGCTGATCGTGTCGCCCGCACCGCTGCCGCAGGAACGCAGTCCCAACGAACGTCTGAGCTATTGGCTCCAGTTCTATCAAGAGAACCACCCTCATGGATGGTCGCTGGATGATACCTTATCGGAACACGACGTGCTAGTCGGCGATGACCGGCGGCGTGCCGATCGAGTCATCTGGGCCGGGCTGGGCCGACAGCCGCGTGTGGACGAAACGCCGACGATCGTGATCGAATTCGTCTCGTCCGGCAAACGCAACCTGACGCGAGACTATGAGACCAAACGCCGGGAGTATTTGCAGATCGGCGTACAGGAGTACTGGGTGTTCAACCGCTTCAACCGCACGTTGACCGTCTTCCAGGCGGGCGGCAAGAAAACCGTACTCGGCGACGATCAAGTCTACACCACCCCCTTGCTGCCTGGCTTTGAGCTTCGCTTGGCCGAATTGTTCGAGGCGGCCAATCGTTGGGATGCGGAGTAACGCAAAACGCTTGCCTGATCTCGCCCATCTGTTCTTCCACTCATTTTTTCTGTCACCCCCATCTTTCTGTCAGCTCCTCTTCGTCTGACGCGTTTGGGCCCAAGCTCGCATCGTCGAACCGAGAAACACGCGAAGGAAAGCAGGAACAGACCGGGGAGAGCTGACAGAAAGATGGAGTGACAGAAAAATGAAAGATGACATCAGGTGGTCTTGCTGTCGGGAGGCCACAGGTTGGAAAACTTGGCCTACTGGGGCCGATAGATCCCCAATTCCCGGATCGCGGGCGACCCGCCGTAGTAGCCGGTGATCTTCAGTTCGACGGTCGTGGCCTGCACCTCGTCCAGCTTGATGACCAGCAGGTTGTCGTCGTAGTGGGCGTTCTCGAGCTTCTTGACGGCCTTGCCGTCGCACACGATTTCGAAGTCCTTGGGGGCGAACCGGTGCTGCTCGTAACCGACGATGCTGATCGCGGCGATGCGTTCGGGTTGCGGCAGGGTGACGACCAGCCGGTACAGACTTTTGCCGTCCACTTCGTCCCAGTACGTGGCCGTGTTGCCGTCGATGGCCGCCTGGTCGCCACTGGAGGCGCCGTCTTTCTCCAAGTCGTCCGGACTGCTGGCCTTGCCTTGCGGAGCGATGTTGACCAGCGAGCCGATCACGAACCAAGCGCTTTCGGCCACCTGGCGCGCGGCGGGCTTGGTGCAGACCTCCAGGACCTTCTGGACGGCTTTCTTGGCTTCGTCCGGATGCCTGCTCTGGATCTTCTTCGCGATCTTGACGACCGCCACCGCCGCCTCGACCTCGAGGTCCTTGTCCGTCAGGCATCCGGCGGCCAGTTCCAACGCCGCCACGTGCGGCACGTCGCCCAACGCGGCCAGGGCCATCTTCTTGTCTTCGGAGCGTGGTGCCAGCGTCAAGGCTTCGCCCAGCAGTTTTGCCGTTTCCGCCGGTCCCCGGCCACCGGGCAGTCCGGCCATGCGGACCAGTCCGCGCAGGGCCAACACCTTGTGAGGCAGGCTCTCCGCCGTGCGGGCAATCGGCGGCAAGTCGGCAATCGCTCGCGCGTCGGGCCATTCCGCCAAGCCGCGAATGGCCGCGTCCTTGACGGCCGCATCCGCGTCTTGGACCACAGCACGCAGGGCCTGCAGCGAGCGATCGGACGGCACGCGGGCCAGGACTCGAAGCAACGAGCTGCGCACGTCCGCATTCGCACCCGGCAGTCCGGCCAACACGCTAGACGCGGCCTCGTCCTGATCTTGCGTTCGCTGACACGTGGCGATGACGGCCTTCTCGACAGCCTCGCGCTGGCCCGCCGCCGGCGCGGCCGCCAAGAGCCTGACCAGGGCGGGGAGGTTTTGAGAATTCGCCAACGTGGCCAGCGCCGCCAGCGACTCGATGCGGATCGTTTCGTTGGCGTCCTCCGCGGCCGCGAGCAGCACCGACACCGCGGACACTGTGCTGCGGGCCGCCAGCGTTCGGATGGCCTCGGCCCGCAGCTGAAGCTCACCGCCCTGAGCTGCTGCCACGAGCGCCGCATCGACCTCGGTGCCCCGGACCCGCTGCAGGCTGTGCCGCGCCGCTGCTTGCGGTGCGCCGCTGCCACCGGCCGCAGTCTCCAACAGCAGCGTTGCGCAGGCGGCGTCGCCGATGCGTCCCAGCGCTCCCAGCGCCGCCGTGCGCACGGCCTCGTCGCCGCTCTTGGCCGCCGCCAGCGCCATCGGCAAGGCCGCCGGTTCGTTCACCAGATCCAACAGCGCGGTCTGGGCATCGGCGGGCAGTGACGACAAAGCGGCGAAAACCGCGCCGATCAGCTTCGGGCAACACCCCTCGCACACCAGCTTGGCCGCCGACATCCGCAGGCGCGGATTGGCATCCTTCAAAGCTCCGATCGCGATGTCAGCGGCCTGGACCTTTTCGGTCAGCACGATCGCGCGAAGAGCAGCCGTCTTGATGACGATGTCGCTGATGTCGGCGTACAGCTTGCGGTAGATCGCGGCAGCTTCTGCCGTCTTGCCTTCTTCTTCCATGTGTCCGGCACACAGCAGAATGGCGTGGTTGCGGTACCGCTCGACGCCGGGCGGCACCGTCGCTTTCTGGATCGCCGCCAGCGCATCCGCGCCGCCGATCTGGCCCAAGGCGTACAGCGCTGCTTCGGCTACGGCTTGGTTCGGATCGCTGGCCAGTGGCGCGACGACGGCCACGGCGTTGCGGTCCCGGCGCGAGCCGATGGTCTGCAGCACGCCGGTCTTGCTCTCGTTCGGCAATCGGCCCAGCGCCTCGCGCAGCGCCGCGTCCACTTTCTCGCCGGGAATGCTCTGCAGCGCCCAGCGGGCAAAGGTTTCCAGTTGCTTGTCGGCGAGCAACTCGGCGAGCGTGGTCGCCGACTTCTCCGAACCGACGTGGCGGAGTTGCCGGCAGGCCCAGCCTTTGGCGTCGCCGGTGGCCTGGGGCGATTGAAGAATCTTCAGCAGCTTGTCCTCGATGGCCGCCAATTGGGCGGGATTCGCCGCGCGGATTTCTGCCTCAATCGCCATCACCGCCGTGCGCGGCTGGCCGAGTTGGTAGCTGAGGGCTTCCGCGTACGGATCCGCGACTTGCTGGCCCAGAACGGCGGTGGCGACGGTCAGTGGGAACAGAATAGCGAACAGTCTAGCGTGTTTGCGAACGGTCATATCGGTGTCTCCGGGCATCAATGTCATTACCACGATAATCTACGGCAAAACCTCCCGCGGCACCAGCAGCGCATCGGGCGAGGCGGCCAAATAGTTGGGGACGTTGAAGAACCACAAGTGTCCGAGGGCCAGCTTGGTGATCGACCACGGCTGGCCGTCGCTGCCCGCCGGAACGTCGACCGTCACGAACTTGCCGCTGGCGGTCACTTCGGCCCGGACCGCACCGTCCGGCCCGTGGACGGTGTGCGGGCCGCCTTTCCAGTAGTACTCGATTTTCCGCGTGCCACGCGGCACGTAGAAGTACATCCGCTGCATGTGTCCCAGGTGCGCCGGCGGCGAACTGCGCGCCAGCGCCACGGCGACCGGACGCCCGGCCGCGACGCGGATGCTCCAGGCGGCCGCCTGATCGTTGAACTCGAACCAGTACAAGCCTGCGGATGCGATCTCAATGCGCAGCGGGTGTTCCTTGCCATCCTGCGGCAACCGGCCGCTCGCTACTTCCTTGCCGCCCGCGTCCGTCACCACGTACGTCGCGTCCGGCCGGTCGCGGTACCAGGCGATGACGCCCGTCACGATGGTCATTTCCAACGGCTCGCCGCCGGTGCTCCACAGCGCGTAACGTGTGCCCTTCTGGTACTGCTGGTGGGAGGCGACCGGAGCGTCCGACTTCAAACCGGCGGGAACCAGGTCCGTCGAGAAGGAAACCTCTTGCACCTTCTGAGGCTGAAAGAATTCGAGGTCTTCTCGGAACCGTTGCTCCGTCTCGTCACGCGCGACCGGCTGGTCGATCTTCCACGGCGGGGCTTCCTGGACGCCCCGATCCGACCAACTGGGCGTGTCGAACTCCTTCACCAGTTGCTCGATCCACGATTGGCGGATGGCCTCCCAGTGGTTCATATAGCTGTACCGCGTGCGGTAGACGTGCGTCAGGGCTTGCAGGGCCAGTTCCTGCTTGCGCGGCTTGTCCGCCGCCCGTTGATACTCCCAGCGCAGCCGCACGTAGTGCTGGTACTGCTTCAGGTGGTCCAGTCGCGCCAGCACGTCCGGGCGGTTCTTGGCCAACCGGCTGGCTTCGTCCAAATCCCGCAGCGCCAGACCCAGCAAGTGCTCGCTCAGCAGCGGATCGTTGCCCGGATCGAGCCGTTCGTAGTAGCGCTGCACCACCGCCGCGGCCGGGCCGAAGGCCTGTTCGTAGAAGTCCGCCAGCAAGGCGTCCACGTCCGTGCCGGGGTTCCACAACAGGCGGTTGGCGACGTAGTAGCCGCGGCCGTGCAGCCCCCAGTTGTTGCCGCTCTCACAATCGACGCTGGTCGCCCCCAGCGCCGCGTACTTGCGCATCCGCTGGCAGATCAGTTTCACGTCCGCTCCGCGTCCGCCCGGCGGCATGTCGAAGTCCCACAGCCACACGGAGAAGTACTCGTAGAAGCCCATGTTGCGGCACTGCTTGGGCCAGATCTCCATCAATTCGTCAAACGTGTAGCGGCCGCGGATAAAGCCGGCGGTGGACTGGACGTAGACGTTTGGCTCCAGCGGGAACGACGGCGGTTCGCAGTGATCGTTGTAGGCGTACATGCCGACCATCTTCCCTGGGAATTCCTTGGCGATCGCCCGCGCCGCCTCATTGGCCAGCCCGAACGCCCGCTCGGAGATGTTGCCCAGTTTCTGGCACGACTCGCACTCGCAGTGATCGCTGCCATCGGAGGTTTCCAGCGAGACCATGTCCAGTTCCGGCCGGCGGCGGAGTTGGCTCAACGCCCATTCGATCGCCACTTGCCGGACTGCCGGATTGCTGACGCACATCTGCGGGCCGCGGCGTTCGCCTTTGACCAGCGCCAGGTACTCGGGGTGCTCGTCGAACGCCGCACGGTTGTCGCCGATGATCGACTGCCAGGCGTGCCCGCACCAGATCTGGCGCGACATGGCCATGCGGTTGTGCCGCGCCCACGCCTCGTAATCGGCCTGGCAGCGTCCTTCGCGGCGATCGAAAAACCCGTAGCCCCACCAGATGCGCCGCGACAGAATCGTGGGCCGATCGGTCTCGTTGACTTGTACCGCCAGCGCCGGCTGTTGCGGCACGACCGTCCATTCGGGAGCCGGAAAAAACCAGCGGCAGCCGAGCGACTCCAGGAACCGAAACGCCGCATGGGACGCGCCCAGTTCCGTGGCTCCGATCAGCCGCAGCCGATCCGGTTCCGTGCGAATGGCAAACGCCTCGCGCCCGTCGACGCCGTCGCGGATGGCCAAGGCCTCGTTCAATCCGGGATCGGGAAACTGCGCCAGCGTGCCCAACACGATGCCGCGTGCCCCGTCGCCCGTCGTGACGTCGAACTTCGCCCCCGTGATGCGGCCCAGGTACTCAGCCAATTCGGCGGCCACCTGACGCGTGGACTCAGTGGCGTCCCGCGCCACGACGATCGGCACACGCGCCGTCCTGTTTTCGGCCAAGAGCAGCCGTTCTGCAGCACGTTCTTCCGGCGTGTCCGAGGGCATCGAGGCGCCGATCACGCTACCAACGACGAAGAAACCCGTGATAACAACGACGAATCGCATAGTATTCTCCCTATCCCATTGTGCCGGCAGCAGCGAAAAAAGACAGATCGTGTTTCGCACTGGATTCGACTCTGTTACAATTCAAGCATGATACCTACGCTTAGTCCAGAACAGCGAAAGACGATCGACGAGCACAACGGCGCCCCGATTGTCGTCATCGATCCCGATCGGCACCAGCGGTTTGTGTTGATCGCCGATACCGATGTTCGAGTTCGCGATTTGTTTGCGGAATCCAGCGGAAACGGGGGTTGGACTGCGGAGAAGGAAGCTCGCCGTCGTGATCTTATCGATAAGGACATCGTTGGCACGATCACGGTGGAGGAGCGAGCGGAGCTTGCCACCCTCGATCTGCAGGGCAACCAGCACTACGACAGGATTGCTCCGCGTCCCATCGAGGGCGCTCGGCGTCTGCATCAGCAACTGTTGAACCAACGTGGCAACCACTGACCCGGCCCCATTCACGTACCCGCCAAGTGCGGTGGCACGACGGCATGGACCGGACGGATACACCGACTACCGGTCATATCGCCCATGGCTGCGCGATGAGTTCACGTTTCGCTGCGTCTACTGTCTGATCCGCGAGCGGTGGGGCCACGTGACGGGCCAGTTCGATCTCGACCACTTTGTTCCGCA
>CAYPGE010000224.1:0-10407 GCA_964409865.1 uncultured Pirellulaceae bacterium
TTATCCAGATTCACGGCTTTGAAGTACTGTCCCATGATGAAAAGGGGGAAAGAGAAATAGGAAAAACGGGCGGGAACGGCATGCGTCCCCGCCCGCGGTCGCGACCGTCAGTAGTCGCTGGGCAGCAGAGCCGTGATGGCTCCGCCCGGCCCGTCCTCGATGAACCAGAGCGGTTCCGGCTTCTCCGGACAGTGGAACACCTGGAGGTAGTCGAGACCGTTTCGGATCTCGGCCTGGCCCCGAAGGTAACCCAGACAGCGGACGATCTGCTCTTGGCCGAACTCGGCGATCGCGGCCGGTGTCGCCAGGAACGGCTTGTCGGCCGACGGCAGGAACATGCAGATCGACGCCGGATCGTCGAACGGGACTTCCTGAGGCTTGAGGGTGAGAGTCATGCGGGGGTGGGGGAAGGGATACGGAAAGGCGCAGCCGACCGGCTGCGGGCGAGTCGCTCGCGGACCTCGTACGGAACGCTGATCGGCAGTCTCACGAGGTGGACGTCGAAGCCGATCGCCCGGCGGAGCCGACGAACCGACTCCCGCTCGATTGCGGGAACGAGCCAAGCGTTCAGGTGCGGCACCCAGCACCCGCCGAGACTCTTGAGGTCCTGGCGGGAACCCCAGGTGCTGCCGGTGATGATGAAGGTATGAACCATGGCTGGTGGTTGGAACGGAGTAGGGGAGTGGGCGGCAGCGAAAAGCCACCGCCCCGGTGCCTGATGATCAGTCCCACCAGAAGCGGAACCGGATCTTGCGCCCGATGAGGAAGGGTCTGTAGTCCTCGACCTCGAAGGTGGCCTCGTCTGCAAGAGCGCAGAGCTTCATCTCTTCGCAGATGTCCTTCATGGACTTATCCGCGAGTGAAGCCTTCGTGGCGTACTCGAACCGTTCGAGGTAGATCACGGGTGAACCCTCGCGACCGACGGTGATGGTGTAGTCCCGGTTCCCGTTGTTGGGGTGGCCGGGGCCGCCGGTGATCCGCGGGATCAACCGGTCGATGTGTTCGAGGCCATCGATCACCCGTCCGGCCTCGAAGTCGTTGTACTTGTCGATCCGGCGAATGAAGGCGATGGCCGTATCGTACGGGAGTTCGATCCGAAAGAAGAGCGACCGCTCGAACACCGCGTCGAAAATGGCATCCGCTGGCGGAATTTGGAAGGGTGCCGGTGGTGTGGTAACCTGGGAAGGCATGTTCGGAAGGGGGAAATGGCTGGTAAAGCTGTTTCTCTCTTTCGGTGTGTGGTGGTGCGCGGGGCATGGCGATGGTTGGAATGAAGCAAAAAGTTGCCACGAGGCGTTACGCTCGCGGCACAGCCCAACCAGCAAGGCGCAGGCTCGCGTCAGGGAAGCGTGGCGCGGTGACGCGCAGGTTCGCGAGCCCGAAGGGACCTCCTAACCTTCGACCAAACAAACGGTCCGGCAGGGCGAAGCGAACCTCTTGCGCCGTCACCCGCCGAAGCGCCCTTGACGCATAGAGCCGAGCACTTGCTACGCTGAAAAGGCTGCGAGCAAAGAAAACGATGAAATGAAGCACATTGTCGAGTGCTTGGCGGTCGTGTGGTACAGGACCCGGCGTGGCACGCCGACATCCCGACCGGCCAGAAGCAGGAAGTGATGCCTCGCCACTGACGATCGTCACCTGTCACGGCGAAGGGGAGACTCACTGGCACGTCGTCGACCCGACCGCCCCCGAATCCCAGCAACCCGCGGTGATCCGAACGTTCTCCAGTCGCGACGGCACGCGGGATGACGTGCGGCGATTCCTGGCCGGGTTTACGATTCCAACCCCCTGAGTCGTGGTGTGTTGTGAACAGTGCGGGGCTTGCTGCAGGCGGCTGACGGTCGATGCCTACGCCGCCGATGTAATCCGGGAGCCCAAGTTGGCAGCCGGCCAGAGAATGCCCTACGACAGATTGATCGCGTATCTGCGAGCGGACGTCCAGCGCTGCATCGTGCTAACAGCCGCCGCCCCGTGCCCTTTCCTCGAAGGCAACAGTTGTTCAATTCACGCAACCCGCCCGGATGTCTGTGCGGCGATCGCGCCTGGGGGTAATCAGTGCCAAGCGGCAAGGCGGGAGGAGGGGTTTCCGCCACTTCCAACGCGCGATCGCTAGAACCGATCTGCCGCCGGACACGGGCAAGGGATACCAGTGGCCTGTCGGCAGGCTCACGACCGGCGATATGCAGATGCTCGACCAGTCGCGGGCCGATACGGGCCAGCGGATCGGCCAACTCCTGGACGAAGCCATGTCCGCCAAAACCCGCTTGACGCATAGAGCCGGGCGTTGGGGGACAGAAGAAGCAGCGAGCGACACGTCGCAATACGATACCTTTCCAGATACCAAACCCCAACCAAACGATACCAAAACGGCAGAAAATCTGGAAAAGGGTGCTTCTGAGGCCCTGCGCAATCCGCTGCGGTGAAAGACGTTACGTCGGGCGTCCGGAGATGATCCCTCAATTGCAAAGCCGGTGCTCTCCCAATTGAGCTACGTCCCCAAAAGAGAAAATCCGAAGTCCGAAAACCGAAATTCGCACAGACGGTCTGCAACGGCGACCATCACCAACTGGGTCTCGAATTTCGAGTCTCGCACTTCGGATTTCCGTCCCAGTGGGCGCACGAGGAGTCGGACCTCGGACCTCGTCGTTATCAGCGACGCGCTCTAACCAACTGAGCTATGCGCCCCCAAAGGTTTTGACTTGCTCAATTCTAAACCCTCCATGGCCGCTGTCAAAGGGGAGGTCGGCAAGAGCGGAACGGCAAGCCAATCTGTCTTGGGATTCTGGCAGGAACCGCAACTCAGAAGGCCGGCTTTTTCGGGAAAGCCGAGCTTCTTCTCCGACCCAACTGCCCGGCCAGCCGCTGCTGGCCATCCGCGCCCGCAACGGCCAGGACGCTAGCGGCGCAAACCGAATAATCGTCAGAATTTACCCAGTTTGGCTATGCTCGAAGGCCAGCTGCAACCGAACAATTACACGAAGTTTCCGAATCTCGGTTCAGGGAGTGACCGCTCATGCTGCACGTGACCTGTCGAATCTCGTTAGCCATCAGTCTTGCCGCGTCCTTCTCGGTTCGCATTGCCGATGCCAGCGCAGCGAAAGTGACCCCGGCTCAGGCGCTGGCGCTTCGTCCCATTCAAAGCGACGTCGAGTACGACACGCCTGCGGAGTCCGACGTCGAGAAGTGCAGCATCCAGGTAAAGTCCGAAGGCGGGGTCGCGGGCTGGGTCGTTCTGGATCAAGGCGGCCAACTGTTGCGGCGATTCCTGGACAGCAACGACGACAACAAGGTGGATCTGTGGTGCTACTACCGGGGCGGTGTCGAAGTCTACCGTGATATCGACGCCGACTTCAACGGCAAGGCAGACCAGTACCGCTGGCTGGGAACCGCCGGCATCCGCTGGGGGTTGGACAGCAACGAAGACGGCAAAATCGAACGCTGGAAGATGATTTCGGCGGAGGAGGTCACGGCCGAGGTCGTCGTCGCTTTGGCCAACCGCGACGCCGCGCGTTTTCAATGCGTCCTGCCCACAACACAGGAGCTGACCGCACTGGGACTCGGCGACGTCCAGCAGCGCGACATTGCCAAAAAGGTAGCCGAAGCCGCTCGCGGATTCCTGGAAGTGGCCAGCGGCCAGTCGGTGGTCAGCAGCAAGTCCAAGTGGCTGAACTTCGGCGCGAACCGTCCGGGCGTCATTCCGGCGGGCTGGGAAGGCGCCACGCGCGACGTGACCGTCTACGACAATGCCTCGGCGATCGTAGAAACGGATGCGAAGACGGCCCAAATCGTCATCGGAACCCTGATCCAAGTCGACGGCGGCTGGCGGGTCATCGATCTGCCGGCGAATCTGTCCGATGCCCGCACAGTGAGCGTTTCGGGCGGCTACTTTTTCCAGCAAGTCCCACGCCAGCCCACGATGGCTGCTCCCGAAGAGGGGCTGAGCGAGGCCGCTCAGAAACTGCTCCGCGACTTGGAGCAGTTGGACAAGTCGCTGGAATCCGCTTCGGGACCGGCGGAACTCGCCAAATTGCACGCCAGCCGCGCGGAAGTACTGGAACAACTGGTTCAGAATGCCAAGACGGAGGAAGACCGCGAAAACTGGATTCGTCAGTTGGCGGACGGCATTGCGGCCGCCGTCCAGTCGGGCGGCTATCCGGCCGGCCTGGATCGGCTCCAGGCCTTGCGCGACAAGCTCAAGCAGCAGGCTCCGGACTTGGAGCTGACGGCGCATGTCGAGTTCATGTATCTGTCCGCCGAGTATGCCCACAAGTTGCAGCAACCGAATGCCGACTACGCCAAGATCCAGGATGAATGGCTCGTGGATCTGGCGAAATTCGTGGAAACCTATCCGAACGCCGAAGACGCTGCGGAAGCCATGTTGCAGTTGGGTGTGGGCGAGGAATTCGCCGGCAAGGACGACCAGGCCATCGCCTGGTACGGCAAGATCGTCGAGCGGGCCCCCAAAGCTGCGCAGGCCGCGAAGGCGGCGGGCGCGAAGCGGCGGTTGGAGTCCGTCGGCAAGGCAATTGCACTGCGCGGGACCGGCCTGGACGGCAAGGCTGTTTCGCTGGACCTGCTGCGAGGCCGCCCGGTGTTGATCCACTACTGGGCCACGTGGTGCGAACCCTGCAAACAGGACTTCGTGACTCTCAAACAGGTGCAGGCCAAGTATGCCAAGCAGGGCTTCACGGTCCTCGGAATCAATCTCGACAGCGATCGAGCCTCGGCGGTCACCTATCTGCAGAGCAATCCGCTGGCTTGGTCACACCTGTACGAACCGGGAGGACTGGACAGCCGCTTGGCTACGGAACTGGGCATCCTGACGTTGCCCACGATGCTGCTGATCGACAAGGACGGCAAGGTGGTCAACCGGAACATCCACGCCGCCGAGTTGAGCGACGAACTTGGCAAACTCCTGCGCTAGCCGCGACTTCTCCCGACGGACGCATCATGGAGCCCGAATCTCGTTCCCAAGCTTCGCTTGGGAACGCATGTCCTTGGAAGCTCCTTTGCGCCTTCAGGCCGCGTTGGATCCGTCCAAGCAGAAGACGGCACCCAAAACTGCCTATGACTTTAGCGCCTTTTGCAGGATTTTCAAAAAAGTACCCAATCGTACCATCAGCTAGCAGTAAACACTCCCTCCGCCATTCGCACGCAACTGGTTAGTGCAAGGCACGTTGCCGCGACGATCGCAAATTGCCCGTCCCCTGGCATGGAAATCGCACTCCCAATAGCAGGCAACCGGTGGTATAGTCCCATCCGTTGCCGCTCGTGTTATCCCTGGAATGGAGTCTGGGAGTTGCCAGCCATGTCGCCAATCAGTGAAGTCCTTGCCATTGCGTCGATTGTTGCGATTCAACTTTCTGGGGTGGCCAGCGTCGTTGCCGCCCGACTGTCGGAGCGTTCGCCCACGACCGGTTCGGCCCAAAAGTGGTTTTTCGTGTTGCTCGGAGCAGTCGGTCTGTCCACGATGATTACGCTCAGCGCTGGGCACGCCATCTGGCTTTCGGGCGCAGCCACGCTGGGCCTGATGTCCATCGGCGCGACGGCCGACTTTCGTTCGCACAGCCGCAGACCCGCCTATTGAACCGCGGCAATCATGCCGACGGTGGTCAAGCCGCGTTCGAGAAATAAAGGTCGTCTTTCGCTCCGCCAAAACACGCCCTTTCGCGGAGCGAAAGGCGACAATCTGACAGTCATTTCTCGAAGGCTGCTTAGAACCGCTAACAAAACCGTTCGGCGCGGGTCTCTGACCCCGCCGAAACCGCCGACCGAAGGTCTCCGATTTCGGTTTTGTTAGCGGTTCTAAGTGTCGATTCGGCCCTTCCGCTGCCACAAGTCCCACGGCACCAGCAGCAACGCGATGATCGCGTAGCCAGCGACGTACTGCAGCGTTGCGGATCGGGCGTCCGCGGGCAGCGTCGCGTCCCAAAGCACGAACAGTCGCCCGCCCGGCAAGGTCGAATGAATGATGCCAAAGGCCGCACAGATCGCAGCGACGGCAAAACAGGCCGCCGCGGCGCGCAAATGGCGGTCGATCAGCGCGGTTAACGCCGAGGCCCACAGCAGACTCGTGACGATGAAACCATTGGCCAGCATGCGGATGGTCTGCAATTCGGACCGCAATCCAGGGTCGCTGAGCGTTGCAGGCGACAGGTTGTGGGACATGACGGCCGCGTCGCCGAAGACTTTATCAATGTACAGCACCGCCAACGCGGCCAAGGCCGGAATACAGGCGATGGCCAGGGCAGGATAGTGCCGCTTGGGCGTTGCTTGAAAAGTCTGCGACGTGATCTCCAGGCCGACAAAGATCAGAATGGGATACACGGTCGCTTTGGGAATGACGACGTACAAGTAGCCGAAATAGCCGAGGAGGCCCGCGCCGCCGACAAAGAGTGCGGTCGCCAGTGTGTATGCCGACCGCGCGCCCATCGCCTTGTAGGCCGGGTGTCCGATGTACGGAGTCGATTGGATGACACCGCCGCACGTGCTGGCCACCACGGTTGCCAGCGCCTCGACCGCGATCACCCAGCCCGTATCGAAATCGTCGCCTGCCGCCGCCGCGCTCTCTGTACAGTCGATCCCGCCGATCACGGTGGCCAAAGCGAACGGAATCACGATCGGCAGATAGTGGGCGGCATCGCCCATTGCCGCCAACCATTCGAATTGAAGAGCGGAGAGCCAGCCCGAAGGCAGCAGAGCCTGCCGGGGATCGACCAAGGGCTCCGCCAACCGATCCATCACGCCCAAGGCCTGCATGCCATAGAACAAAGTGCCGCCAACCAAGAGCGCCCCCAAGGCGCCTGGCAGACGCAGCGGCAGCGGCACGCGAGCCACAAGCGTCGTCAAGATAATGGCCAGAGCCACAAATCCGACCACGGGCTGGTGCAAGATCTCGACCAGCGGCAGGAAGCTGATCATGACCAGGGCGATGGCGGTCAGCGAACCCAGCAGGCCAGCCCTGGGCAGCATACGGCGCACCCAGTTCGACCCGCACGCGCAGAGAAGCTTGAATAGTCCGCTGATGAAAATCGAGCACATGCCGATGTGCCACGTGTAACGAGCGGCCGCCTCGACGTCGGGCATCGTCTCCCGCGCCTGCAGGAACGCGGGGCCAAGCACAAAAAACACCATCCCAAACGTGCTGGGGGTGTCCAACCCCAGGGGCATCGCCGTGACGTCCAAGCGGCCCTTGCGCTTGCCCAAGTGCAGGGCCATCCAGAAGTACAACAGGTCGCCCACCAGCACCCCGATGGCCGTGCCCGGAACCATGTACTGGATCGCGAAGTTTGTAGGAAATTCAAAAACGACCGCTAGCAGCCCGACTGTCAAGAGCAAGTTGGCAAAATTATCTAACATTAAGCCAAAAAAGGCGTTAATGTCGCCGGGGGCGGCCCAGGAAGCGCGATTGAGGTGGGGTGGTTCTGGTTGCGGCACGATTCTTGCATCCTAAAGAAGACCCGATGGGGGCCCCTGCTGGGTGACCGGAATGCCGTTACTTGCAGTTCACGGCAGATCCTTGGCAGTGACACCCGGTTTGTGTTAGGATCAGAGCATTGTCTTCATCCTGGAAGCGGCTTTTTTCGATGAACTCTTCTCTACGGGCTTCGTAGAACTAATGAACGCGACCTTACAAGCGACCACAGCAGCAACTCGGACGGAACCTCGCTCGCTGGACCAATGGTCTGACGAAGAACTACTGATCCAATATCGCGACACCGGCCGCCGGGATCTGTTTGCGGAACTGGTACACCGCTACGAAAGCGAATTATATTGCTACCTGCGGCGATATCTAGGCAGCGTCGAGGCGGCGGAGGATGCATTCCAAGCGGTGTTTTTGCAAGTCCATTTGAAGTGCGATCAGTTCGATTCGCAACGGCGGGTACGGCCTTGGCTGTACGCCATCGCCACGAATCAGGCGATCGACGCACAGCGCTGCAACCGGCGTTACCGAGCGGTCAGCCTGGATCGTCCCGGCCGACTGCGGGAGACGGAGGATGTGCGCGGGCTTGCCGAGTTGATGGTCAGCGACGAAGTCGACCCGTCGCAGCAAGTGGCGGACGACGAGCGAGACGAGTTGCTCCGCAGGGCCATGGACGAACTGTCCGAGCAGATGCGCTCGGTGGTCCAGCTCGTGTACTATCAGGGACTGCTTTATCGTGAGGCCGCAGAAGTGTTGTCGATTCCCGTGGGAACGGTTCGCAGCCGGCTCCACACGGCGATTGCGAAACTGACCGAGTTCTGGAAACGTCATCATCCCCATCTGGACTGAGCAATGCGTGAAGACCTGTTGGGTTACCTGCTAAACGCCCTTGACGAGGCCGAAAGACAGCGGGTTTTTGAAGCGTTGCAGAAAGACCCTCAGTTGCGGCAGGAACTGGAGACCTTACGCGGTGACTTGCGTCCCCTGGATGCGACGAATTGCGACTACGATCCGCCGGCGGGCCTGGCCGATTTGACGTGTGATTTGGTCGAGGGCTACGCTGAACAGCATGTGGTGAGGATACCTGCCGGAGCCGAACGGCGTCGCTCTGGACGCTCGCCAGGCCGCCTCAAGGCTCGCGACCCGTTGGCCCCTGCCAACAGATGGTCCGCATCCGACGCGATCGTGGTTGCGGGAATTCTGTTGGCGGTATCGCTGATTTTCTTCCCCGCCATGGCCCGCAGCCGTTATCTTGCGCAGGTCACGCACTGTCAGGAGAACCTTCGCCAGCTAGGGATCGCATTGGCACGGTACAGCGAGCAGCACGACGGCTTCTTCCCCGTGATTCCCATCAGCGGCAATCGAGCGGTGGCGGGGATCTACGCTCCGATCCTGCTGGAAAGTCAGTATCTGGAGACTCCTCGATTTGTCGTGTGTCCTGGATCGGAACTCGCGGCGCAGAACGCCGAGTTTCGTATTCCCAGTCTGGCTGAATTGGACCAGGCGGACGGCCTCCAGTTACGTAGGCTGCAGCGCAACCTTGGCGGCAGCTACGGCTACACCTTGGGTAACATCGGCCGGCAGGGGTATGTGACGCCGCGCAATCGCATGCGCCAGTACTTCGCCTTGCTGGCGGACGCGCCCAGTCTCCATCTGGCGGGGCGTCAGAGCGGCAATCACGGCGGTCGGGGGCAAAACGTGTTGTTCGAAGACCTGCATGTTGAATTCCTGCAAAGCCCTCGCAACGAGGCACTCGGCGACGACCTGTTCCGGAATCGCTACGGATACGTGGAAGCGGGGCTGGATGAAGGCGACAGCGTGGTCGTCCCCAGCAACGTGAGCCCATTGCTGCACTACTAAGGACCTGTCCAAAAACAAAACTGCTCTTTTGTCGCCTTTCGCTCCGCGAAAGGGCGCTCTTTCGCGGAGCGAAAGGCGACCTTGTTCGTGAACGAGTCCTAAGTGCCTGACTTCGGCGGAATCGCCTCGGCTCGTCGCGAAGGGTGGGGCTAGTCCACCGGTTCTCCCCGCGACCAGCCTGCCCACATCGAAGGAACCGGTGGGCTAACGCCTCACCGTTCGCCGAAGTGGACGACGCATCGGGCAATCTTGTTGCACCAACCCGAAAACCGTTCCGGCGTTGCAACTCCGCTTGTCCAATAAGCGGTGCTTGGTGTAACCTGTTCGGCTGTGGCGGGTCTGTTCGCATAACGCCGACAGATCGTAGCCCTCTCGCTCCGCGAGAGGGTCACCTCGAGTTTCGCGAGATCACAACGCGTTCTTGCCAAAAGGGAGATGAATGATGTCAATTTTGCGTCGTCGGGCCTTGGCCTGGGTCGGTATCACGCTCGTTGCGGTGGTGGCGGGGCAGGCATTTGCTCAGCCGGGGCCGCCTTTTGGAAAGGGCCGCGGCGGTCGCGGGCAGGGCGGCGCCCCTCAGTTTCTGGTCGATCGCGATGCGTTTCACTTTCTGCTTGCCAACCACGACCAAATCCGTCGGCGGGTGACTCAGCGAGCCGACGGTGTGGAAACCCTGACGGAATCGGACAAGCCGGAGATTGCCGCCAAGATTCAGGAGCACGTGGCGGCCATGCACCGTCGAGTGGTGGAGGTCCGGCCGATTCACGTGCGCGACCCGCTGTTCGCCGAGTTGTTCCGGCACGCTCGGCAGATCGAGATGAAGGTCGAAAAGACGAAGAAAGGCGTGAAGGTCGTCGAGACCTCGAAGGACGCGTACGTCGCCAAGTTGATCCAGGCTCACGCCCAAGTCGTCGACGGTTTCGTCAAGAACGGCTTTGCCGAAGCGCAGAAGGATCACGCGATACCGGACGCGATTGCGGCAGCCGCCAAGCCGGCTGACGAGCCGAACGCTGTGGCGGCAGCCCCGTGCGGCACGTGTGTCGCCTGTCCCAATGCCGTGGCCGCCAGCCCGGCCTGCAAGACTTGCCCGAACGCGGCCAACTGCCCGAATGCGGCTAGTTGCG
>CAYPGE010000224.1:10507-14706 GCA_964409865.1 uncultured Pirellulaceae bacterium
CGGCGGGCAAGGCGTGTCCCGCAGCCACCGCAGCCGGCTGCAAGAATTGTCCGAATGCGGCCAGCTGCGCGGCGGGCAAGGCGTGTCCCGCAGCCACCGCAGTTGGCTGCAAGAATTGTCCGAACGCGGCCGGCTGTCCGAACGCGGCCAGTTGCGCGGCGGGCAAGGCGTGTCCCGCAGCCACCGCAGCCGGCTGCAAGAATTGTCCGAACGCGGCCAGTTGTCCAAATGCGGCCTCGTGCGCGGCGGGTAAGGTCTGTCCAGCCGCGGCCGGCGCCGCCTGTAAGAGTTGTCCGTTTTCCAGCCAGTCTGTCGGCGGCGCTGCCGGCCCGACCGCCAAGCCGGATACTGAGGCGCCGCCACCGCTCAATCAGGGTGCCAAGAAATCATGACAACAGAAAAGCAAGGATCCTCGAATATGGAAGTCCTTTTCGCCGTCGGTTTCATCGTGGCGTGGTTTGCTCTCCAGGCGTGGATTCTGCCTCGCTTCGGCGTGTCGACGTGAATGAGTCCTGCTTGTCGGCCGAGTTCGGCCGCTGGACAGGAAGAGTCGAAAGGCGGCCAGGGGCAGATTCCCAAGGTTTCGTCCAAATCCGACCAGGCCTCCCCGTGATTGTTTTGGCAACCGCCGCTGAAAACAGAACAGCGCCGCTGAACACAGAAGCCCGGCTTTTCTACAGAGCCGGGCTTCTGCCAAGAGGCAGATCATGACACGAAGTTGCAGTTTGGTGCTGATCGTCGCTTTCGCGTGGACAGGAGGATGCCGTCCTCCAGAGGCTGGTCGTGGCCGGACTACCGCCGCGACGGATGAGACGGCCGTGTTGACGGACGCGCAGTTGGAGCAGCAGCAGGTTGCCTTGGCTGCTCGCGACGCGATGTCCGGCCGCCTATTAAACAAGCTCACGGAGGTCCTGGGGGCTTCGGGGCCGGTTGCCGCGATCGAGGTGTGCCGGCAACAGGCTCCGCAGATCGCTGCCGAAACTGGTCAAGACCTGGGCGTCGCGATCGGAAGGACGTCGTTCCGGTTGCGGAATCCGAAGAACACACCGCCCGAGTGGGCTCGACCGCTGGTTGAAGCCCGTCCCGCCGATCCCCAATTCATCGCTCTCCCGGACGGCCGGCTGGGTGCGCTGCTGCCGATACGCCTCAAGGCGGAATGCCTCCTGTGCCACGGACCGCGGGACCAGATCTTGCCGGACATACAGACCGCTCTTGAAACTAACTACCCTGAAGATCAAGCCACGGGCTTTCAAGCGGGGGATCTGCGTGGCTGGTTCTGGGTGACCGTCCCGGCCGGGGCTCGCTTGCAGCAGGCAAGTTCGATATCGTCTTCAAGCGAAGGGGGCGAGTGATGACGCTACGACATGATGTTTTGGTGCGCTGGGTGCGAGGGATCGGCCAGCTGGCTGGGATGCTGGTCTTTGCCGCGGGCGTGGTGGTGCTGATGCTGTGGCTGGCGGGTAAATTCGAGCCGAAGGTGCCCGTCGCTCCCGCCGCCTCCCCGGCGCAAATGGCCGAAATCAAAGGCGAGGTCGTTCCCGCGCGTGTCCGCAAGCTGCCGCTGTATGAATCGGCCGTCGGCAGCATCCGGGCCGTCCACGAGACCAGCGTCGGCTCCAAACTGCTGGCCCGCGTGGTCGAGGTCAACTTGAAGGCGGGCCAGGCGGTGAAGAAGGACGACGTGTTGGTGCGGCTGGACGACACCGATCTACAGGCGAAGCTCCAGGGGGCCCAGGCGGCCGTCCGAGCCGCCGCAGCCCAGTACGAGCAGGCCGCCGCCGAAGAAAAACGCAACGCTCCGCTGGCCAAGGACCGGGCAATCAGCCAGCAAGAATACGACCGCACGGTGGCTGCGATGAAGAAGGCCGAAGCGGAATGGCACCGCGCGCAGGAAACCGTCAAGGAAATCCAGGCAACGCTCGATTGGGCGACCGTCCGAGCGCCGATGGACGGTGTGGTGATCGACAAACACGTCGACGCAGGCGACACGGTGACGCCGGGCCAGATTCTGGTGACCATCTTCGATCCGAAACGAATGCAGTTGGTGGCCAGCGTCCGCGAGTCGCTGGCGCTGCAACTGCAGACGGGCCAGGACATCGACGTGCAGGTGCAGGGGCTGGACAAGCAGTGCAGCGGAACGATCAGCGAAATCGTGCCGGAAGCCCAGGCCGCCAGCCGCGCCTTCCAGGTCAAAGTCACCGGTCCCTGTCCCACGGGGATCTACACGGGGATGTTCGGACGCATTCTGATTCCACTGGACGAGGAGCAGGTGCTGGTGATCCCCCAGACCGCCGTCCGCCAAATTGGCCAACTGGAACTCGTCGACGTCGTTGAGGGCGACCGGCTCAGCCGGCGGGCGATCCGCACGGGACGCAAGCTCGACGGTGACGTGGAGGTCCTGTCCGGATTGCGCGAGGGCGAGCATGTCCTGGCTTCACCCGAGTCGGCAGCGGCCTGACATCATCTGATCGGCAACGACACCCACCGGCCGCACCAGGAAACGAGCCATGTCAGAACCAACCGGCAATTCTCTCGCGCACGATCAGCACTTCACGAACAAGATCGTGAAGGCCTTCCTCGAGTCCAATCTATCGCTGATCTTGATCCTGCTGGCCACGGTCGTCGGTTTGGCCGCCCTGGGCTTGACGCCGCGCGAAGAGGACCCGCAAATCGTCGTGCCCTTGGCCGACGTGTACGTCCAGTTCCCCGGCCGCTCGGCCGAGGAGGTCGAGCAGTTGGTGACGACGCCGCTGGAAAAGATGCTCTACCAGATCGACGGCGTGGAGTACGTGTACTCGATGAGCCGCGCCGACCAGGCGATCATCACCGTCCGCTACTACGTGGGCGAGGATCGCGAGCGGAGCCTGGTCAAGCTGTACAAGAAGCTGGACGAGAACGTGGACCTCGTCCCTCCCGGCGTGACCGGCTGGGTCGTCAAGCCGGTCGAGATTGACGACGTGCCGGTGGTGACGTTGACGCTGTCCAGCGCCGCGGCGGACGACATGACGCTGCGGCGGGTGGCCGAGGAAGTGACGCAACGCCTGGCCAGCGTGCCAAACGTCTCGCGGGCCTATGTCGTCGGCGGCCGTCCGCGGGTGGTGCACGTGCTGATGGACCCCGACCGGATGGCGGCGCATCATGTTTCGCCGCTGGAATTGCAGCGGGCCATTCAGGCGTCCAACGTGCGGCTGACCTCCGGCGACTTCCGCAGCGGGGACCAGGTGATCCGCGTCGAGGCGGGCCAGCCGTTCGATGCGGCCCGGCAGCTGACCGACCTGGTCGTCGGCGTGTTCGACGGCCAACCGGTGTTCCTGAAGGACGTGGCCGACGTGCAGGACGGACCGGAGGAAGTCGCCAGCTACGTCCGCCACGGCTGGGGACCGGCCCGCGGATTCACGCATCACGAATACTTCCCCGGCACGCTGCTGGGCGAATCTCGCGGCGCCGAGACAAACGCCCACCTCGCCCCCTCGTTCAGCCGCGACCCAACGGTGATCGCGTCCGCTGCCGTTGCGGGCGCCGCCACCTCGCATCCCGCCGTCACCATTGCCATCGCCAAGAAAAAAGGCTCCAACGCCGTCTGGGTCGCCAACGCGGTGCTTCGCCAAGCGGAAGAACTGCGGCAGCAGATTGTCCCGGCCGACATGGAACTGGTCCTGACCCGCAACTATGGCCTGACGGCCGACGAAAAGGTCAACGAATTGGTCGAGGGGCTGGTCGTGGCCATCTTGATCGTGGTGCTGCTGCTGACCTTCGGCCTGGGCTGGCGCGAGGCGATGATCGTGGCCGTCGCGGTTCCGGTCGTGTTCGGACTGACGCTGGTCGTCAACCTGATGCTGGGCTTCACCATCAACCGCGTCACGCTGTTCGCGCTGATCCTTTCGCTGGGCCTGTTGGTCGACGACCCGATTGTGGACGTGGAGAATATCACCCGGCACTTCGTGCTGCGCAAGAAGGCGACTCGCCGCATCGTGCTGGAGGCCGTCGCCGAGATTCGTCCGCCGCTGATTACGGCCACCCTGGCAGTGATCGTCAGCTTTCTGCCGATGTTCTTCATCACCGGCATGATGGGCCCGTACATGCGGCCGATGGCCCTGAACGTGCCGGTGACGATGATGATGTCGATGCTGGTAGCCTTTACGATCACGCCCTGGCTGGCCTACCACGTCCTGAAACGCGTCTACGGGGCGGGGGCCGCC
>CAYPGE010000225.1:0-14592 GCA_964409865.1 uncultured Pirellulaceae bacterium
TCGGATCGACTCGGCGAGCATCGTGCGGATCTGGGCCTGCTGGTCGCTGGGAAAAACGTCGATGATGCGGTCGATGGTCTTGGGCGCGCTGTTGGTGTGCAGCGTGCCGTAGACCAGCGCGCCCATGCTGGCGGCGCTGATGGCCAGACCGATGGTCTCCAGGTCGCGCATTTCGCCCACCAGCACCACGTCCACGTCCTGGCGGGGCACCGCCCGCAGCGCCGCGGCAAAGGATTCCGTGTGCGTGCCGACCTCGCGGTGGCTGATCATGCACAGGTTGTTCTTGTGGACGAACTCGACCGGGTCCTCGATGGTCACGATGTGCCGGCGGTGGCGGCGGTTGATGTGGTCGATCATGGCCGCCAGCGTCGTCGATTTGCCGCTGCCCGTCGGCCCCGTGACCAGCACCAATCCGCTGCGCAGGTCGGTCAGCCGCTTCAGCACGGCCGGCAGCTTCAACTCGTCCAGCGTCAGGATGCGGGTGGGAATCAGCCGCATCACGGAACCGTAGCCGGTGCGCTGGAAGAAGTAATTGCAGCGGAACCGCGCCTTGTCCTCGATCCCGTAGGCAAAATCGAAATCCAGATTGCGCTCGTAGCGTTTCCGCTGCGGCTCGTTGCAGATCTCGAACAGGTAATCGCCCAGCGTCTGTTCGGTCAGCACGTCATGGTCTTCGATCACCCGCACGTCGCCGTCGATGCGATACTTGGGCTTCTGCCCCACGACCATGTGCAAGTCGGAAGCGTTGACGGTTTGCATGTCCAGCAGCAGGGGGTCGATCTTGGCCATGATGGCGGCCTTTCGTCAAACGGGCAGAAACCGAGCGACAGGATGGAACTCTTAACGCGGCCAGCGACCGCAACCAAAGTAGCATGGCTCTCCGAGCCGTGCAAAGCACTCCGCACGGCTCGAAAAGCACTCGGCACGGCTCGGAGAGCCATGCTACGAAGTTGCGCACGCCGTACGCGCATTTTCATTGGACTTCCAACGGGAACGGCGGTCAAGCCACCCCGCCGTCATAACAGGCAGTTTTGGGAGCAATCGGCAGCTTGGCAACGACCCGAAAGAAACTTACGACAGCAGCAATCGAAACACTCCTCACGGGTGTCACGCGAGGCCGCCCGAAGTGCGTTCTCCCGTGAATCGGCTTGACCCTTGCAGACCGTACCGGACGATCTCTTGCACGGACAGGATGTCTTCCCGAAACGGATTGTATCTCGCGTAACACGGATGACGAAGATGAAGCGACAATCGAGCCGATGGATCGTGCCGTTTGTACTGGCGACGCTGGGTTTCGTTCACCACGCGCACGCTCAAGGGATCGTGATCCCCGGCGCGGGGCCGGTGAACCGTTCGATGGCGGGCGCCGGCGTGGCCGCCCCGCTGGACGCGGCGGGAGCCATCCACTGGAACCCCGCTTCGATCACGGGACTGGAGAGTTCCGAGTTCCTGCTTGGCGCGGAACTGCTTTGCCTGACGACGCATGTCGAATCCAGTTTCGGTCCGGTGGCGGGCGAAACGCGCAGCGATTCCGGAGTCAGCATCCTGCCCACCGTAGCGGTCGTTTTTCAGCCCCAGGATTCTCCCTGGACGTTCGGTTTAGGCATGTTCTCGATCGGCGGCTTTGGGATCAACCTGCCCGGCAGTCCGGCCGCGCCGCCGACGAATCCGATCCTTTCGCCGACGTTCACCGGTCCCGTGTACTCCAAGCTGGCCGTGCTGCAGTTGGCGCCCACGGCGGCGCTCAAGATCACCGATCGTCTCTCCATCGGACTGGCGCCCACGGTCGCCATTGCCGACGTGGCGTTGGATCCGAATGCCTTCGCGTCAACCGAGATCGCAGGATACCCCGAGGGCACGCATGTCCGCAGCATCTGGGGATTGGGCTTCCAGGCGGGGATCTATTACGAGACCGAGAACTGCTGGCACCTGGGCGCATCGTACAAGAGCCCGCAATGGTTCGAAGAAGCGACCTCTTACGCGACCTACGCCAACGGCGCACCCCGCACCGACGGACTGAAAGTGGATTACCCGGCCATCATCTCGCTGGGCGCCGCCTACTACGGACTGCCACGGACTATCTGGGCCATCGACTTCCGGTACGTGGATTACGACAACGCCCAGTTGTTCGGGCAAGCGGCCGGCTACGGCCCCGACGGGGCGTGGACGGGCTTGGGCTGGCAGAGCGTGTTTGCGATCGCCACCGGCGTCCAGTATCAACTGACCGACGCCTGGTCGCTGCGAATCGGCTATTCGTACAACGAGAATCCGATACCCGACGCGAACACGTTCTTCAACATCGCGGCGCCGGCAATCTACGAGCACATCATCTCGGTGGGCGCCAGTTGGCGGATCACGTGCCGCACGAGCCTGGTGTTGGCCTACTTGCACGCCTTCGAGAACTCGATCTCCGGGCCCTGGGTGGCGGGGCCGCCCGATGCGCCGGCTCCCGGCGTGCCGCTTCCCGGCACGGCAGTCACCACTCGGCAGTCCATCGACTGCCTCGTGGCCGGGCTGCAGGTGAAGTTCTAACGGCACCTCGTGGCACGGCTTACTTTGTTAGCCGTGCCCGCAACGGTGTGGCACGGCTTGCACCGTTAGCCGTGCCCTCGGCACCAACCGAGCTTGCCTTCGCGCTCAGCGACGTTCCTCACGGCCAACAAGTAGGCCGTGCCACAACGTTGCTTTCACGCCCGGGCCGTCTACTCGAACAAAACGTGCCGGGCACCTTGCCCGTAGTAGGCGCCACGTCGGCCTTGATCCCGATTGCACCCAACGTAGTTCGCTGGCCCGCCTCAGCCGTGATGCGGTTCCATTGCTGACGATCAGTCTCGTAAGGGTATGTTGCCCGGCAGATCAGCGGGCACCCGCTGCTCGCCGACGCGACATGCCCAGTATCAGTTCCGTAGACGCGGCGCTTCCCAGTGCGATTCCCAGCCCAACAGCAATGTTAAAGGCTAACGCAGTCCAGGAGAAGCCGGGTTGAGAAGCTGCGGTATGGTGTTGAACGCCATCTGGGAGCAAATGGCCGCCAAGAAGACTAGCGCAGTCAGGAGCGTGAATCGCGGACGAATTCTGGGTTGGGGCACTTTCATGTGTCCTCCGCTCGTGGGTCATCTTGTCGGAGAATTTTCCGTCGGACTCTCAAAACGCCGTCAGTTTCGTCTAGCCGAACGATCAGGATAACGAGGCGGCGGCCCTAACGCCGGCTACTGGCAAGCGACCTTAACCGCCGCTCTCGTTCATCCTTTGGTTCGGCGATGCGACATCGCACGCTCAATACAGTTCGTAGACATGCTCTCCACCATGGGCAGGATTGCCGATCAGCGAACGGCTCCGCAAGTCCACGACCAAATCGAGGTGCTCTAGCGGCAGTTGACCGATCAGCACGGGGACACCGTCGGGAACCTCCATCACGTCCATCGTGCAACTCCGGCCGCGGATCGTCAGCCGCACTGCCTCATACATGCCAGCCTCGCCGCCACCGGTGCTACTGGTGATCCGCTTGGTGCCCGTTTTGGCCAGTCCTAGCTGGTCGATCAATCTCCGGGGCAGAGACAGCAAGGTCGCGCCGGTATCGACGAGGGCATCCGCGAGGACGATCCGACGCACGTCTTCCGGGGAGACAAGCCCGCGTTTGGCGGCCCACAGGTCTTCGAGGTTCTCGATTGTTGCTTCGGTGAGGACGCGGCCCATTGTCTCTGGCTCCAACAGGGGGGTGGTCATAGCCCAGCTCCTTCGGCGACAAATTGTTCGCTTCTCCGGGTTTATTGTATGAGCAACGGACGCCCGGCGGAAGCATGGTTCCACCGCGGCCCCCGCGCGGGGCCAATCCGAAAACGCTAACTGGCGCTGCGGTCGAGCGCTGCGCCGGTTCCGGCGTTGTCCGCTTGCCGCAGCGGCAGGATGTCTTCATGCGTCTCGGTGAGGTAGCCCTCGCTCCAGTGGTCGCGATCCGCAGCGTATCGGTGGATCGAGAATCCGGGGGGCGCGTCGCGGAAGCCTGGCTGCGTCCCTACCCGCTGCTGGGCCTGCCCGGCCAATTCAGGCGAGGAGTAGACGCCGATGAGTTTAGCGTCCTCCTTGCCGCTGGGGAACTCGTGAACGTGCCACAGCAGGAAGCCATCCATCATCGCGTCTCCACGTCGCCGAACGATACTAATTATCGCCAACAAAACCTCTGATAACCCGATTGTCAGCGGGATTATCAGGCGTGATAACAATCTCCCACCTTACAGGCACGCAAGAGGGGGTAATAGGTCACCTTGTGATAATGAGTAAAAAGCGTACTCAGCTGGTAAGCTGGGGGCGTTGAGTGACATGCAGTAACTCAACGGAGGCGAGGCTGAGTGAAATAAGGGGACAGTCGGACATGCAACCACAAAAGTGCTTTGTTCCCTGAGCACCGCATGCTCTGCGGCGGGAAGTTCGAGATCGGGCCTGGGTATTGACAAAAGTACAGTAATGGACAAAATATGAAACACAGGCTGACTCCGACCGCGGGGCTGGGATCTCACGATCAGGCACGTTGCCGACGAGAGCATGCCTGCCCGGATCGAAACCGGCCCGGCCCGGAATCGCCTCGTAGTTGTGGAAACCGGTTCTGTCTACAGGAGGGCGAAAGCATGAGCGTGGCGAGTTTCTGCAGGGCGCTGCACCAGGCCGAGTTGGGTAAGAACGATCGGGAGTGGTTTCCGCGCTGGATTCGCCGGTATGCTTCCAGCGTCGAGGAAACCGGCGGCCGGCTTCCGGTCAGCCAAGAGGAAGTCATTCGGTTCTTGCGATCAAAGCCTTCCTGACCGATTTGGCGGTGGAGAGGGACGTGACCGCGGGGACGCAGAACCAAGCCAAATGCGCGCTGTTGTTCCTGTATCAGAGCGTGCTCGGCCGGAAATTGGGATTTCTGGACGTGGGTCGAGCGACCAAGCCGAGTCGGCTGCCCGTCGTCTTGAGCCGGCCGGAAATCGGGCTGCTGCTGCCGGAATTCCGGGGCTTGCGGCTGCATCAGCGGGACCTGAACGATGGATTTGGCGCAGTGTACCTGCCGCACGCCTTGGAGCGGAAGTACCCGAACGAGAACTGGGAGTTCGGCTGGCAGTGGGTGTTTCCGGCGCAACAGTTGGCCAAGGATCCACGTTCGGGGAAGTTCCGCCGCCATCACGTGTCGGATGCGTTCTTTGGAGACTTCTTTAAACGGGCAACGGATCGCGTCGGGATCGTCAAGGACGCCGTTCCCCATTCCCTGCGTCACAGTTTCGCGACGCATCTGCTGGAGGACGGAGCGGACATCCGCACGGTGCAGGAGTTGCTCGGGCACAAGGACGTGCGGACGACCATGATCTATCTGCACGTGATGAACAAGCCGGGACTGGCGGTGCGGAGCCCGGCGGACGCCTTGAGTTAAAAGTTGCTGTCGCCGCTGCTCCGAATTAGAATCGCCATGTCCGGGTCGTCGAAGAACGGCCAACCAAACCGAAATCGGAGACCTTCGGTCGGCGGTTTCGGCGCTCTTCAGAGACCCGCGCCGAACGGGGAGGCGGTTTTGGCGCTCTTCAGAGGCCCTCGCCGAACGGGGTCCTAGACTGGCGCCGAACGGTGGGGATCATCAAGGCGATGGGAGGGGAAAGCATGTTTGCCTCAGTTCGCGTGTTCAGTCTGTTCGTGGCGGTCGCGGCTCTGGCGGTCGAGTCGCAGGCCCGGGTGACGGTGACATCGCCGGAGCAGTTCTTCGGTTTTCCACTCGGCAGCGATCGCCAGATCGCACGCTGGGACAAGATCGTCGATTACTTCCGACTGTTGGAAAAACAGGGCGCCGGGCGGATGCAGGTCGTGAACCTGGGCCAGACCACGCTGGGCAACCCGTTTCTGCTGGCCGTCATCTCGTCGCCGAAAAACCTGGCGAAGCTGGACCGGCTGCGGCAGGTGAACGCTCAGATCAGCGACCCGCGCGGACGGACCGAGCAGGAGGTCAAGCGGCTGGTGGCCGAAGGCAAGGCCGTCGTCTGCCAGTCGATGAGCCTGCACGCCTCCGAGATCGGCGGCACCCAGATGGCGCCGGAACTGGCGTACGATTTGCTTTCCCGCACGGATGCGGAGACGCAGCGGATCCTGGACAACGTGATCTTCCTGCTGGTGCCCTGCTTCAATCCCGACGGCCAGATCATGGTCACCGATTGGTACCTGAAGAATCGGGGCGGAGAATATGAAGGCTCGCCACTCCCGTGGCTCTATCACCCCTATGCCGGGCACGACAACAATCGGGACGCGTTCCAGACGAACCTGGCCGAGTCGCGATACATGGCACAAATCCTCTTCCGCGACTGGACGCCGCAGGCCTATGTCGATCACCACCACCAGAGTTCGTACGGCGTGCGGCTGTACATCCCGCCGTACGCCGAGCCGGTGCGTCCCTGGGCCGATCCGCTGCTCTGGCGCGAGATCAGCTGGTACGGGGCGCACATGGCCTACAAAGAAGAGGAGGCGGGCTTGTCGGGCGTGGTGAACAACGCCATCTATGCGGGCTGGGGCCACTTCGGATTTCACTGGATTACGCCGTTCCACAACATTGCGGGGATGTTGACCGAGTCGGCCGACGTGCGGCTGGCTACGCCGATCTACATCCACCCCGATCAATTGAAGAGCACGGTGCGCGGAATGCCGGCCTACGAGGAACAGACCTCGTTTCCCAATCCGTGGCCGGGCGGTTGGTGGCGTCTGCGGGACATCGTCGACCGGCAGAAGATCGCGGCCTGGGCCCTGCTGGACCTGGCCGCGCGGAACCGCGAGACGGTGCTGTGGAACGCGTACCTGAAGGCGAAGCGGCAGACGGAGCGGGGCGCCGCCGGCAAGCCGGCCGCTTATGCGATTCCGTCGCAGCAGCACGACCCGCCGACCATGGCCAAGCTGGTCCAGCAACTGTTGCTGCAAGGGATCGAAGTGAAGCGGTCGCCGCGCGGCTTTTCCACCCAGGACGGCCAGCGATACCCGGCGGGCTCGTTCGTGGTCTCGCTGGCGCAGCCCAAGATGGGACTGGTCCGTTATCTGCTGGGCCGGACGCGGTATCCGGACAACGAGTGGACGCGGGCGCGGGACGGTTCGCCGATCCGGCCCTACGACATGGCGACCGACACGATGTTCGAGTTCATGGGCGTCCGGGTGGACCCGTTGAACGAGGCGGCGGCAGGCGATGCCGTCAAGCTGGGAACCGCGCTGCTGCCGCCGCGCAACGTGCCCGCGGACGCCCCAGCCTACGCGTTGGATGGGCGGTGGAACGACAGCTTCAAGGCCGTCAACATCCTGCTGGAGAAAGGCATCGCCGTTCGCCGTGTCGACAAACGCAAGGCCGGCTTGCGGGCGGGCGATTTTGTTACGGGGCCCCTGCCCGCCGCCGTGTGGGAAGAAGTTGCCAAGGAAACAGGCCTCCGCCCGGCGCCGCTGGCCGGCGCGGCGCCGCGCGACGTCCACGAGGTCAAGCGTTTGCGCATCGGCATGTATCAGCGCTATCGGGGAGGCAACTCCGACGAGGGCTGGACGCGCTTGCTGCTGGAACAGTTTCGCTTCCCCTATGCGTCCCTGCTGGATGCCGAGTTGAAGAAGGGCAAGCTGCACGAGAAGTTCGACGTCATCATCCTGCCCGAAGATTCCACGGGAACGCTCGTGGGACCGGGATCTGCAGAGGGCATCCCGCCGGAGTACCGGAGCGGGTTCGGCAATGAGGGAATCGAATCGCTGAAGGCCTTCGTGCACGAGGGCGGGACCCTGCTGACGCTGGGCGGAGCCAGCAATTTCGCCATCGAGAAGCTCGGCCTGAAGGTGCGGAACGTGAACGTGCCGGCGCCCCAGGCGACCACCCCGCCGCTGCCACCCCAACCGCCGCTGTTCTGGTGCCCAGGTTCCACACTCCAGGTGAAGTTCGAGAACACCAGCCCGCTGGCTTACGGCATGCCGGCCGAGGGGCTGGTTGTTTTCATGCCAAACAGCCCGGCGTTTGAGATCGTCCCCAGCGAGCACAATGAGCGTTACGAGACCATCGTTCGCTACGCGGACCGCGACCTGCTCGAAAGCGGCTGGCTGATCGGCGAGCAGACCCTGGCCCAAAAGGCGGCGATGGTCTCCGCGCAACTGGGCCAGGGCCGCGTGCTGCTGATCGGGTTCCGCACGCAGCACCGGGCGCAGACCCACGGCACGTTCAAGCTGCTGTTCAACGCGTTGATTCGCTGAGTGTCGTCGATGAACGGATGCCATTTCCCGCCTGCCATGAGAGAGTCGGCCGGAACCAGTCCGCTCCGTTTCGGCGGAAATCCGGCAGTTTGCAGACGGCTGGCCGTGCCGCAACGGCCCCGACTGATTCCGGTTTCATCGCCCGCCGGCGTCTCGCCTCTTGCGGCATCTCGCGCCGATGGTCAAGATGGTGCGGCATCCGAAGGGGTTTGGGAACCGCCAGAGTGATCTAAGCGGAGTTTCGCGAAAAGGGGACAGGACCCTTTTGCTGGAACGGCCCGGAGGGGGGGATTACGCTGATCCACCCCCCAGCAATCCAATCACCCAGATCAGGATCATCACGAAAGTCACGATGAGGGCGATGCCAATGGCGGCGTACCCCAACACGAGTCCCGTGAGGGCCAAGCCGCGCCCGCCGATGGCCCCGCGACTGGCCGCAATTTGCCGCAACGCGAGGTGGCCCAGAATCACGGCCGCAATGCTGCCGGGCACGACGCACGCCGTGACCAAGCCCAGCACCCCCAGCACCAGACTCGCGACGGCCAGCGGAGCGACCACACCGGCTTGCGCCTGGTCCGCCGGCGGCGTCTGGTCCGCGCGGCTGGTGAGGGGGGAAGACAATGGCCCCTGGGGCTCCGGGACGACCTCGCCCGGCTCCGGAAACAGCCCGCGGACGCTGAAGGCTTCGGTCCAGGCATCCATGCCTTCGGTCCAGACGAGGTCGTTGAACTGCAGTTGGTTTCGGAAGGCCAGCAGACGCAACTCGGCGAACGATACCGGGCCGACCTCCTCGCCCGACTGGGCGTAATACCAGCTGGAGCCCGCCGCCGCCGGCGCCTCGTCGGCCAATCTCAATTCACCGCCGTCCGCTGGAGCCGCGACGTCAGGCTCGGCCTCCGCCAACTCGTAACCGGCCTCTTGCGTTGCGGCGGTCCCCTGCGGTTGCTTGTAGATCTTGCCCGCCTTCGCTTCCGGCAGCAATTCCGGGTGATTGGCCGCGGGTTCCCACGTCTCGCCGTCGCGTGAAATCTGGTAATGTCGGCCGTACTGGCCGCGCCGCGCCAGTTCTTTCAGTTTGTCGGCCGTGTAGGGACCTCGCACGACACCTCGGTTGCGAATGTAGTACTCTATCGCCAACATCCAGCCTCCCCTTTCGGCATCCCTCGTCAGAAGCAACGCCTCGATTCTACCGCTTGCTGACCAGCACGAATACCGGCCGCCCTTCGACCGCGGCCCCCGGCGTACCCAGCTGCAAGGTAGCGCTGCCATTGTCAAGCATGCCGATCTTGGTGAAAAGAGGAGTACCAGAGGAAGTTTGCTGGACCACGCGCAATTCGCCGGAACGCGCCGGCAGGCCGGGGGGCAAGCCGCACGTGAACTGGTTGTCCGTGTCTTTGTACAAACAGCCGATCCAGGCATATCGGTCGCCCAGCGCCGGCTTTTCCATCGCCGTCCATAGTTGGCCCGCCCGGATCACGAGGACATCCGGCGCCTCCAGACGTCGGATCAAGTTGGACGAAGCGTCCCGCGTCCGCTGACCCTCGGAATCCTCCGGGTTGACCCAGTTCGCGGCGTCGTTCAACTGCGCGGTTTGGATCGCCTGCACGTACTTGCCGAAGCTTTCTTGTAACGGCTGGCTGCCGGTGCAGGCGACCTGAGTCACCCGTGACAGGAGCTGGACCTTGAGCACCGGGTCGATCTCGGAGTCGCCATACAGCCGTGCGATCAGGGCACTGAAGGTCCGCTCCCAGCCGAAATCGGTCACGGTCCCCAGCTGTTCCAAGGCGAAGTCACTGAACTTGCGCTGCGGCGACAGCCAAGCATCCAGGGCCTTCAGATCGGCCGGGCGGTTGACGATTTGCGCGTCGCCGATGTCGATCTGCTGCGTCTCCTGGAATTGAAGGTCCACAAAGTGGGTCACCGTCCATTTCGAGCCGGAGCGCTGCGGGCGTTTTTCGCTCTTGAAGTAGTATCGCTTCTGGTCGCTGGTCTGCAACATGCAGAGTTCAACCATAAAGGCCATTTGCAGGTCGGCGGTCAATTGCGTGGTGATGGGCTGCCCGTCGTCGCCCAGACGCTGTTTGACGGCGGCCAGGAACGCGACCACCTCTTGGACCTTCTTCTCGGCCGGGAAGCCGGGATGCTTCTGCACCAGCTCTTCGGCGTCCGTAATCAGCTGCGCCGCCTCTGCAGGCGTCGCCTTGCGGAAATCGCGTTGCGACCAGGACTCCAGCAAGCGGTTCCAGCGCTCGACGCCGTCCCACAGTTCGGCTTCGGTTTCGAGAACTCGCTTGAAATCGTTTGCCCGCGCTTTCGTCGGGAACCCGCTCACATACGTCTGCATGGCTTGCAGATAGCGATTGCGATCCCCCACCGCCTCGGTGATCCGGCTCAACAATCCGGATTCGGTGCGGCCGGCCACCTCCGTGTCGTACAACTTCTTCAGTCGCTCCAGCAGCGGCTGCACCTGGTTGCGGAGCACGGATGCCACGAAGGGTCGCTTGGCCAGCACCTCGCCGTCCGCCCGCAGTTGTTCGATCTTGGTCAGATCGGTGGGGTCGACTTCGTCCGCACGCTTCTTGAAGGCGGTGAAATCGGCCACGAACTTCTCGTCCAACTCGCGCTGCAATTGCTGCCGCCTGGCTTCCACCTGGCGGCGGATTTCCTCCAACTCCTGGCGTTCGGAGTCGTTGACGCACAGGGGTTCGGCATCCTTGAGCGCGGTCACAGCGTTGCCGTAGCCTTCCCAAGCCTCGCCGTAGCGGCGGGCGTCGGCCAGGGCCTGATCGAACCGCGACCGCCGCTGCTGATCGGCGCGGGTGGCGGCTTCCACGTCCTTGGCCAGTTTCTGCAACTCCGGCGTCTGCAGGACGTGGGGGGCCTTCTGTTCCAAATCGCGGAGATAAGACGCGGCCTCTTTCAGTTTCTTGTCCTGCAACAGTTGCTGCAGACTGGTGGTGTGCGTTTTCCGTTCCTTGCTGCGAGTGAGCGAGACGCCGATCCAGGCGAACCCTCCTGCGGCCAGCAGCGCTGCCAGCACGACGCTGACCAGGATCAGTCTCGACTTGCGACCCGAGGCCACTTCGAGACTGGCGTAACGCTCCTGCAGGCGGTGTTCGAGGGTCTCCGGCAGGCCGCCGCGGTCGAAGCCCAGCACCGCATGTTGCAGCCGCTCCAATTCTTGCCGAGGCAGGCCGCGGTCCAGGCCGGCCCCGAGCGCGGCCAGGGCTGCCTGATAATCCTTCTCGCTCTGCTCCTGGCGTTCTTGTTCGTCCAGCCATTCGAGGGCCGGCGCCACCAGGGCCAGCAGCGGATCCTCCTCTCGTTCGATGCCTACGGCGGCGTGCGTCTTCCAGCGTTGGCGCAGAATGCGGGCCCGCGTGATGTCGAAATTCGCGTAGGCTTCGTTCAGTTCCTTTTCCAGGACTTCCAGGTGCCGCCGCGCCCGCTTGACGGACACCTGTTTGTGGGCCGTCAACACGCGTTCGACCAGGGCTTTGGGGGGCGGCGCCAGCCAGTCCTTGGATTGCACTTCCTGGCCCAACACGGCCAACGTCTTGGCATCTTCCAGCGCCGCCGCCGCCTCCACCTCCTTGGGCAAGCGGTCGTGCCGCACTTGTTCCCAACTGCGGAGATCCTGCTGCCAGACCGGATTGCCGGGATCGCACTTGGCAATCTGCCGCAGCACTTTCAAGCGAGTGCCCAACGGTGCCCGAGCCAGCGCCAGCAGGCGATGCTGCCGCAACCGGTCCGAGAGCGAGGCTTCGTGCGAGTAGGCTTCGTTCAGGTCGGCCGCGATCGTCAATCGCAATTGCGGCGGTTCCGGCAGCCCGAACTGCCGCACGTACTCGCCCCACTGAGGCGCTTCGGGAAAGTCCATGACCGCCATCGCGTCCAGCAAGTTGGGATCCATCTCGCATTTCTGAATCGCCTCGGTGCGAAACCCCTTGTGCAACAGCTTGTCGCATTCAACCAGACGTTCGTTCAGCGAGTTGACGGCATCGGCATAGCGCGTGTCGACGTCGCGAATCGCCGCCTCCGTCGGATCGACGTCCGCCGCCAGAATCGTCATGATGTCTTCGACTATCTGCTCGTATTGGTGCATGATCACTTGCTCCCACAGATCTTCCCCGATCCCCGCCGCTTGCCGGCGAGAGTCTCAGGCTGGCGTCCCAAGCCGCTTTGTCGCGTCACTCCCCGATCCCCGCCGCTTGCCGGCGAGAGTCTCAGGCTGGCGTCCCAAGCCCTCAATTAGACCCGAACCCCTCCGTGACTTCCAAATCCACTACTCCCTCCGGACCCTCCAGGTAAACCCGGTAGTGAAGACGCCCGCTATCGTACAGTTCTTTCTGGAACTTCTCCATCGCCGCGCACCAAGCAAGCTTGACATTGACGAAGGCGGTGGCCTGTTCGTACTGTTTCATCTGGACGAGTCGTTGGGGGATATTCAGACCACACTCCGTGGCAAGCTTATCGATCTGGGGCGTGAACTCGGACCTCATTTTCTCGGTCAACCGAACCAGCGCCGCCCGTCCACTCGGATTCTGTGACAACGCCATCGCTTGGTTTTTCAGTTCCTGGTAGGCGATTGCCTTTTGGCGCACTTCGGGCGCCAGTCGGCTCCACTTCGCTTTCTGCGAGGCTGGGACATTTCGCAGGCTTGCCTCCGCCGCTTTGCCAGCCGTCGTCTGCAGCGTCGTTTGCCACTCTTGAGTGGCCTCCGCCGTCCATGCTTGCCGCGTTCTCTCGATCGTCCTCGCACTGCCGTAGGGCGCTGAGTAGCCCGCGGCCGGCGTGCCGGGGGCCGGCTGGGCGTAGGGCGTGGGCTGAGTGCTGCCGTAAGGCGCCGCGTAGCCCGTGGCCGGCGTGCCGGGGGCCGGCGCCGCCTGGACGGTGGCCCATGACGTCACTGGCTCCGGATACACGAAGGCCGCCAAGCTCAGTTGCGGTGGCTGACTGCTCGAAACCTGTTGCAACGACGCTTCGATCTCCACCGTGTCGTCACCCATCCCTGTTGCGACGTGCGGATTGTGCATTTGAATGACCGTCTTGTCGCCAATCGCGAGCCGTCGATCCGCGCGGAAAATGTTCCCCGCGCCAATCCGGAAAAAACACTCTACTCGGACGTCATCACCCGCTCGCCATAGCTGTTCCAGGCTCTTCAAGGCCAGCGATTGCGGCATTTTCTGGAAGTCGATTTGCCGAGGCGGGGCCTGTTCGACACGAGTCAGTCGGCAGCGCTGGGTCTGGTTGCCGACGGTGATGGCCAGCGTACACAGTTGCAGCCGAAGCGGCGGCATGGTCTTCCACTGAAATGAGAGCGTCTGGTCCTTCAGTTCAAAAACGCCCCAGGCGCTGGACGCTGCCGCGGCCCCGGCCTCGACTTGGGACATCAGATTCCAAGTCCGAGTGCCGTCACCGTCCTGGAGTTCGAGTCGATGTTGCGCGGAGCCGCCCGCTGCAAATTCTCGCCCCTCCAGGGCGAGTTGGCATTGTTTCACATCGTCAACGTACAATCTGGCCAGCACCTGGGGTGTGGTGTTGAGCTTGTGTCGCTCAAAAACGCTGGCGGTGGCCAAGTGCAACGGCGGCAGTTCCAGCCGGTTCTGACGCTGAAGCACGTCCTTGAAAACCACACTCGGCGGCGGCGGGGGCGGCGCACCGGGCTCGATTGTCGCCGGGGGCACAGCGGGCACCGGGTCGCGAGCCGGTAGTTCTTCCTTGGGCGGTTCCTTTTCCGCCTCCTTCCGGATGTCTTCGGGCAGGAGTTGCCTCGGATCGTCGAGGGGCTCGACAGCGGGTTTCGCGATGGGCGGCTTCCGCAGATCTTCGGGCAGCAGTTCTGTCGGATCGTAGACAGGTTCCGGGGTGGGTTTGGCGACCTGCGGTTTCGGTTCGGCCGGTGGCGTCACGGGTCCGGGCAGGGGGGTGTGGATCTCGCTCGGAGGAGCGTTTTGCGAAAGATCGCGTTTGGAACTCCACCACAGCCAGCGGCCAAGCACATAGCCGCCAAGGAGCACCACCACGGCCACCGTGCCCAGCGCCGCCCCCAGCACGACCAGCGGCAGGGGGCTCGGTTTGCTACCGGCGGCCGGCGCGGCGTCCAAGCGCGGTTTCGCGGACCGCAGCGGAGGCGGACGATGCTCGGAATGGGGATCTTTCGGGGCGTTCATGGGAGTTCTGACTTGAGCCTACAGGAATCTATAATTCTGGGTCTCTGGCGTAAGGAGGCGAAAATCCTCGAGGTTTGCGGCCCACGCATGATCCTCGTTTCGATCCTCGACGCTTGCCGTCGAGTGCTTCAGGTTTGCGGCCCACGACGCTTGCCGTCGAGTGCTTCAGGTTTGCGGCCCAACGCTCGATCCTCGTCTT
>CAYPGE010000226.1:0-14547 GCA_964409865.1 uncultured Pirellulaceae bacterium
CTGACCCCGCCGAAACCGCCGACCGAAGGTCTCCGATTTCGGTTCTGTTAGCGGTTCTAAGGCTTCTGCTTGACTGAATCCCACCCCAGCGCCTTGTCCGAGATATCTTTCCGGCACCAGGCGCCCTGCCAGCGGATGCACTTGACGGCGGTGTAGGCTTGGAGCTTGGCGGTCGCGATCGACTCGCCCAACGCGGTCACGCCCAGCACCCGCCCGCCGGACGCGACCACCTGGGCATTGGCGAGCGACGTCCCGGCGTGAAACACCTTGACATCGGGCAACTGTGCCGCGTCTTCCAGACCTCGAATCGGCTGGCCTTTCGCGTAACTGCCCGGATAGCCCTCGCTGGCCATCACGACGCACACGGCCGGGCGCGGATCCCACTCCAGTCCGCCGATCCGGTCCAAGCGGTGCTCGGCAGCCGCCTCCAGGACGTCGGCCAGATCCGTCTTCAGCCGCATCAGCAGCGGCTGGCACTCCGGGTCGCCGAAGCGCACGTTGTACTCGAGCACCTTCGGGCCTTGGCGCGTGATCATCAGCCCGGCGTACAGCACCCCCAGAAACGGCATGCCTTTGCGTTTCATGGTGTGTACGGTCGGCACCAGGACGTGCGATTCGATCCACCGCAACATCTCGTCGCTCACCACCGGCGCTGGGCAGTAGGCCCCCATGCCGCCCGTGTTCGGTCCGCGGTCGCCGTCATAGGCCGGTTTGTGGTCTTGAGCCGGCGGCAGCGTCAGGATGGTGCGACCGTCGGTGATCGCCAACACGCTGGCTTCCTGGCCGTCCAAGCGTTCCTCGATGACCAGCTCCCGGCCCGCGTCGCCAAAGACACGTTGCCGGGCGATCTGGTCGATGGCCGCCAGGACTTCCGCCCGCTGCGAACAGACGATCACTCCCTTGCCCGCCGCCAAGCCATCGGCTTTCACGACCAGGGGGACTTCCTGGTCCTCGTCGGGGTAGCGGTCCAGCACGTACTGTGTCGCCTCGCCAGCGTTGGAGAACACGCGATAGTCGGCCGTCGGCACATCGGCGTCGCGGAGCAGCTTTTTGCAGAATACTTTGCTGCCTTCCAGTTGGGCCGCCGCCTTGGAGGGGCCGAAGATCCGCAACTTGGCGGCTTGGAAGGCGTCCACGATGCCGTCCGCCAGCGGGGCTTCTGGGCCGACCACGGTCAAATCGACGTCCTCGGAGCGGGCGAACTGGATCAGCCCCTTCGAATCACCGATCGGGATATCCACATTCTCGGCATCCGCCGCCGTTCCGGCGTTGCCGGGCGCGACGAAGACCCGCTTCACACGCGGACTTTGCGCCAGCTTCCAAGCCAAAGCGTGTTCCCGACCGCCGTTGCCGATCACCAGTACGTTCATCCGCGAGCGCCCCTTCAGCGAGTTTCACCAAGACAACCCGTCCATGACGAGCCGGGATTCTAGCGTCGCTGGGGAGAAAGGGACAGACGCCAGGGAAAGCGGATGCACCTTTTTTGCGAACAGAGGTCGTTTTTCAGCTGCCGCGCAGTTCCCGCGGCAGCGGGAAATCGACGGCTTCCTCGCGGACGGTGCGAACCTCGATTTCGGCCTGATGGTTTTCGCGGAGGTAGTCCAGGCACTGCTGGACGATCGCTTCCGGAGCGCTGGCGCCGGCGGTCACGGCCACTGTCTGGACGCCAGCAAACCACGCGGCGTCGATATCGGCGACGCCGTCGATCAAGTGCGCCGCCACGCCGCGTTCGGCGGCCAGTTCGCGCAGGCGCTGGCTGTTCGAGCTGTTCTGGCTGCCCACGACCAGGACCAGGTCCGCCTCCGCACACAAGGCGCGCACCGCCTCTTGACGGTTCTGTGTGGCGTAGCAGATGTCTTCCTTGGCCGGCCCCGTCAATTGCGGAAAGCGGTCCTGCAAACGGCGGATGATCCGATTCGCGTCGTCGACCGACAACGTCGTCTGGGTCAGATAGGCGAGGGGGGCATCCGCCGGCAAGGCGAGTCGCTCTGCCTGCTGTTCGTCCTGGACCAGGATCGTGGCGTCCGGCGCCTCGCCGATGGTCCCCACCACTTCGTCGTGGCCCTCGTGGCCGATCAACAGGATCTGGTACCCCGCCTTCGCAAATCGCACCGCCTCCAGATGGACCTTGGTCACCAGCGGGCAAGTGGCGTCGATCGCGTGCAAACGCCGCTGGCGGGCGATGCGGCGGATTTCGGGCGCCACGCCGTGAGCGGAAAAAAGCAGATGGGCGCCTTCCGGCACCGCCGCCAGGTCGTCGACGAACACCACGCCCCGGTCGCGAAACGACTCGACGACCTGCCGGTTGTGAACGATTTCATGGTACACGTAGATCGGCGGACCGAAGGCCTGCAGCGCCCTCTCCAGGCTCTCGATGGCCATGTTGACACCGGCACAGAAGCCGCGCGGAGCGGCAAGCAGGACTTTCATACAAGTGGACCTCCGTCACCGAAACGGACATCATGGCCGATCTCGCTGCGGCGAGCCAGCGGTCCAGTCCTCGACCTGCAATCCGGGCACGCGCTGGATCAGGCATGGCCGGTTTCCTACTCCGAAAGGTCAAGCCGGGCTCTTTCCGCCGAAGAGATTCCAAACGGGGACTCATCAGTTGGTTTCGGCGATCTCCTTCATGCTCACCAGCTTCAAACGGCCAAACGGATTGTGCATCGGGCTTCCCACAGCCAAGTCGTAGTCGCCGGTCGCCTCGGCGCGAAAGCGCGGGCCGTTCTCGTCAGCCAGCAAGTGGCCGTCGCCGATCGGTTTGCTGCCGTGGCAGAGGTAGCGGATTACTTCGATGATCGTGTCGCCGTCGGGCTCGACGTCCGCGCGTCGCATCACGATGTCGGGCAGGCCCATCACGTGCATCCCGATCGTCCACACTTCCTGACGGTTGCGGACCATGCCGACAAAGGCGAAGCTCACCGCGTCCGGGCCGCCGTCTTCCGTCATCTCGATCCACTTTCGGCCGCCGTGGGCAACGCCGCTGTTGTCGATGAACACACCGGCCCCGCCCGCGTGCACGATGGCCGCACCGGCCTGCATCATGGCCAACGCCGCCGCCATCGAACCGCCGGGGCCTGTCAAGCCAATGTTCACCGTATAGCCGTCCACGATTTCCTGCTCGTCGTCCTCCGCCGGCTGCCGGCACGACGACCGGAAGATCTGGGCGAACTGATCGTCCGGCGGCATCGGCGTCAACTCGATCTCGGTGCCGTCCGGCAAGAGCAGGGCTTCGGGCGTCAAGCGAAAGCCGGCCGGCATCCGCTCGATCAGTTCTCCCGGATGCGCCCAGTTGCCCGGAATGCGAAGGGTCGTTCTGACAACGGTGTCTTCCTGGTTCATGGACGGTCCTCGTCTGCTTCGTGCCACGCTGCAATCCGTCCCTCTCGTGGCACCATGATACCGCCTAAGTTAGCTGGAGTAGCTTATGCTTCGCGGTCCTCCGCGTCAAGCAGTCCCGTCGGTCGTGGTGAGTTGGGCGCGAAATAGCCCCTCAGAATCCACCGTCGCCGAGCACCAGGTCGGCCTGATGCGCCGGGATCTAGGCCCGGCGTCTGTCGCCTGCTATTCTGGCGTGGTCCGTGACGTTGGCAAGCGTCATGGCGCCGCTCAATTTCACGGCAGACGAGACAACGCCGCGATCCTCCTGGAAGTTTCCTGTTCTCTTGCCGGTTGAGGAGATGCGATGAACCTGACGACGCTGCTGGTGGTCAATGCCGGAGTGATTTTTGCCATGATGGTGGCGTTATGGCTGGTGAGCCTGTCGCGGCAGGACGTGAGTATTGTCGACATCTTCTGGGGCTTGGGCTTTGTCCTGGCGGCGTGGATCACGTGCTTGGGCACGGAGGCGGCGTCGGCGCGGAAATGGTGGTTGACGCTGTTGACGACGCTGTGGGGACTGCGGCTGGCCGGCTATCTGGCTTGGCGGAATCATGGCAAACCGGAGGACTATCGCTACCGGGCCATGCGGGAGGCCTACGGGTCGCGGTTCTGGTGGATCAGCCTGTTGCTGGTGTTCGGCCTGCAAGGCCTGATCATGGCCGTCGTTTCGATTCCGGTCCAGGTTGGCCAGTTGTCGTCAAAGGTCGCGGGTCCGCTGGACGCGCTGGGCGTCCTGTTTTGGAGCGTCGGCTTCTGTTTTGAGACCGTCGGCGATTTTCAGTTAGCCCGTTTCAAGGCCGATCCGGCGAATCGAGGCCAGGTGATGGATCGCGGGCTGTGGCGGTACACGCGGCATCCGAACTATTTCGGCGACTTTCTCGTCTGGTGGGGGCTGTATTTGATCGCCGCCTCCGGCGGTGCGTGGTGGAGCGTGTTCAGTCCGGTGCTGATGTCGGTTCTGCTGTTACGAGTATCGGGCGTAGCGCTGCTGGAAAAATCCCTCAAGAGCCGCACGGCGGGCTACGAAGCCTACATCCGCCGCACCAGCTCTTTTTTCCCGTGGCCGCCGCGGAGCGACTGACGCTTGGCAGCGCCCTGGTGGACGGCACATCGCGAACTGCTAGAATGCGATCTGCTGCCGGGCAGAGGGCCAGACAGCTCACGCCAGTTGACCGAACACTTTCCAGGAGCCGACATCATGAAGCGAATCATGCCCATCCTCGTCCTGCTTTTCGTTGCCACGCAGAGTCGTGCCGACGAAGCCGAGCCACTCCTCAACGTGCCCTACGGCACTCATCCGCGACAGGTTCTTGATTTCTACCGGGCGAAGTCGGACAAGCCGACGCCGGTCGTGTTCTACATCCACGGCGGCGGCTGGCAGGGCGGCGACAAGAAGACCAATCCGAAGGCCTTTCTGGACAAGGGCATCTCGGTCGTGGCCATCAACTACCGCTACGTCAAGAACGGCGTCGAGGAGAAGGTCGAGCCGCCCGTGAAAGCGTCGCTGCACGACGCCGCCCGCGCTCTGCAATTCGTCCGCTCCAAGGCCGCCGAGTGGAACCTCGACAAGAAACGCATCGGCGCCACCGGAGGCTCGGCCGGTGCGTGCTCGTCGTTGTGGCTGGCCTTCCATGACGACCTGGCCGATCCCCAGAGCAGCGACCCCGTGGCCCGCGAATCGACGCGGCTGTACTGCGCCGCGGTCAACGGAGCGCAGGTGTCGCTCGACCCCAAAGAGCTGCGCGAATGGATGCCGAACTACGGCTACGGCGCCCACGCCTTCGGGCTGCCCGGCTTTCAAAGCCTGATCGACAATCGGGAACAGGTCCTGCCCTGGATCAAAGAGTATTCGCCGATCGAACACGTGTCGAAAGACGATCCGCCGGTCGGGCTGTTCTACGGCGGCGAGGTTCCCGTTGTCGGCGCTTCGCCCAAAGATCCGACGCACTCGGGCATCATGGGCGTGAAGTTGGAAGAGCGGCTGAAAGCACTGAACGTCGACGTGGTACTCGTCCATCCGGGACAGCCGCATCCGCAGTACAAGAGTTCCACGGACTATCTGATCGACCGCCTGACCAGATAGGCGCGGAGAAAACGGCCGGCGTGACCCAGCCGCAGGTCAGATCAACCTGAACTGCATCAGCAACCCGCCATGCGCGCACGGCGCGCGCATGATACGGACGGAGACTCTAAGCCGCCTCTCCTGCCACGCCTCCGGCAAACGCACTCGCAATTCGGCCATCTCCCGCAGGAGTTGCTCACAGCTGGGACGAGACGGGCTGCTGCCCGTCATGGCAAGTCTCACTCGGTGACGCGACTGGAATTCAAGTGTTGGCAAACCGCGTCCCCGTAGTACGTCTTGCCGCGGGCCACCGCCGAGAGGGCCTGTTCCAGTTCGCCGGGGCCGGCGTCCTTGGGCAGGAAGCCCGCGGCGCCCGCCTGCAGGGCCTGGAACACGGTCTCCCGGCGGACGTGGGCGGAGAGGATGATGACTCGGGTGTGTGGCGCGATGGCGGACACGCGGGCCGTCCAGATCCGGCATCGCGATGTCCATCAGGGCGATTTCGGTCTGCAGCCGTGGCAGCCGTTCGCGTGCCTTCCGGCCGGTGCCCGCCTCCGCCACGACTTCGAACTCCGGCAGCCGATCCACCATCAGCCGCAGGGCCGTGCGCACCAGCGTGTCGTCGTCGGCCAGCCCATCGGCGGCGATATCGACTTGCAGGCCGGCGTTCTCCAGGTGGATGCGGAGCATTTCCTGCGTGTCCACCGCGTCTTCGGCCAGCAGGACGCGTCCCTCCAGTCGCTCGCCCGGGACTGTCTCCGCAAATTGCCGCTTAGCCGCGTTGGCCTCTTCGGCCGATTCCTTGGCCTGGCGCAACAATTGCTCGGTCTGGATGCCAGCCGTACAGTCTTCCACCAGCGGCAACACCGACGCCATGTGGCCGTGTTCGTCCAACAGGACCGAGTTGTACCACCGGCAATACAGGACTCGGCCGTCCTTGGTCCGATTGCGGTTCATACTGACGACTTGCCGCGTGACGCCGTCGGTCAGCCGCCGCATCACACCTTCCACGATAGGCACATCCTCGTCGTCAATCAGGTGCAAGTCGAAGATCCGCCTCCCGACGGTCTCGGCGGAACCCCAGCCGAACATCCGCTCCGCCTGATCCGACCAGCGAGTCACGACAAACTGCGCGTCCCACTCGGCCACTGCCAGCGTGGTGTTCTCGACGTGGAACCGGAGCCGTTGCTCGCTTTGCCGCAGTTCCTGTTTGATTCGCCGGAGGTGCGTGACGTCGACCAAAGCCACGATCACGCCCCGCACGGAACCGTCCTCGCCGTGCAGCGGGATCGGCGCGAGCCGGAATACCTGTTCCAGGACCTTGTTTTCCAGGGCGAGACGCAAGTCAGCGTCGTCCACCGCAGCGCTCTCTCTGTTTCCGGATTGACGGGCGAGGCACCGTTGAAGATACCTTGGACTCGTACAGGGGCGCAAGAGATGCCGAGACAATCCGGCTGGAGCCCCGGCCAGCGGCGGGCGTCAGCCCGTCCGGTGGAAATCGCCCCCACGCCCGAATTACCGTGGGGCTGACGCCGCCACGCTCGCCGGGGCTGGCGAGCGGCGGGCGTTAGCCCGTCCGGTGGAAATCGCCCCCACGCCCGGATTACCGTGGGGCTGACGCCGCCACGCTCGCCCGGATTACCGTGGGGCTGACGCCGCCACGCTCGCCGGGATTTGTGAGTTGCCAGGGCTAGCCAAGAGGTGATACAATCGGGGCATCAAGAGATGGGCGACAGACGAGGAAGCCCGGCTGGTTCGGCAAAGCCGGGCTTCTGCATCGCTGCCGGACAGGAGGCAACGCGTGTGACCCCCACGACCGCAGTCAGTACGGCGCCGCGGAGCGCCGAGATCGTGTACCCGACGACGGACGGCAGCCCCATGGGCGAGACCGACCTGCACCGCAACATCATGTTCGCCTCGATCGAATCGCTCAAGCTGCACTACGCGGAGCAGCAGGTCTGCGTGTCGGGCAATATCCTGCTGTTCTATCAGCCCGGCAACCGGCGGCGGCATGTGTCGCCCGACGTGCTGGTCGTCAAAGGGCTGGACCCGCACGACCGCGAGAACTATTTATTGTGGGAAGAGGGCCGTCCGCCCAACGTCGTGATCGAAGTCACGAGCGATTCCACGCGTGACGAGGACTTGTACGACAAGTTCGAGATCTACCGCGATCAGCTCCGGATCGTCGAGTATTTCCTGTTTGACCCGCGCGGCGATTACCTGGAACCGGCGCTGCAGGGCTATCGCCTGAAGGCCCGCCGGTACGAGCCCATCAAGCCGGTCGCCGGCCGCCTTCCCAGCCGCGAATTGGGGCTGCACTTGGAGGTCCGCAACCGGGAATTGCGGTTCTTCGATCCCGCCTCAGGCGGCTGGATTCCAACGCCCGATGAGGCTCGGCAGGCGGCCGAGGCCAAACGGCAACGAGCCGAGGCCGAGGCGGAGCGACTGCGGCAGGAGTTGGAGACGCTGCGGCGGCGATTGGGCCCGTAGCATCTGGCAGGGGCAGCACGGGGAGGCGTTCCATGCACTACGAAGTCGAGCAAAAATTCCCCCTGGACGACCTGGCAGCGATCGAAGCCGGACTCGTCGCGCTGGGTGCCCGCTTCGAGAGTGCCGTCGAGCAGGTCGATCGTTACTTTGCGCACCCCAGCCGCGATTTCGCCCAGACCGACGAGGCGCTGCGGATTCGGCAGACCGGCACGCGGTGTTACGTCACCTACAAAGGGCCCAAAGTCGATCCGGCAACCAAGACCCGCCGCGAGATCGAGTTGCCGTTGGGCGGTACGGCTGAGGCTGCCGCACAATGGACGTCGCTGCTGGAAGCGTTGGGCTTTCGAGGCGTAGCGGAGGTTCGCAAACGGCGGCGGCTCGCACACCTGGCGTGGCAAGGCGCCGAGATCGAAATCGCCTTGGATCAAGTCGAGGGCGTCGGCACGTTCGTGGAATTCGAGTTGTCGGCAAGCGCGGAGGGCCTGGTGCAGGCCAGGTCGCAGATCCTATCACTGGCCGCCGCACTGGAGCTGTCGAACGCCGAGCGGCGGAGTTACCTGGAATTGCTTCTCACTCGCCGGATGAGGTAGTTGACCCGGCGGGAGGTCCCTCGTAGCATGGCTCTCCGAGCCGTGCCGTCGCCGGGGGCATCCCTGACGTTGTGGCACGGCTCGGAGAGCCATGCTACAAGCGGCACGGCTCGGAGAGCCATGCTACGAAAGACATGTCACGGAGACGAACATGAGCGTCCGTCCTTGCGATTTTTCCCGGCGGCATTTTCTGAAGGCGTCGGTGGCCGCGACCGCGCCGTGGGTGGTGCCGAGTTCTGTTTTCGGCGCCGATCCGCCCAGCGAACGCATGCACGTGGCGCTGATCGGGTGCGGCAATCAGAGCCGCGTCGATCTGCCGTCGGTGATGCGGTTTGACGACGTGCAGGTCGTCGCAGTCTGCGACGTGAACCGCGGCAGTCACGGGTACGCCCGGCCGGAACACTTCTTGGGCCGCGAACCGGCCCGCGATACGGTCAACGCATACTACGCCAAGAAGACCGGCGCGGGATCGTACCGAGGCTGCGACATGTATAGCGATTTCCGCGAAGTGCTGGCGCGGGACGACGTGGACGCGGTGCTGGTCGTGCTGCCCGATCACTGGCACGCCTTGGTCAGCGTGATGGCCTGCCAGGCCGGCAAGGACGTGTATTGCCAGAAGCCGCTGTCGCTGACCGTCCACGACGGCCAGCAGATGATCCAGGCGGTGCGGAAGCATCGGCGGATTCTGCAGACCGGCAGCCAGTACCGGTCCAGCGGCAGCGTGCGGCGCGTGGCCGAACTGGTCCGCAACGGGCGGATCGGCAAGGTCCAGCGGGCGATCGCGATCGTCAACGGCAGCGGGGCCGGACCTGGCCCCGGCTGGCAGCCGATGCCGGTCCCGGACGGTTTCGACTACGATTTCTGGCTGGGACCCGCTCCCGCCGCGCCGTATCACATCGACCGCTGCTTGTACCGCTTCCGGTTCCACCTGGATTACTCCGGGGGACAAGTGACCAACACGGGCGCGCATGCGCTGGACATCGTGCAATGGGCGCTGGGCAAGGACGGCACGGGCCCGGTGGAGTTCGAGGACTTGGGCGCGGTCTGGCCGCCGCCGGGTCACCTGTACAGCACGGCCATGCAGACCGCTTTTCGAGCCCGTTGGGCCGACGGCATCGAACTGGTCTGCCGCACGCAGGAGCCGGGCTTCGGCGCACGGTTCGAAGGCAGCGAGGGCTGGGTCCAATACACGGCGGGCAACATCGAAGCCTCGTCGGACGCGATTAGGGATGCGGTGATCGAGCCCGGCGAGATTCACTTGCCGGTCAGCAACGGTCACTATCGGAACTGGCTCGATTGCATCCGCAGCCGCGAGGAGCCGATCGAACCGGTCGAAGCCGGGCACCGCACCGCCTCGATCTGCCATTGCGGCAACATCGCCATGCGGCTCAAACGCCGCGTGCGGTGGAATCCGGAAACCGAGCAGTTCGTCGAGGACGACGAAGCCAACCAGATGCTGCGGCGGCCCTACCGCGAGCCGTGGAAGATTGCCTTCGCCGGATGAGGTTCCGGGCAGCCGGTCAAGAAGAGATTAAGAACCGCTAACAAAACCGAAATCGGAGACCTTCGGTCGGCGGTTTCGGCGGGGTCAGAGACCCGCGCCGAACGGTGCCGGTTAAGAAAAGATTAGGTGAAAGATTAGGTGAAAGATTAGGGGTTCAGGTTCGGGCGAAGCCGGTTACGTTCACACTGTTCCTTGAGGTTTCCCGCGTGAAACAGGTCATCGCTGTGATCAAGCCGTTCCTGGCCGAGAAGGTGCTCGAGGGGCTCAAGCGCGCCCCGCTCGAATCGCTCAGCGTCCGCGAAGTCAAAGGTTACGGGCGGCAGAAGAGCTACCTGGAGGAATACGGCCGGACCGAGTACTCGACGGCCTTCCTGCCCAAGGTGGAGATCACGATGTGGGTGGATGACTCGCGCGTCGAAGAGATCGTCCGCCGCGTCGTCGAGGTGGCCCGCACCGGCCGCATGGGCGACGGCAAGATCTTCGTCCTGCCCGGCGAGTCCTACGAGACGGTGATCGACATCGGCGGCGAGGCCGAAGAGGCGGAGCCGGAAAAACCGGCTCGGCGGACTCCCGGCCGCAAGGGGAAGAACAGGTAGGGCGGGGCTCAGACGTACAGAATTCAAAATTGGCGGCGCAGACGTCTGACAGGTCGCAGAATCTTGGAGCCGCCAATTTTGGATTCTGTACGTCTGAGCCCTTCGTCCGTCTACTTCCCGACCGCCCAGCGTATCCCCTGTCCCAGCAGCTTGGGATAGTTCGGATTGGCCCAGGCCTTCGAATCGTGGCCCAGCATCAGGTAGAACACGCGGCTCTTGCCGTAGTTCTTGGTCCAGGCGATGGCCGGCGAGTTTTTGGGATGATCGGTCGTCAGCAGCACGTGGGCATCGGACGCCGTGTAGAAACCGCCGTAAGTCTCGTCGTGAATCTCGAAGTCCTGGACGCCCTGCGTGATCGGATGCGCCGGATCGGCGACTTTGATTTTTAACACTTCGTCGTGCGACCACGTCGAGGGCTTGTACGGTTTCCCTTCCAGCACCGTCTCGGCAAAGACGTACTTGCCGCCGATGATCTTGGTGAAGTCGTCCCAGTTGCGGTGCGCGCCCAGGTTGTGGTGCAGCGAGACCAGGCCGATCCCCTGCTTCAGCAGTTCGACGAACGCCTGCTGCTGTTGGGGCGTGAAGCCCGCGGCCATATCGTACATCACGATCGCGTCGTACTCCTTCTGCAGGCCCGGCTTGAGCAATCCCGCGTCCTTGGGCATTTCCGCCTTGGTGTACTTGACGCCCGGCAGCGCATCGAACATGGCGAAGAACGGTGGTTGCTCAAACCCGTGCCCGCCGAAGGTCAGCAAGATGCGGATCGTGTCCGGCCGGTCTTCGGCACGGGCCGAGTCGATCGTTCCGGCGAGACAAACAGCGAGTGACAGTGCGGCGAACCATTTCATGGTGTTTCTCCTGGGACTGAACGGAACCTCGCAAAAAAGGGAGTGATTATCTGCCCTGCAATTCAAACCAAGCCACGACGCAGTTGCTTCCCGCCGGTACGGTCAGTCCGATCATACCGGGCATGTTCGGCGTCACGTCGCCGCGGGTTTCTACGGGAACTTCTTTCTGGTTCAGGCGGCACTGGAACACGCCGTTTTGCCTGGCGAATTCGATCATCATCGAGCCCTTGGGGAGCGGAACCTGATAGCCGGCGTCCAGCGAATCACTGGCCAGCAGGCCAAACACTTGCCCCTCGGCGACGTCTTTCAGAATCACGCGGCAGACGAAATTACCGGTCAGCTTGCGGCTGTAGACCACTTGTGCCGCGCCGGTGTCAGCGGGCAGCGAGAGCTTGAGATAGCCTTCGGCGGTTTGCTCGGCATCCTTCTTGAGCGTCTCCCGGACGACGCGCTCTCCGGCCTGCCGCCGCACGGCCCAGTTAGCGGGCGCCAACAGCTTGCGCATGATCGACGCGAGCGGGGGAATCTCCACCGGCAACGTAGCCGGGGGCGCGGTGCCCAACTCCGGCAGCAGCGCGGAGACGTCGACACCGGCCTTCTGAGCCTCGGACCAGAGCTGGCGTGCGGCTTCCCGGTCGCCCTTGCCGTCCATCGCCAGGAACGCGCCGAAGAAGACCTTGTTCTGCGGCGCATCGGGCTTCAGCACGCGCTCGGCCAGCGTCAGTGCGACTTTGGCGGGCAACGTCTTTACGGTATAACGCCGGTTCTCGCCTTTGACCCGCAGCACCAGCAGGCCCGGCGTGTACTCGACGACGGCCACACGCACGTCCCCGATCATCAGCTCCTCGACCGCCTTGAGGGAGCTGGCACTCTCGTCGACGGACTTCCAGAAGCCCTCCAGGTACTCGTACAGCAACTGCAGCCGTTGACGTTGAGTGTCGAAATCTTCGCTGCCGCTCACCTTCGCGGCTTCCGCCAGCTTGGCCTTGGCGACGTCCAAATCGCGGTCCGCCATCGCGGCGCGGATTTCGTCCAAAATGCCCCCCGCCTCGGCGGCTTGCAGGGAATATGATGCCCCCCAACAGAGAGTCAAGGAATAGACGACAACGAGAATTCGGATTTGAGTGTTCATGGTTCCTCCGCAAAAGGCACAATTATGACGCACGGCCGCGAGCCTGCAAGAAGGGCTCAGACGTACAGAATTCAAAATTGGCGGAGTCACGACTATGCTGTCTCCCACGCGTCAACTCCGCCAATTTTGAATTCTGTACGTCTGAGCCCTTGGGCCAAAGCCTCCGACCACGTTACAATGTTGGCACGATGAAGACCACCTGGATTCCCACCGTCGTTCCTACGTTGCTCGCCGCCGCCGGCGTGACGGCGCTCGTGTTGTGGCTCAGCAGCGCGTCGTGGCCTGTCGAGCCGGAGCCGGAAGCGAGCCACAGTCTCACGTCTTGGCTGCTCTCGCTGGGCAATCAAGGCCGACCGCCGCTGGCGCTCCGCGTGCCGGGGTTGGACGGCACCCCGAAACCCGCTCAGGGCAGTTCGGCGCGGACCGCAGAGGCGGGGCAGCCGGTGCGCGGGCCCGGCCAAAAGGCCAACATCCCCGGCGTGTGGCCGGCGTTTCGCGGGCCGAAACGGGACGCCATCTCCGACGACCCGACGCCGCTGGCCCGCAGTTGGCCGGCGCAGGGCCCGCCGGTGCTATGGCGGATCGAACTGGGGCAGGGCTACGCCGGCGCGGTGATCCGCGACGGACGGGTCTACGTGCTGGACTACGACGAGAAAGCCAAAGCTGATACGATGCGCTGCTTGTCGCTGGCCGATGGCCGCGAAATCTGGCACAACAGTTACCCAGTCGAGGTGACGCCGAACCACGGCTGTTCGCGCACCGTGCCGGCGATCGTCCACGAGTACATCGTGTCGATCGGTCCTCGCTGCCACGTGGCCTGTTGGGACGCCGAGACGGGCCAATCCCGCTGGCCGATCATCGACATGGTCAAGCAGTTCGGGAGCGAAGAGCGCCAATGGTACACGGGCCAGTGCCCGCTGGTGGACGGCGACCGGGTGATCCTGGCGCCGTGCGGACCGGACGCGCTGCTGGTGGCCATCGAGTACCGCACGGGCCAGGTCCTGTGGAAGACGCCGAATCCGCGCGGCTGGAAAATGACCCATTCGTCGATCATGACCACGGAATTCGCGGGCCGCAAAATGTATGTCTACTGCGGCACCGGCGGCACGGCGGGCATCGCGGCCGACGACGGGCGGCTGCTGTGGGACGAGACGAGTTGGGTCGAGAATTTTGCGACCAGTCCTTCGCCTCTGCCGCTGCCCGACGGCCGGATCTTCCTGTGTAGCGGGTATGACATCACCGGAGCCATGATGCTGCAGATGAAAGCGGCCGGCGAGAAGCTGACGGTCGAAACGGCGTACACGCTGAAACGCAAGGAATTCAACTCCGAGCATCAGACGCCAATTTTCTACCGCGGGCACCTGTACGGCATCCGGAAACTGCGGGAACAGATGATTTGTATGGATCTGAACGGGAAAGAGTTGTGGAATAGCGGCAGCCTGAAGTTCGGTCACGGGCCCTACATGATCGCCGACGGAATGATTTTCGCCCTGGCCGACAACGGACTGCTGGCGACGATGGAGGCCACGCACGAGGGCTATCGCCCACTGGCCCAGTTCCAGCTGTTCGAAAACGGCCATGATGCCTGGGCACCGATGGCCATCGCCTCCGGCCGGCTGATCGTCCGCGACTTGACTCGAATGGCCTGCGTGGATGTGCGAGCGGGGACCGGTGATCGGTGACCGGTGACCGGTGACCGGTGACCGGTGAGCGGTGATCGGTGATCGGTGATCGGTAATCGGTGATCGGTGATCGGTGACCGGTAATTGGTGACCGGTAATCGGTGATCGGTGACCGGTAATCGGTAATCGGTGACCGGTAATCGGTGACCGGTAATCGGTGAGCGGTGACCGGTGAGCGGTGACCGGTGACCGGTGAGCGGTGACCGGTGACCAATGACCAATGACCAATGACCAATGACCAATGACCAATGACCAATGACCA
>CAYPGE010000227.1:0-14417 GCA_964409865.1 uncultured Pirellulaceae bacterium
ACGGGGAGGCCGGGGCGGCGGGCGACCTCAACACGGCCGTGAACACGCTGGCCGCCAGGACCGGTTCGGGGGACATCAACATCCTGGACCGGGACGGCGGGCTGACGATCGCGATTTTTGACGGCCTGTCCGGCGTGACGATCACGGACACGCCGGCCGACGATTCCGGGAACGACGACATCACGATCGTGACCCGCGGGGACTTGACGGTCGCGGCGGGAAATCCGATCGCCAACCACGACGGCGGGGACGTGATGTTGAGCGCCGAACTGCCCCTGGCGGACCTGAGGCTCCACGCGGCCGTGACGGTCGCCGGTGGCACGGGGATGGTCACGTTGCAGGCGGACAACGACGTGATCGGGGATGCCAACGGAAAAATCAGCACCGAAAATGGCGACGTGGCGATCACGGCAGACTTGGACGGCAGCAGCTTCTCGGGCGCCAACGCCAACGGCACGATTCAGATGAGCGGCGACATCACGGCGGGCTCGGGTACGGTGACGTTCAGCCTGGCGGACTGCAACGGCTGGCTGGGGGCCGCGGCCACCACGGGGGACGGCGAGATCGTCTCGGCGGGCAACGTGATCAAGAACGGTTCGGGGGCCTTGCGGTTGAACGGGACGACGAACACGATCACCGGGACGGCCACCGTAAACGCGGGCCATTTGCTGGTCAACGGCACGTTGGACGGGAGCGGCACCGGTCAAGTCGTCGCGGCCTTCGGCGGCACGTTGGGCGGCAACGGGACCATTCAGAACATGACGACGCCGGCGGTGCTGGTGCAGGACGGCGGCACGCTGGATCCGGGCGACGTGAGCATGGCCGGCTGCGCGGCGCTCCCCGGCCGGTTGACGGTGGACGGGTATGTGACCTTCGAGGAGGATTCCACGTTCCGCGTACAGCTCAACAGCCGCGAGGCCGGCGTGGATGCGGACGGGCCGTACGGTCCGAACGGCTACGACCAGCTGTTGGTGGACAACGGCGACGTGTACCTGAGCGGCGATTCCTGGGGCGCCAACGGTTCGCTGTTGGACCTTTCGGTGGGCTTCGCCATGCCGATCGGGGCCATGTTCGTGATTATCGACAACGACGGCGGAAACAACATCGACTCGCGGTTCGAGGGCCATCCCGAAGGGGACTTCTTCACGTGCGACGGGTACCCGATGAGCATCTCGTACTACAGCGGCGAGGACGGGGACCACCAGGACGTGGCGATCGCCCAATCAGCACGGTTCGATTTCAACGGCTACAGTAACAACACGGCACCCAATTACCGGGGGGTGCCGGCAAGCCAGGTGAAGAGCGAGTCAAACGACTACGGTTGGGACGCGCCGATCGACTCGTTCGTGCGGCCGGAGAACTACCCGGCCCCGCACCCCACGGGCGATCCGCTGCTGATGGACGGGCACTTCGTCCAGCTGACGACCCAGCGGACGTTCCAGGTGGACGTGGCGCCGGAACAGACGTATCAGGTGTCGATCCTGACGGGCGACTGGGTGCATCCGCGCGACTGGCAGCAGTTCCGGGTGTACGACGGCGGCGAGACGGGCTCGGACGTGACCAAGATCGTCAGCACGCAGGCGGACGTGACGGAGTACACGACGGTGCGATTCGAGGTCTACGTGGGGGCCAGCGGACGGTTGTGTATCGAGATGCAAGACCGGAGCGAGCTGGCGACACCGGGTGACGAGACGAACCCGGCCACGGTGATCCTGGGGATGGACCTCCGGCCGGTCGCCGCGGCGGGGTCGATGACGATCACGCGGACGGCTCCGCCCGAGGGTTCCCCCGTCGACCTGCCGTTGCCAGCCGATGGCTTGACGGTCGACACCTACCGAGGCACGGGCGCGCCTCCGAACGCCCTGTTGACGGTTCGTGCCAGCAACGGGAACGAGTACCTGGTAAACGACGTGACGGCGTCCAACCTGGGCGCGATCACGACGACGGACCAGGACATGTACCACACCTACACGCAAGTGTACGCGGCCGCGGACGGCTCGTTCACCTTCCAACTGCAGCGGCCGACGGGGATTGGGCCGGTGTACGTGACGGTGGAAACGACGCCCGGCACGCACATCGTTCCCAGTCCCGCAAAAACGAGCCCGCTGGCCGAAGACGCGTTCGAAGCGAGCCGGGGGACGTACACGCAGACGTACACGCTCCCCGACACGCGGCTGTTGGACTTCAACGCGGGCAACGAGGTCACGGCGACGAATTACGGTGGTGATCCGTTGGCCGACTACGTGGGCGTGCCCGTGACGCAGACGTACGACGACACGACGACCAACGCCCTGGGCTGGAACCCGGCAGCGGCGCCGTTGACCTGCTTCGATCGAGGCATCTCCGACGCCTTGCTGCGGGATGGGCATTACGGGTACGACTCGGAGTTCTGGGTCGATCTGCCGACAGGCACGTACATTGTCAACACGGTGATCGGGGACACGGCGCCGTTCTATCACGACCAGGTGCAGGTCTCGGCCGAAAAAGACACGTCGCGAGTGAGGACGGTGACGGTCAGCACGACGGCGGGGCAATGGACGTCATCCAGTTTCGTGGCGACGATCGACGATGGCCGGCTGGATCTCGTGCTGAAAGACATGGGCGGGGTGGATCCCCACTGGGTGCTCAACGCGTTGCGGGTGCGGCCGGCTCCGGCGCTGATCACGATCACGCCGCCCGGCGGGGCCTTGGATGCCAATGGGAGTTCGGTGGACACATTCGAGGGTTCGGGAGCGCCCGCTGAGTCGTTGGTGACCGTGGCCACCACGTTGGGCACGATTGCGACGGCGGATGCCAGCGCGACGTACCAAGGCGTACAGGTGTTGGCGGATGGCGACGGCAACTTCCGCTTCGAGATCCAGCGGCCGTCGGGGACGGGCGGTAGCGGGAACGTGACGGCGACGGTCACCGCTCAAGAGGTCTTCGGGAGGAATCTGGGTTCGACGGCGCAGGAGTACCAGCCGCCGCAGACGGCGGCCACGGTCCTGCGGTTCGATTTCGGCGCTTCGTCGCTGTACACGCAGGCGGCCCTCCCAGGAGAAGCCCCCTTCACCTACGTCGGCCCGCGGGACATTTTCAGCGCCACGCGGGGTTACGGCTGGTCGACGCGGGTGGCGGCGGCGGACCGGCCTTGGGCGGCGGCGAACAACGGTTTCAGCAACTTGAACCGCGACCTCCACACGGGCAGCAAGGCGACGTTCCGGGTGCAGGTGGGCGCCGGCAGCTACAAGGTTCGCGTTTATCTGGCCAACCCGCTGGGTAGCGGAGGTTATCAATACACCTACGACAACTTCGAGGTCCGGGTGGAGGGCGGCTCGACCTATGCCGTGACTTCGCTGACGCCGGGCTTCGTCGACGTGCAGGACTTGGCGGGCTCGACCGAAGACAACATTTTGGACATCCTGTTCATCGACCTGGGCGGGCAGAATTTCAACTGGGTGGTGTCGGGGATTGAAATCGTCGAAGCGTCCGGGACGCTGCCTACGGCCATCAACCCGCTGCTGGCAGGCGAGACGGCCTTGGGCGGCGGTGCGCAGGTCAGCGACGCGGCGTTAGCGCCGCTGGTGGCGGAAGCGTCGACGCGGTGGGCGGCGGCGGGGCTGACGCCGGCGCAGTCGGCCGTGCTTTCGGATCTGCACATCGGCGTGGCGGACTTGGGCGGCGCTTACTTGGGCTTGGCCTATCCGACGACGAACGAAATCCGCCTGGACGACGACGCGGCCGGCTGGGGCTGGTACCTGGACCCCAGGCCCGGCGACGACGTGGAATTCTTCGCGAGCCCCGAACACGGAACCCCGAGCCCGGTCGCCGGCGTCGATCTGCTGACGGTGCTGATGCACGAGATCGGCCATCTGCTGGGCTACGAGCACAGCGAGGGGGGCTTGATGGCGCCGGTGATGTCCGCGGGAACGCGCCGTTTAGCCAGCAGTGGGAGTGCAGAAGCCGTTGAACCACTCGGACAAGCCGAGTGGCGAATGGGCACTTCGTCGTTGATCCCCGCGTCAGCCCGCGTCGACGGCGTGTTCGCGGACCTGGGGCGGGACAGCAGCGATGATGGAATCCTGCAACTGCTTTCCTCCGAGAATGCCGAACTCATCGCCGCCGCGACCGTCAAGTCGGGCCAGGAAAGGTCGCAAGCGCAGGTCCCGCGGCGCAGCCGTGTGCAGCGGATCGAACGCGAGTTGGACGCCTGGTTCGCCGAATGGGCAACACATGGGGACGAAGTTGTTGCGAAGGGCCGACCGATGCACCTCGCGCACGTCGCCGATCATGCCTTTCCGGATCATCTCGACCGTGCGCACACGCTAGCCGTGATTGAGCTTGCTGCTGCTCCAGTTCGCTGTTGACTCCTCAGAGGCGGCTGCTAGCGACGCAGGGGTGCGCCCTGAGGCAAATGCGCCAACATCTCCGTGCCCACGCCGGTGCTCTGAAGCATCTTCATCAGTTCGTCGAACCGTTGCTCGTCAATCCGGTAGTAGATATGCTTGCCTTCATGCCGCGTGTCGACCAGCCTGGCCATTCGCAGCAGACCCAAGTGGTGGCTGACCGCCGGCTGGCTCTGGCCGAGTCGTTCCCAAAGGTCCCGCACACACAGTTCTTTGCGGCAGCCAAGCATCTCCAGGATTCGCAGACGCGTCTCATCGGCCAAGATCTTGAACAGCTGCGCCAAATCCCGAATCACGGTCGCGGACCCCCGCCCTGGGACTTCTTCGGAGGTGATGCTCGTCGCAGCATCGGAGACTCGGCTGATCATGTCGATACGTACTCCTACCGTTGGTCAAGAAAACGAATCGGTTCGTCCCAGCAACGGGATCGTGAAACGGGCGATTGCTCTTACTCGGCTTCCGAACTCGAACTCTCCTGTGCCGCCGGGAAGCGGCACAGCGGCTTCTTCTCGCCCGGAGCGTCGAGCAGGTCAGCCACCGACGTTTCGCCGAACTTCTTTTCGAGCAATCGTGCCGCTTCTTCCAGCGTCCGATGGAGCGGGCACAGGTCTGTCTCGTGCGCCGGCAGCCCCAAAGGACACTCGTGAAACCGACGAATGGGGTCCACCGCGCTGATGATCTCCAGCATCGGCAACCCGGCCGGATCACGCGTCAGCGTGAACCCGCCGTTCAAACCACGCTGCGAGTGAACCAGTTTCGTGCGACTCAGCGACTGCATGACTTTGGCCAAGTATCCCGGAGGAACTTGAGTAGCTTCCGCGATCTGAGCCGTGGTTCTCGGCGACCCACGCTGATCGGCCAAGTAGACAATCGCGCGCAAAGCGTATTCCGCAGTTTGAGAAATCATCGCACTGTTCCCCCTGAACGAGACATTGGGATAACCTCATCCACATTAGACCTTTGGTTTGAGGTTGTCAACATGGGCGCCGGAATTTTTTTGCGAAAATTGTCCATAGGCCCGGATGTACTATTCCAGGCGAAAACACCGGGTCAAGTATGGGAAGGCGGGAGTCGGGGATAATCGTCATTTTGCGTGTATCCTCTTACACTTTTCCCACTTTCCCGTTTCACGCATCCTCGCAATGGATTGCCCTTGGGACGCGTTCCGATACGAATTACTGGGGAGGTCGAAGCATTCAAGGAGGTGGCTCATGAATGACTTGGCAAAGTACTTTTTGGCAATCGCGGTGATAGGAACCGGCTTCTACACCGCCCAGCAGTACCGGCGGCCCCAGCGGTGCCCGATGTGCGATGCGGCGGTCACGCGCGGGGCGACCGCAGAGTCTGCAAGTGCCAACAGCCAGAGATCGTCGCAGGCCGGCACGGCTGAGGCCCTGCCAGTAGCCGCACTGACCGACGTCGATCGCGTTCCACTCTTGGGCCCCGACCGAGCGGCCGCTCAGGGAAAACCTGCTGATGCTCATGCCGGCGCAAACACCATCTCAAAACCGCCGACCCTGCGAGCCGACAAGCCTGCTGCGGACTCGACGACGACAGAGCCTGGAAAGAGCCCCGTCACGGATTCCGCCAAGCAAGACATCAAGAAGGAGACGAGTGCCAAGCCGAAACCCTCGCCAAGGAAGCCAGACAAAAAGACGTCGACGGCACGGACCCATGCGGCGGAGCAGCACCGAGCCAGCGCGGGCGAAAAGGCCCGGCCTGACACCAGGGCTGCCGAAAGCGGGAACTCGACCTGGCAGGAGAGCACCCCGGCCATGACCGGCTCCACCGAATGGGCACAAGACGGCGATGCCATGCCGCCGGAGTTCGCTCGCGAATACGAACCCCATTTCCGTCAGAACGAACCCTATGCCCGAGTTGCAGAGCACGGGGCGGATCGAACCTCGACCCGCCAGACCAAGTCCAAGCCACGCACGGATAGTCGTCCGTCCCCAGCCACCGAGTTCCAGACCACGTGCCAGCAAGCAGACGCCGCCGCGTCGCGACGGCACCGAATTGCGGAAGGCGACACGCTGAGGCGACTGGCGGAAAAGTACCTGGGCACCCCGGAGCGTTACCTGGACATCTTCCAAGCCAACTCCGACGTTCTCTTCGATCCGCGTCTGCTCCCGATCGGAGTCGAAATCGTGATTCCGGACCGGACGACCGCGGTGGCAAAAGCCGCCAGCGGCCCGACACCGGCAGCCGCTGCACCCGGAAGGGATGACGGCTCGAACCAGGGCGACATGTGGGACGATTTCTTCTCGGTTCCGGAGACGAGCAACCACTGATAAGTGGCGCTGTCCAACTACCAGGAGTGCCCGTCGCGGTACTTGCACCAAGCATAAACCCGCAGCGGCGGAAAATTGCGGAACTCGACAGCGACGCGCGCCGGGCCGAACAAGGGCTTCGCGACCGCCTGGATCCGACCGCAGATCTGATACGCCACGAATCGGCCGCCCGGCGTCAGGGCCGACCAGATCGCTTCGACAACGCGACGGCGCGAGTCGGGCCGCAACAGAGAAAACGGGATGCCTGACACGACGGCATCGGCAGAATCCAGGGCGTACTGCCGAAGGACTTCCGGCAACCGCTCCGCGTTCCCCTGATGGACCGTCAAACGATCGTCGTCGATCGCCCGCAACGCGGAAATGAAATCCGGATCAATCTCGATGCTCAGCAGCGAGGCCTGCGGCGGCATGGCCGCCAACAGGGCGCGGGTCGTGCCCCCGGTCCCGGGTCCCAGTTCCACGACCGTCTGAGCGGCAGACACGGTCGCCAGATGCGCCACTCGGCGCTCCAGAAACCGGGAACTGGGGACCAGCGAGGCGACCTGCCGCGGGCGACGCAGAAAGCTCTGGAAGAAAACCAAGCCGTCGTTGCGTCTGGGGCGGACCTGTTTGAGTTGCATGGCCGTGCCAATCGCTGCTTGAACGCTCCGAGATCTCCGCCTTGAATCGGGCCCGCCAATCCGAGATGAGCCCGCACCGCGATCGTGATTTTACCCTATCTCGGCGAGGTTTCGCAACTCGCCACCACGCACGAATTGCGGTAGGCAAGGCCGTTCCGATCGCCACCGCGCGGCTCAAGATTGGCGATGCCGACGTGTCAAAGGCCGTGGCCAAAGATGACAACGCCGCTACGTTCACCGTGCGGCTGACTGCGGGCAAGGCGCAACTGCAGACCTCGTTCTATGACGAACATGGGCAGGAACTGTGCGGAGCGTTCTACGTCTCGGTTCGCCGACTCGGCCGAGATCACTGAGCCTCGGTCTTGGCGATCTAGAGACTTCTTCCCAACATGGGCGCCACAAGGCGCGCCCCCGGCGGCGGGCCGCCCAAGTCGCGGTATGCCCGGTACTCGGCAAACGTCGCGGCGTGGGGGGTTGACATGTCGAGTGGAAACACCGCGGTCGCTCCGGCCGCCACCTTTGTGCCGCCGCATCGAACGCCGAAGTAGATCCCCATGTGACGAGCTTGATCGGGCGGCACCCGGACGATGTCCACGACGGTTTCCAAGGAAGGCCCCTCGGTGGTCAGCACCACGGCCTGGAACGGGAACGCGACCCGTTGCTCAAACCAAACCTGCCACTCGCGCCGCCGCCATTCCGATAAGTACTCGCGCTCGCTCCGGGAATCCGCCTTCCACGGCCAACGCGAACAGGCCAGATGAGCGTCGGACAGGTACTGCGGCATCAGCAGGTTGGCGGAGTGTTCCTTGGCAAGAATCATCCCGTACCCCATCGCACAAAACAGATCCTCGTCGGGTGCCCACGGAGCCACGTAGGTCAGCGTGAGCGATCCGGCATGCGGCCGATACAGCTTCACACCGCTGACGCTCAGGTCGATCGCTCGAAACCAGACGCCAGCCGGTCTCGCCTGACGCAAGTCCCAGGGACGCAGTTGTACGGTGGCATCGCGGACTTCGCCGATCTCCAGTACTCTCATTTCCGCTTCCTTCCAGCGCCGCAGTTGCTGCTGTGCTTCGGACGGGAAACGATCCCCGGCCTGCTGCAGGAACGCTTCGAGCGGATGCCACGCGTCACCCGGCGCTCCGTGCCAGAAGAATTCCTCCATCGCCCAATGCTCGACGTCCGGCAGGAAGCCAAGCTTGCCCAAGCGGTAATGCCGCTCCAGACGCCTGAGTTTGGAACGTCCTGGCTCCTCGTCCTGGGCGAACGTGCCCAATCCGAATTTCAGCATGTCGGGGCGTGCCAGGCTGGGATGACAAATCCCAGGGAACTCGTCCATCGGCCCCGCCTCCATCGCCTCGATCATGTGGTGCAGAACGGAGTCCATGTCGTCCTGGGGCCGCATGCGCGAGCGGCGCTCCTCGCGCCGCTTCTGTTTCCGTCGCAGATCATCACGCCTTTGCTTCCATTTCGACATAACCGTACTCCCTTCGAGGTATCATAGCATGCGCGGATCCTAAACGTGCGATTGATCGCGGACTACCATCTGGGCCTCTGGCACCCAGCCGGTGCCTTGGTGGATGTAACGCGTGACGACGACCTCCCAGCCGGGCCCTTCCCAGTAAAGGGCGATCTCGTTAAACCCGTGGTGCTCCTGAACCTCGCGACTGCCCAACGACGGAGCCGCGGCGATGTGCAACGCGTGGTCGTCGTGCCGGCCCGGCCAAGATTCACGACCGAACCAGCCGGCATGAACGTGCCCGTGCAGCACCAGGCAGAAACGCTTGCTCAGCAAGGCGTCTTTGACTTGTGCCGCGTTCAGGGTGCCGGAGAAATTGGCGATCTCCAGCCCCGCGGGTACCGGCGAGAGGGGATGGTGCAGCACGGCCAGGCGAACGAGGCTCGCTGACCAGTCGTGCCCCGTGACACGGTCCAGATCGCGCTTGTGAACCAGGCCCGGATCGATTCGTTCCAAGCGGGCCAAGAGTCCGTCAATCTGCTTCTGAATCTCATCCACCGGCGTCGCGGGATCCCCGGCCCGGGCGATGGCGCCTGCCAGTTCGGCACGCAGGGCGTTGAGCTGCCTTATCCGTTCCTGCTGGTCGGGGTCCTCGGGATCGTCGAGTTCCCCGCCGAACTCGGCCGAGCCGAGCAACAGGATGCTCAGTCCCAAAGCCGGATAGGTGAATTCGACCAATCCGCGATCGGCCGGTGGCAAATCCAGGCGAGGATGCGGGTACGCCGCAAAGGCGTCGTGAAACCGTGTATGCCGCTGGCGAGTTCCCGCGTCGCCTAACGCTTCGGACCAGGTCACATCGTGATTGCCGCTGACCAGCAGCACCCTCGGGGCATCGGCCGTCAGCATCGGATGCGCCGCGTTGATCAAACCGGCCAGTTCGGCAAACCAGGCTTGGGCAGCAGCATACTGTTCCTCGGTGCCATACTCGACCATGTCCCCGGAGCAGATCAGCAAGTGCGGCCCTTGCCCCTTGGCGGCCAACGTCCGGACATGGTCCAGGTAAGTGTCTCGCACGTAGCCTGCGCCGGCGCCCTCGGCCAGTCGTTTGCCCGTCGCGCCTTTCAGCTTGACATCCACTGCCTCCGCCGACTTCGGTCCTACGTGGACATCGGAGATATGATGGATGCGGACGGGTGGCGGCAGCTGATGCGCGACGACCGGATCCGTCACGACAGCACGGCCCGCGGTTTCCGCCAACAGGCCGCAGCGGACCAGCAGCCGGCCCGGGCCCTCATCGAATCGCCCGTGCCACGCGGCTTCGCGGACGGCTTGTCGCTGGGCGTCGTTCAAGCCGGTTTGGTACACCGCGTCCCAGTAGAACAGGTGCGGGTCGGCCGATTGTCGGATCGCGCTTTCCGTAAGCTGGGCCGGGTCGTCGCGAAGCGGCGGATACCGCTCGGCAACCTGCAGGGCCAACTCCAGCAAAAAGGCGGATTGCCTCCAGTTCGCTGGCAGCTTGGACGCGACCGCGGGCGCCCAGTCGGCGCGGGAGGCCAGGCGCGCGGCTTGGGCGTCGGTCAGAGGTGCGATGAAGCGAAGATCCTTGTCCGACTGCTGGCCGGTTGCCTGCAGTTGGGCCGCCAGTTGTTCCCATTCCATGGGGGCCAGCGCAACCAGCACGCGCCGCGGCGAGTCAGATTTTCGCAGTTGCTGTAGCCGGTACACGAATCGCTCGGGATCGGCTCGCAAGCACGCTCCCGGTTCGTCCAGCAGGATGTGACGGCGGAGACTCGGCCCTTCGCCAAAGAACCGCTGGCGGTCCTCCGCTTGGCCCAGATCGAGCGACACGACATGACGTTTGGGGAGCCGCTCAAACAGCTGCTTCAACATCCACGTCTTGCCGCTGCGGCGCAGGCCGACGACCGTCCACGCCAGGCCGTGCGGTGGCTCCTCGCGGATCGTGGCCGCCAGTTCGGCAAAGTCACGGACGTCCAGCTGGGGATCGTATTGTCGATTCGCGCGGTAGTGCATCAGCGAGCCCTTACGGGGGGCGAGTGTCGCCTTTCGCGGAGCGAAAGGCGACACTCAACTCAGGTCCGGCACATTTCCACCCAATCCCACCACGGTTTGTCTTCCAGCCAGTCGCCCAGCGCGTTGCACAGCCCGGCGTCCAGCACGGCTTGGCGGTCGGGCGGTGCCAGCTCGCGGAGCGGTGGCAAGCGGCCTTGGCGGATGCGGCTCATCACGGCGTGGGCCCGCTCCTGGTAGTCGCTCCAACGCTGCTCGAACACGTGGTTTCGCTGGACCAGCAGGTCGTTGCGGTACAGCTCGTCCACGCCGCGCTTGTCGGCCAGCGACAAGCGGTTTCCGGCCCGCGCGGCTTGCACGACGCTGAACCCGAGCACCTGCAGGTAGAACGGCCACGTGCCGCACCGCTCGACGATCCAGCGGCCCGTTTGCTCCGGTTCGATGCGCGCGTCGCGGGGTGACGTGTCGGCCAGAAAGGCCAGGGCGGCGTCGCGATCCAACGGGCCCAGGTCCACCGGCGTGACATCGTTGCCAAAGGACGAACCGGGAAACGCCGCGGCGCGGCGGATCACACGGGCCCAGTCGTCGTGCGTCCCAGCCACGACGACGGCTGCGCACGTCTGGCCCAGCTGCCGCAGCCAGGCGAACAGCTCGCTGTCGGCCGACTGCAGGTTGGCCACTTCGTCCAGCAGCAACACGGCGCCGCCTTCGTCAGCCAGCCGCTGGCCCAGCGCATGAGCCGGCCGGGCCTCCGCTCGCAGGTCGTCAGCCAACCAGCGGGCCAGATCGTCGGCCGAACACACCGCAGCACCCTCGAGTGACTTCTGAATCACTCGTGCGGGACGCCACGACGCACCGTTCGCCATGTGCCCGCTGCGGATTCGTTGGGCCAGCGCGTTCAAGATCGACGTCTTGCCGCTGCGCCGCGGGCCGCGGAGCACCGCCGGGCTGCGGTTGGCGATCAACGCCAGCAAATCGTCCAGCAGCTTGTCGCGGCCGGCGAGGTGATCGATGCCGCTGACGGCTCGGCCCGGCAGGAAACGATTGGGTTCGAGGCCCTGCTCGCCCGTTTCGCCTGCGGATTCCGTGCGGCAGCTAGTCGGTGCATACCACAAGCGGCCGTCCCAGCTACCCTTCCCCGTCCATCCTGCGTGAGCCAACGCTGCGCTCGGATCGTCGTTCGACAGATCTCCGGCCAAAGCCGCAGCGACGCGGTCCGGCTGGTGCAGTACCTCGGCCAAAGCACCCAGCGGCACGTATAGCACCGTGCCTGGCCGTTCTGGGCGGCTCACCGACAAGCGGACCGCATCCGCGGACTGATCGCCCAGCAGCAGAAAACCACCGGGAGTTTCGGCCCACCAGACGTCCCCGGCGATCTTCCAGGTACACCGGGCCGGGATGTCAGGGTCCCGCGGAGCCCACACCCGCACCGTGCCATCCTCGCCGCTGCTGGCCAACTGTCGGCCGTCCGGCGACCAACTCACGCTCAAGACGCGCCGGGAGCCGGACGGTCCCGCCTCCTGCCCCACCAGCCGGGCCACCTCCTGTCCCTGCCGCGCGTCCCACACCCGCACCGTGCCGTCCTCGCCGCCGCTTGCCAAGTGTAGGCCATCTGGAGACCAGGAAACGCTCCACACAGCGTCCTCACCGTACGGTCCGGCCTCGTGCCCGACCAGCCGCGTCAGTTCCCGGGCGCTTTTCGCATCCCATATCCGCACTGTCCCGTCCTCGCCAACGCTGGCCACCCGCCGACCGTCTGGGCACCAGCAAACCCGCCAAACGCGGTGGTCACCGGACGGACCGGTCGAATGCCCGACCAGCTTGGCCACCTCCTGACCGCCCTGTGCGTCCCACAGCCGCACCGTGCCGTCAGCGCCGCCGCTGGCCAAGAGCCGCCCATCCGGAGACCAACTGGCGCCAAAGACACATGGGTCGCCGGAAGCCCCGGCCTCGTGCCCTGTCAACCGTGCCACGGCCTGTCCGTCGCGCACGTTCCATACCCGCAGCGTACCGTCCACACCACTGCTAACCAACTGCCGACTGTTCGGAGACCAACTCACGCTCCAGACAATTGGGTCACCTGTCGATCCGGCTGCATGTCCGATCAACCGCGAAACCTCCCGAGTGCCTTCCGCATCCCAAACTCGTATGGTGCCGTCCAAGCCGCTACTGGCAAATAGTCGCCCGTCCGGCGACCAACTCGCGCTCAGGACACTGCTGTAGCCCGATGGTCCGATGTCATGCCTCACCGAACGTATCAGCTCCTGCCCGCACTTGGCATCCCAGATTCGTACCGTGCCGTCCATACCACCGGTGGCCAGCTTCCGTCCGTCCGGTGACCAACTGACGAACCAGACGCGAGGGTCGCTGAATGCCCCGCCTTCTTGCCCCGGCAGTTCCGTCACTTCCTGCCCCATTCGTGAGTCCCAAACTCGCACGGTGCCGTCCTCGCCTCCCGTGACTAGCTGTCGGCCACCCGGAGACCAACTTAGGCTCCAAACCCGCCGATCACCAGACAGCCCGCATTCATGCCCCATCAGATGGGTCACCTCGCGCCAATGGCGCGCGTCCCAAACCCGCACGATCCCATCAACGCCGCCACTGGCCAATTGCCCTCCATCCGGCGACCATTCCACGCTCAGGACACTGGCATCGTTGGTCAGCCCTGCCTCATGTCCGACCAGCCTTGCAACCTCCAGACAGCGCCGGGCGTCCCATACCCGGACTGTGCCATCCGCGCCGGCGCTGGCCAATTGCCCTCCATCCGGTGACCAAGTCACGCTTCGGACTCGGCGATCACCGGACGGTGCGGCCTCATGGCCCAGGAGCTGTGTGGTTTCTCGCCAGCGTCCTGCATCCCAGAATCGCACCGTACCATCCGCGCCGCCACTGACTAGCCGTCCACCTTCGGGCGACCACTTCACGCTTAAGACACTTCGATAACCATACTGTCCAGACTCATGCCCCACGAGGCACGCCCGCTCTTCCCCACGTACGACATCCCACACGCGAATCGTGCCATCTGTGCCGCCGCTAGCGAGGTGCCGACCGTCCGGGGACCAACTCATCGACAGGACACTCCGATACCCACGCTGTCCGGCCTCATGCCCCTTCAGATCTGCCAAATGTTGCCCAGTGTGTGCATCCCACAATCGCACGGTGCCATCGCTGCCGCCGCTAGCCAGTTGCCGACCGTCCGGGGACCACTCCACAGTCAACACACTCAGGTATCCGTTGGGGCCGACCTCATGCCCCGCCAGCCGAGCCAATTCGTAGCCGCCTTGCGCATGCCACACCCGCACCGTCCCGTCCGCGCCACCACTGGCCAACTGCCAGCCATTCGGCGCCCAACTCACGCATCGCACATCACCCCTGTGCCCCTGCGCAATCGCAACACGCACGCTGGGTGGTAGCATCCGCAGTCGCTGATCGTCCGCTAGTACAGCAAGACCCGGTGCAAGGCAGACGGTCAAATCGGCAGACGACGCTTCGCCCTCTGTCCAACTGCAACGATACCATTGGGATTGGCGGAGCCGCGCCCCGGCCAGCGTTATGTCTGCCAAGCAGCAGTTCCTGCCCCTGACGAAAGTGAAATCCGCACATCGGGCGCTGCCCCCCCGCAGGGTGACGTGGG
>CAYPGE010000228.1:0-14326 GCA_964409865.1 uncultured Pirellulaceae bacterium
GATCAGGCCGAACCCGGAGAGGCGGACAGCGGAAACGGAAGGCAACACGCAGCGGGACGGCGCTCAGCCTGCCGTCTTGGCTGATGGTTCTTCTGAGTGAGGCAAGTTCCCCAATACCGTCGCATTCACGAACCCGTCGAGCAGGATCACGCAACATGGCAAAAAAACGCGTCATGGTCGTAGGTGGGGGATTGGCCGGACTGGCCGCCGCCATGAGATTGGCCGAAATGGGCATCGACGTGGACCTGATGAGCCTGGGGCCGGTCAAACGTTCGCACAGCGTCTGCGCTCAGGGCGGCATCAACTCCTGCAACGACCTGACGCGGCAGGCGGGCGACAGCGAATGGAAGCACTTCGACGACACGGTCTACGGCGGCGACTTCCTGCAACACCAGCCGCCCGTCAAGGAGATGGCCGACTGGGGGCCGAAGATCATCCACCTCATGGACCGCTTGGGCGTCCCTTTCAACCGGACGCAGGAAGGCTACCTGGATCGGCGGCGCTTCGGCGGCACGCTGTACAAGCGCACGGCATTCTCCGGCGCCACGACCGGCCAGCAATTGCTGTACGTGTTGGACGAGCAGGTCCGCCGCTGGGAGACGGAGGGACACATCCGCAAGTTCGAATCGTGGGACTTCCTGGGCCCGGTCCTGGACGAGCAGGGCGTGTGCCGCGGCGTCGTGGGACAAGACCTCCTGAGCATGGAGATTCGCGCCTTTCCGGCCGATGCGGTCGCGATCGCCAGCGGCGGCTGCGGGCTGATTTTCGGCAAGTCGACCAACTCGATGGCCTGCACGGGCAGCGCCGTCAGCCGGGCGTTTCAGGCCGGCGCGAAATACGGCAACCCGGAATTCATCCAAGTCCATCCGACGGCGATCCCGGCCGCGGACAAGCTGCGGCTGATGAGCGAGTCGGCCCGCGGCGAGGGCGGCCGCGTGTGGGTGCCCCGCCAGCCGCAGGACCACCGCGATCCGCGCACCATCCCCGAATCGGAGCGGTACTACTTCCTGGAGGAACGCTACCCGAAGTACGGCAACCTCGTGCCCCGCGACATCGCCACCCGCGAGATCTTCGACATCTGCGTCAACGAGGGCCTGAGCGTCGAGAAGGACCGCCAGTGCGTGTACCTGGACTTGACGCACATCGACGCCGACGAACTGACGCGCAAATTGGGAGGCATTCTGGACATTTACGAGAAATTCCAGGGGGTCGACCCGCGCACGATACCGATGAAGATCTTCCCGGCAGTCCATTACTCGATGGGCGGTCTGTGGGTCGATTACGAACGCACGGCCGCCGGCGGTTTGCAGCCGGGCTCGCCGAAAAATCAAGTCACGAACATTCCTCGCTTGTATGCCATCGGCGAGTGCGACTACCAATACCACGGGGCGAACCGCTTGGGCGCCAACTCGCTGCTCAGCTGCATCTTCTCCGGCCTGTTTGCCGCGCCCGGCATCCAGACTTTGTTCGAGAACGAGAAGGGGAAAGCGGCTGCCGAGTTGCCGGCCGCGCTGTTCGACGGCGCCCAGCGGAAGCACCAGCAGGCCGACGAGCAGTTGCAGCGGCGCAGCGGCGGCGGGGAAAACCCGTACCTGCTCCATCAGCAACTGGGCGAAGTCATGACCAAGGCGGCCACGGTCGTCCGCCGCAACGACCAGTTGCGGGAGGCGCTGGCTACGGTCAACGAACTGCACGAGCGTGCCAAACGCTGTTCGCTCTCCGATACCGGCCACTGGACGAACCAGAACGTGGTCTTCGTCCGCGCGCTGCTGGACATGTTTCCCGTGGCCAAGTCGATTCTGCTGGGAGCGCTGCAGCGGGACGAATGCCGCGGGGCGCACTTCAAGCCGGAGTTCGAACCGGCCCATTTGACCGCCGCAGAACCCGCCGAGCGGCGGCAGCAGGCCGAGAAGTGGTGCGACGACTTCGAGGCCAACAACCGGAAATGGCTCAAGTCGACGATCGCCACCTGGAATCCCGGCAGCCAGCAACCGGACTTGACCTACGAGGACGTCGATACGTCGGTGATCCCGCCCCGTCCGCGATTGTACGGCCTGGCGGGCGCGGACGAGATCGAACAAGTTTGGAACGAACGCGCGGCCGCCAAGCAACAGGCCAAAGCCTGACGCGGTCTGCAGCCCCAACACGCCGTTTATCGTCCCGGCCTCGGCCGGTCTTCCCTGGAACGATCCCGTTTTTCCCAAACCGATTCCTATGGACAGCACATCGAACCCCACGAGCGGCCAGCCTGGCACGATCACCATTCGCATCCTGCGGCAGGACGGCCCCGGCCAACAGAGCTACTGGGAAACGCACCGCGTGCCCTACGAACGGGAAATGAACGTGGTCAGCGTGTTACAGAAAATCGCCGCCCAAGCCCAGACGATCGACGGCCGGTCCGTGGCCCCGGTGGCCTGGGAGTGCAACTGCCTGGAAGAGGTCTGCGGGTCCTGTACGATGCTCATCAACGGACGGGTCCGCCAGGCTTGCACGGCGCTGGTGGATCGCTTGCTGGAAGACCGGCCGGAGGGCATCGAACTGGCGCCGATGACCAAGTTCCCCGTCGTCCGCGACCTGGTCGTGGACCGCTCGCGGATGTTTCGGACCCTGCAGAAAATCCGCGCTTGGCTGCCCGTCGACGGCTACTACGACATGGGACGCGGCCCGCTGGTTTCGCGCGAGGAGCAGGAGATCGGCTATCCGTTGTCGATGTGCATGACCTGCGGCTGCTGTGTGGACGCCTGCCCGCAGTACAACAAGATCGACGTGGCCCGGCGGACGGGCGAGACGGAAGAGGAGTACCAGGCGCGGCGGAACGCCGAGTTCGATCGATGCTTCATGGGCGCCTTTGCCGTCAGCCAGGTCGTGCTGTTCAACACGCACCCTACGGGGCGGCACACCGGCACCGAGCGGCTGGAAGCCCTGATCGCCGAAGGCGGCATTCAGAATTGCGGCAACGCCCAGAATTGCGTGGCCGTCTGCCCCAAGGAAATCCCGCTGACCACGTCCATCGGCCTGGCCGGCCGCGCCGCAACGGTCCATTCGCTGAAACGCTGGTTCGACCGGTAGCCGCCCCTAATCTTTCACCTAATCTTTCACCTAATCTTTCTCTTAATCTCTTCCTACTTCCTACTGCCTCGGAGCCGGAGGAAGATTAGGTGAAAGATTAGGTGAAAGATTAAGGTGTTCTTGGACTCACCATCGGCCAAAACTGAATTCTGTAAGCCTGACCCCTTTGGTGCGTCGGGCCGTTTTCAATGGGCGATTTTCGCGTGGGGAAGCGACTTCTTCAGTTCCGCAAGCCCGGCCGCAGAGATGCCCGTCTGGGAAACATCTAGTTCCTTGAGCTGCGCAAAGCGTGTCAAGTGCGGCACGGAGGCATCGGTGATCGGCACACCGCGGAGTTCCAGACGCCCCAGGTTGGCGAGCGCCGTCAAGTGCGGCAGGCCGGCGTCCGAGATTTTCGCGTCGCGCAGAATCAAAGTCCGCAATCCGGCCAGTTCGCCCAACGTCTTCATGCCCGCGTCGGTCAGCGGTGTTGCCATCACGTTCAAGGTCGTCAGACGCGGCAACGCCTTAAGGTGCGCCAAGCCCTCGTCGCTGAGGGGAGTGCCGCCCAGGTCCAGCGCCTCCAACTCCGTCATGCCCTTCAGATGACCCAACCCGCTGCCGCTGACGGCCAGCCGCCGCAGGTCCAAACGCCGCAGCTTCGTCAGGCCCGCCAGGTGCGCCAGGCCCTCGTCCGTGACCTGAAACGCCTGGGCCAAGGACAGGTCCTCTAAACCGGTCAACCGGCCGACAAATTCCATCCCCTGGTCGCTGACGGCCAGCGAATCCTCCACCGCCAGCGTACGCAGTTGGCTCATCGACGCCAGGTATTCCAGGCCGCTGTCGCTGATCGAACGGCTGCGGACGCGGAGCGTCTGGAGTTGCTTCATGCCGGCGATCAGTTCCAGCCCGCCGTCGCCAATCAGGTCGCTGCCTTCCAGGTCGAGCGTGCGGAGATTCTGTAGCTGGGAGATGGACAGCAAGCCGCCGTCGCTGATGTAGCTGTCGGTCAGAAGCAGGTGTTCGAGCCGAGGCAGATCCTTGAAATAGGCCGCCGCCGCGTCGGACATGCGCGTCAAGCGGTGCAGACGCAGGGAGTTGAGGTTCGGCAGGGCCGTGAGCGCTCGCACGCCGGCGTCGGTAACGCCGACGGTGTCCAGTGCAAGACTGGTCAGCCCCGTCAGCTTTGCCAAGTGCGGCATCGAAACATCGGTGATCTCCGCGCCCTTCAACTGCAGCCGCTGCAGATGAGGCAACGCGGCCAACTGCTCCACGTCGCCATCGGTCAGGCTCGCACCCAGCAGATTGACCGCGACCAGCCGTCCTTCGCCGTCGAACTCTACCTGGCCGCCCCACTGCTGGATGCGTTCCAGCAGCGGAGCAAGAGCGGCCGCGTCAGCCTGGGATTTGCTGACGGGGGCGGCTGCGGGCGGCGCTGTGTCAACCGGTGTTGCGGCCGGGGCACTCTGGGCTTCCGCGCGCGGCGCACTGACCGTGCTCGGGGCAGACGGGCACCCCGCCGTAACAAGTATGATGCATCCGGCAAACCATGCGCTCAGCCGTTGATTCATCCCGACTTGACCTGTTCATGAACGAATAGTGAATACTGAATCGCGAATCCTGAATGAAGAACACTCGCGGACGAGCCCGGCCGTTTCCATTCTGCCTTCAGTATTCACGATTCAGTATTCAGTATTCCAGTTTCGGTTTCAGGAACGCTTGACCCCACCCTTATGGCAGCATGGCCAGTCTCTTGTCGACATTTCGCCGTCAAGGGCCTACCGTCCAACCGGCTGGACGGCGGTCTTCTTGGTCGGTTTCAGCCGCAGGTCGGGCACGCCGGGCGTTTCGACCCCGCGAACGCGGAGCGAGTGGGCCAGCGCGGGCTTGGCGGCGGCGTCGGCCTTGGCCAAAGCCGCCTGCAGCGCCGCGGTCGCCTTGTCGCCGGGCAGCCGCTCCAGGGCCATTCGCGCGTCCTCGCCAAGTTCCTGGTGGCCCAACAGCGCGGCGACCGGTTCGACCGCCTCCTCGCCGGCAATCTGCCACGTCATCCATAGCACGTCGCGGCGCAACTGCGTTGGCTGAGAATCGCCCAGCAATTTGAGTAATTCGGCCGCGACGGCTTTCGCCTCCTCTGCCGCCCCGGGCCGGCCGGCGTGATAGACGATATTCTGAATCGCCCGATTTGCCGCCCGCGCGATCTCCAGTTCTCCGCCGGCGGCAATCTTGGCCAACGGCCCCACGGCCTTGGCTCCGACCGCACCAGCATTGTCGCGGGCTGCGGCACGCACGGCGTCCTCGGTGCTTTGGATATTCTTCAGTAGGAGGTCCAATGTCAGTTCGTCCATCGTAGTGGTCCTTGTTTATGCGGGTTGCGGCTACAGCGTGTACGGGTAACGTTGCGGTCGGCCCATCAAGCGGCGTGCTTGCTCGTCGCCGACAATCTCGCGTTTGCTGTGGTCCCACTGGAGTTTTCGGCCCAGGAGGAACGAGAGATTGCCCAGCACGGTGAGGATGGCCACGTCGGCGCCGGCTTCGACGTTCATGATCGTCTTCTTGCCGGTCTTGATGCCTTCGAACCAATCTTCCTTGTGGCCGGGGCTTTGGTACACGTCTTTCGCGCCGGCGCCGGGCTGCCATTGGCGGGCCTTGCGTTCGGCCCAGGTGCCGCCGTCACCGCCCCAATGGGTAAACGTGCCTTGGTCGCCGCGATACACGGCGCCGTATCCGGGGCGCGAAATGCGGCCGCCCGGCTCGTCGCCCGTGCGTTCCTCCGGGGGCGCTGGTTCGCCCGGCTGATTCCAGGTGAGCACCCAATCGGGATTCTTGAACGTGTACTTGACGTTGATCTTCACAGCCGAATCCCAGAGACCTCGCTGCGGCGCTTCGCCCGTCGCTTCGACTTCGACCGGTCCGGTGCCGTCCGCGTTCATCCACCACATGGCGCAGCTCATCACGTGCGCCCCCCGATCGCGGATCTGGCCGCCGCCCGACTCCATCAACCAACGGAAGGTGCCGTGGCAGTAGCCCGCATTGTAGGGCCGCCAGCGCAGCGGGCCGAGCCAAGCGTCCCAATCCAATTCAGGCGGCGGATCGCTGTCGGGCTTCAGCCCGCCCGCCGGACTGGGGTAGTGAAAGCAATCGACCTGCGAGATCTTGCCGATGTTGCCGTTGACCAGGTAGCGATGGGCCAAGTAGGCCTCCGGCTGGCTGCGGCCCTGCGAACCGACCTGGACCGCGATCTTGGCCTTGTTGGCGGCGGCGATCATCGCCTTGCCTTCCTCGACGGTGCAGCAGGCGGGCTTCTCGACATACACGTGCTTGCCCCGCTCGGCAGCGTGGACCGTCTGGACGGCGTGCCAGTGGTCGGGCGTGGCGATCACCACGGCGTCGATGTCCTTCCGGTCCAGCACATCGCGGTAGTCGCGGTAGCAGTCCGCCTGGGGCCCGGCGGTGCGTGAGGCGTTCTCCAGCCGCTTGTCGTCCACGTCGCACACGGCGGCGATGTTCACTTCGCCGCGCCGCAGGCGGCTCACCATGTCTCCCAGATGGTAGCCGCCCATGCCGCCCACGCCGATATGCCCGAACGTCAGACGTTCGTTGGCGCCCGCGCGTCCCGCCGCGGCCAATACGCCCGAGGGAATCACGTACGGCGCAGCCACTGCCCCGGCCGCAATCGCCGATCCGGCGGTTTTCAGAAAGGTGCGGCGTGGTACGCCTGTAGTTTTCTTGCTCATGCCTTCACCTCTTTGCGTTCTATAACCAAAGATCTGAAATACCAGCAATCCGCAACAGGATACCCGCTGGCCCGCGGGCATTCAAGGAACGAAGCTCGGCTTTTTCCGAAAGCAGGCCGCAAAAGCTTTCTTCCGCCCGGTTCTTTCCCGCCCCCCGCTGGAATCCTTGCCCAACGGTGTATACTAGTGCAAGAGATAATACCTGCGTTCCGCAAGTCACGGTCACGAATGCCGCTCGCCAGCCGGAATCCGCTCGATGGCTCGTCCGGTCGCGGTCGGTTCCTGATCTCGCAAGGATGATCCTGCGGTGCCCAAGACGTCCCCTAAATCCATCTTCCGCGAATCCGCTATGCGCAGCGGGTTGATCACGCCGGAGCAATTCGACCAGGCGCTGGCGGCGGTTCGCGGCGGACCGGACCGTCTGCCGACCCCCGTGGAGGAAGTCCGCGACGAGGAACTGGCCGCCAAGCTCATCGACATGGGGCTCCTGACGCGTTATCAAGCCGACCAGTTGATCGCCGGCAGGACGAAGCTGAACTTGGGCCCCTACACGATCACGGATTGGATCGGTCAAGGCGGCATGGGGCAAGTCTTCAAGGCCGTGCACAAAATGATGGGCCGGGAATGTGCCGTGAAGGTCCTGCCGCGCGAGAAATCCACACCGGAGGCCATCGAGAACTTTACGCGCGAGATCCGCACGCAAGCGCTGCTGGACCACCCCCATCTGGTCCGTGCGTACGACGCCGGACACGACGGCAACGTCCATTACCTGGTCACCGAGTACGTGCCCGGCACCGACCTGCGGCAGTTGGTGCGGCGGCAAGGCCCATTGACCATGCAGCAGGCGGCGAACGTGATCGTCCAGGCCGCCCTGGGGCTGGAATACGCTCACCAGCGCGGCCTGATCCATCGGGACGTCAAGCCCGGCAACATCCTGGTGACCCCCGACGGCATCGCCAAGGTGTCCGACTTGGGGCTGTCCGGATTCATCCACGACGCCGAGAACGACCCGCGTGCCGGCAAAATCGTCGGCACCGCGGACTATCTCTCGCCGGAGCAGATCAAGAACCCGGCGGCGATCACCTCGGTCAGCGATATCTATTCGCTGGGCTGCACCATGTACTACGCGATCAGTGGCAAAGTGCCGTTTCCGGGCGGCACGACCCGCGACAAAGCCCGTCGGCACTGCGAGGAAACGCCATGGCACCCGCGGCGATTCAACGTCGAGGTGAGCGAAGAGTTCGTTGAAATCATGGCGGACATGATGGAAAAGGATCCCCAAAGCCGGATCCAGACGGCCGCCGAGGTGGCCGTACGGCTCGAGCCGTGGGCCCGCGAAGCGGCCCCGCTGGCGTCCCTGCAATTGACCAAGTCGCCCTGGATGCCGCCGCCGCTGCCTACCGACGCCGACGACGATCAGCTTCAGGACACCGACGCCAGCAGCGACATGTACGACAACGGGGACAGCCGGCAGGGCAGCAGCAGCGGCCAAATCTCGCAAACTACGTCGGCGGTGGCCGCCGGCGCTCAGGAGACGCGCCGCATCCGCCGCGTCTCGCCACCGCCCTTGCCCACGCACCGCTACGCCTCGCCGTCGGCCACCGCCAGCGTGCTGATCGCGCTGGCCATCGCCATCCCCATCTCGATGCTCGTCGGCTCGTTGCTGACGTTCATCCTGTTGGCGATGCTGGGGTAGCCGGCTTTGCCGAAACCTAGAACCCTAATCTTTCACCTGATCTCTTCTCTACTGACTTGAAGCCGGGGGAGATTAGGTGAAAGATCAGGGTGGCCTTGGCCTCAGCTATCCCGGAGTCGCCATTGTCAGAAATTCCGCATTGCCGAACTGCAGAGATGGGAGCCGATCATGACAAGACTTCTTGGAGCATTACTGTTCCTGCTGGGCATCGCTTTGCCGCGGCTGGGCCAGACGGCCGAGCCCGACTGGGTGAAGGCGACGGATAAAGTCGCTTTTCAAGCCCGCGACTCGGCGGGCGAGGTCGTCTTCCGCGACCGCATGTGGATCCTGGGCGGTTGGTTCAGTTCCTATGCCGAGCCGCCGCGGGACGTGTGGAGTTCGGCCGACGGGGTGAAATGGGAGCGGGCAACGGACAGCGCCGCCTGGAAACACGCCGACCTGCCCACGTCGCTGGTCTTCGACGACCGTATATGGATGATGGGCGGCTGGCACAACGGCCGGCTGCCCGGGGCCTCGGGCAGCAACGAAGTCTGGTTCTCGCGCGACGGCGCGAACTGGGAGCAAGCGACGGGCAACGCCGGCTGGACTCCGCGCCTGGGAGCGGCCGGCGTGGTCTTCGACGGCAAGATGTGGATTCTGGGCGGTTCCGAACAGTACTTCTTTGGAACGGAAAAGAGCCTCCGCAACGACGTCTGGTGCTCCAGCGACGGCAAGGAGTGGAAACAGGTGACCGCGGCCGCTCCGTGGCCGGCGCGGGCCTACCATGCGGCCGTGGCGTTCGACAACAAGCTTTGGATTTTCGGAGGCGGCAACTACTTGCCCAAGTACAAAGGCTTTAACGACGTCTGGAGTTCGCCCGACGGAGTCAACTGGACGCAGGTCACACCCCAGGCTCCGTGGGCGCCGCGGATCTGGTTCTCGGCCGATGTCTATCGCCAGCGAATCTGGGTGCTCGGCGGCTGGTCCAACGAGCCGTCGAAGAACTGGAACGACGTCTGGCACACCGCCGACGGCAAAACGTGGGAGCAACTCCAGACCAAGACGATCTGGTCCGCCCGGCACGAGCAGTCGGCCTATGTGTTCCAGGACAAGCTCTGGATCGTCAACGGCAACGCCTGGCCCCTGGTCGGCGACGTCTGGTCCCTGCGCCTGCCGCCGGAATGGCCGAAGAAGGAGTAGCCGCGGACTATTCATTAGCCGCAGGGCGCTAGCCCACGGTTGCCTCAATCGCCGCACAAGCCAGACGCTGGCGAGCCCCGGCTGGCAACAGGGACTGCCGGCTATTCGAAGAGCCTTCCCTGCCGCTCCTTGTCGCGCAGGAGTTCACGCGTACATCAGCCTGCCGCGGGGTTGCGGAATCGGCCGTCCCAGTTCCCGCGCCGTTTCGATCCATTCTCGGATGACCACTTCGACATTGGCCAAGGCATCCTGGTACGTCGCGCCATCTGCCGCACAGCCCGGCAGTTCTGGGACTTCGGCGATGAACGCTTGGTCCTCCTTGCTCCAGTACAACACGATTTCGTATTGGACGCGATCCGGCATGTCGCTCCTCCGTCTTTGCCCTTCCGTCTGGTATTCGTCCGTTGTCTCGCTGGCCCACTCCTCTGCGTCGTCAGCCAGCCCGTTGGTGACGATCACGCCACGGACCTGCTTGACTTGGTAGGGTTTGGCCTGGTTGCCGCGTGGTTGCAGGTTCAGAATCTCCGCCACTCCCTCGCGGGTGAAGATGTGGTGGCCACCGCGGACGCGCTCGTCGAAGCCAAGATGCCGCAACAAAGCGCAAAGATCGGAGAAGGCGATGTTCGCGTCCGCAGTGCCGCGAAGCACACGGCTGAGCGTCTTCTCGAATCGTCCCATCCGGCGGTCCCTCTCCGCATTCCGGTTCCTTCTTCCGTCTGCTTCACGATAACCGGTCAGAGCCACCGGCGTCAACTCCGGAGGATATCTGCGTCCTTACCGATCCAGTCCATTTGCACGGCCCTCAGGCGTGTTGTAGCATGGACGGCGAACTCAGAGCATGCCGGGGGCACGAATCGAAATTCGAATTGGAGTCTTCAAGTATGAGTACCTGCCTGGTTCATCTCGTCCTGGTCATGGGCGTCACCAGCGCCGCCGAGCGGATCGGTGCGGTCGAATTGCCGCCGCTGGAAGGGCGCCAAAATTTGGCTGCCGGGCGGACGGTCGTTTTCGCTCCGGCGCCGGATTATCGGCTCACGGCCCAGGGCGATAGCGACGCGACGGATCTGACGGACGGACAACTGACGCGCCGCGCGGACCGCGCCATCTGGTTCGATCGCCAGGCCGTGGGCTGGTCTTACGGCGGCCGAGTGAATCTGGCCGTCGATCTGGGGCAAGACGCGCGGATCGACGAGATCGCGATCCGGCTCCTGGGCGGTTCGGCTCAGTCCGGGATCAGCATGCCCGTCTGGATCGAGGCGTTGGTGAGTTCCGACGGCGAGCAATATGAGAAGGTGGCCGAGTTCTCCCGCTGGCGTCCGGACGATGCCCGGCGCTTCGGAATCCCCGACGACGAAGGCAAGAGCTGGATTCACTGCCTACGGTTTACGGACCTCTCGGCGCACGGCCGCTGGGTCGGTTTGCGAATGTACGCGACCGGCCTGAGTGCGAGCGACGAGCTGTATGTCTTCGGCACGCCGGAGTCGCAGAGCCGCAAGGTCGCCCCGAGCCGTGTGAGCGACTTCACGGTGTCCCGGCCGCAACCATACTTCCACAAGCCGGTGGTGGTGCTGGCTACGAACGTCTCCGGGCCGGTGCCGCTGGGCATCGTCGTTCCGGAAGGAGGCAAGAAGTGGCCGCCGGTTGATCTTGTGCTCGATCTTCCCGAGGGTGTCGAATTGTCGGCCGCCCAATTCGGAAGGACGGATTCCGAGGAACGGAAAGTCGAAGCTGCGCCCGGCGGCGGCAAGCGTTACCGCTTGGCGATCCCGGCCGGCACAAGCAACAAAACGGCCGGGCGACTCTATCTTCAGGCAACCGGCTGGAAGGACGGGCAGCGGGGTCAGCTGCGATACCATATCGCCTGTGCGGAGCAGCAAAGTCCCGGCGTCGAGGTGCCGATCGAAGCCGTCGAGGTTCCGGCCGCGCCTAAGCTGAAGCGCATGATGGTCGGCCTGGGCTGGTGGTCGGCGGCCGACACGGCGCGGTGGCCCGGCGCGCTGGACGCCTGGCAACAGATCGGGCTGAACACGTTTTCGCTTTTCCCGGTGTGGATGAAGGCGGACGATCCGAACTGGGGCCTGGTCGAAGAAGCTCGGCGGCGAGGGTTCTTCATCGCGGCGGTGGATTCGACCTTTCATCGGATGCTGGAACGTCACAAGCGCGACCCGGAGGTGTACCACCAGTTGGCCGACGGAAAGGCCAGCGCCCAGCTCTGTCCGGCTTTCCGGGGCCCACACTATCGCGAGGAGATCGAGCGGTTCGCCCAACAGATGGCCCGTTCCCGGCCGGACTTCGTGTCGCTGGACATCGAACTCTGGGGCTGGCAAGGGCCGACCGAAAGCCCCAAGTGCCAACGGTGCCAGGAGGATTTCAAAGCGTCAGGGCTGGCCGATTGGGACCAGTGGATGGCCGCCAAGGGAAGCCAGATGTGGCGCGAGTTGATGGCCGCGGCGCGGGCGGAGTGCAAGCGGACCGGCGGACCGGAGTTCGAGATCGGCGGCTACGATTTCCGCCCCGGCCCGGCCTATCAGAAGGTCTGGTCGGTGGACCAACTGTATCCCCAGTGGATGCAATCGAGCCAGGTGTCGACGTATTCGTGCCTGGACTCGTATCACCTGGGCCTGATCGGCGACGAAGTACGCGCGGACCGCGCCGCGTTGAAACGCAGCGACGTCCTGCCGTGGCTCACGCCCGGCGATGCCGGAACTTTTCCAGCGGAAAGCTTTCAGTGGGCGCTGCTGGAGTGCTACTTGAACGGTGCGCGGGGCGTCTGGTTCTGGTCCAGCCGGGTGTGGGACGTCGAGAACCTGGTGGCCTACAACCGCGTCGTGCGGGCGATCGCGCCCGTCGAAGAGCTTCTCGTCCAAGGTGAACTGGCGGGCGACGCGGCCCGCGTCGAGGGCGAGGGCCGCGTCAGCGGCATCCGCCACGGGGACGACATCCTGCTGCTGGCCGCCGACTATTTCGGCCGGACCAACGGCGAGTTGAAGATCTGCTTGCGAGTGCCGGCCAGGTCGGAGATCGGCGATCTCTTGAGCGGACAGTCCGTCCGACAAGTCCCAGCCGGGGAGCAAGTCCTGGAGATTCCGTTGCACGGCGCGCGGGCTCGCTTGCTCCATGTGCGGCCAGTGCGTTAAGCGCGCGGCTGTGAAGAGCCGCGATGCGAACTCGCGGCGGCTGACTCGCGGTTGCTGAGGAGCGTGACGTCCACTTTGGCCTTCACCGTGCGGCGGTCGAGTTGCAGTTGGCGGGCGGCCGCTTCGTAGCTGCCGGTGCGGGTGTAGACCAGCGTACAGTACCAACGCAACAAATCGTCAGCCGTCCAGCGCCCCTCGCCGATGGCCGTGCGGACCTCGGCCAGCGGGTCACCGGTCGATCCGGGCCGCCGCTGCGGCGGCCGGTACTCTTTGCGGATCAGCACGTTGCGCAGGCACTGTTCCAACTCGCGGACGTTGCCGGGCCAGTCGTACTCCGGCCCCAGGTACTGCTCGATCCACCCCTGCACTTCGGCCGCCAGCGACGGTCCTTCCTGGCCGACCAGCCGCTGCGACAGGTGCGCGATCAACTGCTGCAACTCGCCGGGGTCCGCCGCGATCCGTTGCTGCAGCGACGGAACGTGGATGATGTCCGAGCAGAGCCGGTAATACAGGTCCTGGCGGAACCGGCCGGCCTGCATCTCTCGATCCAGGTCGCGGTTGGTGGCGGCGACGATCTTGCCCGCGAAACGCCGCGTGTCGGTCTCGCCCAACCGGCTGAACGTGCGTTCCTGGAGCACGCGCAGCAACTTGACCTGGATCGCCGGCTCCAGTTCGCCGATTTCGTCCAGGAACACCGTGCCGTGCGGCGGGCAGACTTCCAGCCACCCCGCCCGGTCGCTGACGGCGCCCGTGAACGCGCCGCGCTGGTGCCCGAACAGCTCCGATTCGATCAGCGTCGGGCTCATCGCCGACAGGCTGATGGGGAAAAACGACTCGGCAAAGTCGGCTTGGAACGTCTGTCGCTCGGCGTCGAACGGCACGTAGCGCGACAGGCCGACGGCTCGCGCCACCAACTCCTTGCCGGTCCCCGACGGTCCCATCACCAACGTGGTGTAATCCGCCATGCGGTCGAACAGCACGCGGCCGTAGCGGCGCATGTCGTGAGTAAAGATCGACTGCCACACGGCCGCCCGCAAGGCGACGGCGGGCGGCGAGACTCCGATGATGAACCGGGAGATGTTGTCAAACGCGCGGCGCAATTGAAAAAAAACGGCGAACGCGTGCGGCCAAGGCACCGACAACGGCCGCTGGCTGCCGTCCATCATGAGATAGGACTCCGCGTCCCGGAGCACTTCTCGGTAGACCTTGCCCATGCGACGGTTGACGTCCGCTGCAGGCGGACTGTCGGCAACGCCCGGAATCCGGTCGCGGTAGCGGTGGAACAGCACAAACAGCAGGACATCTTCGTACAACTGCTGCTCCGCCCCCTCCAGCGTCCGGGTGGGCGACACGCAATCACGAACCGCGATCAGGACGCCTTCCGCCTGGTTCATCAGCCGCTCGATATTGGGCGACAACTGCTTCTCTGCGTCCAGGTTCCAGTGCGCGTATCGCTCGTCGAATTCGTCGCCCAGTGCCGTGCGCTCCCAGAGGATGCGTTCCGGCAAGAAGGGATTGCAGAACACCAG
>CAYPGE010000229.1:0-14291 GCA_964409865.1 uncultured Pirellulaceae bacterium
CAAGACTCGCGGCGTCGCCACTCGACTCCAGTCCAACGATTTGATTCTGCTCGCCAACGCAGGCGTCAGCGACACGGTGATCACCGCCATGCAGACCGCTCCCCTGGCCGTTGCCGCGGCTGCCCCCCCGACCTCCAGCGTGATTGTCCGCGAACACTACTACGCGCCGCCCGTGTACGTGGCCCCCGTCTACCCGCCCTGGCATCACGGTCCGTATTGGCACCATCCGGGCCCCCCTTGCCGGCCCGGACCGAGCGTCCACTGGGGTCTGTCGATCCGCAATTGAACCGCCCCTGGACGCGTCCCCCAGAGAGGGACAACGACGGAGGCACGGACTCGCATCGGCCAGCATTGTCGGGTGAGGTCCAGGGCGGCATCTTGCCCGGGGTGGCTTTCTTTTTCGCGTTCGGTTCGGTAAGCTGAAGCCAGACAAACCGCACGCGAGGCCGGTCCATGTATTTCAACTTCAGCTGTTCCAGTTGTGGCAAGACGCTCAAGGTGCGCGAGGAACTGGCCGGCCGCAAGGCCAAGTGCCCGTACTGCCGGGCCGCCATCAGTGTGCCCGAGCAGTCCGGCACCGAAAGCGCCGTCCGAGAGGAAGCCGAACCCGGCGCCGCAGGTCCGGATACAGCGGCGACGGAGCGTGGCGGGAGCCCCGCGCCCGGAGCACCGGCTGGCAGGCCGGTTGGGCCGTCGGACGCCAAGCCACCCGTTCCTGAGATCACGGTCGGTCCAAGAATCAGCCCGCCCGCCATGCCCAGCCGTCCACGCACGCGGCCCCGGCCCGCCGCCGGCCAGAAAAAACGTTCGACCAGCGACACCGACGACGGCACGAACGCGAGTCTGCTTTGGACGTCGCTGATCGGCTTGGGCGCAACGGTCATGTTCTATCTGTTTCTGCTGCCGCTCCCGTCGGTGTACTTCCGCGACTTGTTCTATGAACGCGGCTGGGTGACCGTGGCCGAGGCGTTCCTGATGTTCTGGTCGGTGGCGATCTTGGTCTTCAAGTGGTTCAAGTTGCGGCGGCAGCGCGAATCCATGCTCTTCGATCTGCTTCCCGAAGGCATCAGCCGTGACATCACCGTCGAAAACGTCGAGCAGTTCGCCTCGACCATCCGCGATCTGCCGGTGAATCCCAACGCCAGCTTCCTGGTCCAACGGGTCCTGCGCGGCCTGGAGCACTTCACGGTCCGCCGCAGCGCTTCCGAAGTTTCGACCGTGCTGGCGTCCCAATCCGAGTTGGACAGTCACTCGGTCGGTTCCAGTTACGCGCTGCTGAACGTATTCATTTGGGCCATCCCGATCCTGGGGTTCATCGGCACCGTGATGGGCCTGGGAACGGCCGTGGGCAGCCTGGGAGTCCAAGACACCAAGGACATCGAAGGCATCAAGGAATCGCTGGGCGCCATCACGGGCGGGCTGGGCGTGGCCTTCGACACCACGCTGGTGGCGCTGATGATGAGCCTGATGCTCAAGTTCCCCGCCAGCTCGCTGCAAAAGGCGGAGGAGGACTTGCTGAATTGGGTGGACGAGTACTGCAACGAGAACCTGCTCAAGCGGCTGAAGGAGGCCGGCGGCGAGCGGGTGCCGGAGCCGAGCGAAGTCGGCAAGATCATCCAACGCGCCATCGACCAGAATCTGGCCGAAGTCGTCGAACACGCGCGGAAGACCGTCAGAGAGATGAACGAGCAGAGTCAAGCGGCGCAGCAGCAGTTGACCCAGATTGTCCGGGACTCCGCGGACACCGCCGCCGGCGCGGCGATTTCGCTGGCGGAGCATTTGAAGCAGCTGCAGCAAGCGGTCACCAACATGAATGAAGTGCTGGGCCAACTGGACGGCAAACAAGTGGTCATCCAGACGGCCGAGCGCCCGCGGCGGCGTTGGCGCTGGTTCGCCTCGCGGACGGACGATACGCAGTGACATGGCCGGGTCGCAGTCATGCCCAAACAAAAACTCGACGAATCCTTTTCCCTGTTCCCCTTCCTGGACATCATGGCCAGCCTGATCGGCATCCTGGTGCTGCTGATCACGGCCGCCACGCTGGCCCAGATCAGCAAGGACCAGGAGGACACTTCCGATCCCCAGGCCGCGGCCAAAGCCCAGGCTCGGATCACCCAGTACCGCGCGGTCAGGAAACGGCTCACCGCGGACACGCCCAAGCAGCAGCAGTTGCAGGAACTGGTCGAGCAGGCCGAGGCCGCCCGCCAACAGCTGGAACAGTTGCAGGCGGAGGTCAAGCGTCTGGAGGCGGAGCGGGTGGCGGCCCGGGATCAGGCCGAGAAACTGCCGCCGTTGCAGGCCGAGGCCGAGCGGCTGCAGAAACTGATCGAGGAAGCCGAACTGAAACTCAAGGAACTCCAACAGCAACTGGCGCAACTGCGCACCCTGCTGGCCAACCGCAAGGAAGCGGGTCAGTCGGAGATTCAGATCCTGCCCAGCGGCAGCGGGTACGATCTGACCCCGACCTTCGTCGAGTGCTCGGCCAACAGCGTCGTGCTCCATGACCGCCCGGAGCCCCTGCGGATTCCTGTTAGCCGGCTGTCCAGCCACGAAGCCTTCCTGCAGCTGCTGGACAACGTCAAGCAGCAGCACAAAGGCACGCTGGTCTTCCTGGTCCGGCCGGACGGTGCGAGCACGTATCAGGTCGCCCGCAGCATCGCGCGCAGGCAGTACGTGACCAACGGCAAATTGGCCGTGGCCGGACAAGGCAAGCTGGACCTGTCCTTGTTTCAGAAAAAGTGAACAACCATGAAGTCACGCTCCGCGGCCACGGACCTGAACCTGGACTCGCTGATGGACACGATCACGAATGTCGTCGGCATTCTGGTCCTGATCCTCGTGATGGTCACCCTGAACATCAAAAAGACCGTGGAACGGATTCGCGAGGAAGATCCCAGCCAGTTCGGCGTGAGCGAACAGATGCTGGCGGAGATCCAACAGCAAGCCCAGCAGCAGCGCGAGACCATCAAGGAGCTGCAAGTCAATGCTTTCGGCTTGGACGTCCAGTTAGAGCAGGACCGGACGGAGATCGAGCAGCAGCAGAAGCAACTGGAGGAACTCCGCCGCGACATGCCCCAGGTCAAGCCCCAGCCCGAGTCAGTGAAGGACTTGCAGAAGCTGGTGGAAGAGCGAAAAAAGAAGCAGGAGGAGCTTCAGGAGGAGTTGGCCAAGATCGACGCGGACCTGGAAACCGTCAAAGCCGAGTTGGGCCAGACGCCCGACATGGCGGCACCACCGCCGAAGATCGTCCGCTTGCCCAATCCCCGCGACGCGCCCAAGGGGGCGCAGCCGATGCTGTTCATCTGCCGCGAAGGCCGCCTGATGTTCTTCGATCCGGAGGAACTGAAAGAGCGAGTCAAGAAACGCGTTCAGTTTCTGCTGCGGCCGCTGGTGGCCAAAGCGGGCGAGGGCGGCGAAATCGACTGCGAAAAGCTGGTCGCGACGTACAACAAGGACGCCCTCAGCGATCAGGAATTCCGCACCCGGCTGGTGGTCGAGAACTTCAACCTGGTACTGATCTACGAGTACCGTGGATCGGGCGAGACGCCGGACCGGCTGCGCAACCCCTCGTCCCGCTTCCAGGCCGTCGTCCGGCGCATGGACCCGCAGAAAAACTACGCCCGCTTCCTGGTTTGGCCGGACAGCTTCGACGTGTACGTCGAGGCGCGGAACGTGTGCGACCAGCGCGGCGTGCTGGCGGGGTGGGAGCCTTGCACGGAAGACTACCAATGGAAAGTCTCGCTCGGCATCGCGGTGACCTGCCAGGGCAAACCCAAGCCGCCTCCCAAGCCGCCGGCCGACAAGACCGCCCCCAAACCGCCGTCCCCACCCCCGCCGCCGCTACCGAACGACGTGGTGGATTGATAGCACGGCTGTCAACTGGACCGAGCTTCCCACCCAGCAAAAAATCGTGCCGGTTCCGATTGCATCCGGCCTGGGACGGATTAGAATGCGCGGCGCGAACGTAACTGGCTGCGCCGGAACCTGAAACCCTAATCCTTCACGTCATCTCTTTCCCACTGCCGTCGAGCCGGAGGAAGATCAGGTGAGAGATGACGGTGATCGTCATCCCAAACATTCGTCTGCAAAAGCGTGTGGACAACCACCTGTTGACCCGTTTCACTGTTCGATGGAAAGGACACGTCCGTGGAGGAAAACCCGTACGCCAGCCCAGCTGTTCCCGAAACCGAAGTGCCGCAAATCGAAACGGGGCCCCGTGAGTTGCGGGTGGCGACGCAGGGAAAGCGGTTTTTGAATCTGATTCTCGACGGCATCGTCATTCAAGTGCTGTCGACGATCACCGGTTTCGTGGTCGGCGCGGTCTACGGCGCATTCTTGGCGGCGACTCAGGGTGGCGTGACACCGGAAGATGAAGCGACGTTCCAGATTGTTGGCTTCGTACTGGGTCTGTTGGTCTATACGGCATATTTCATCATCTTGGAAGGCCTGTTTCAGAGATCGCTGGCAAAGCTGATCACCGGCACGCTCGTGGTGACAGCCGAGGGAGGCCGACCCTCGTTCGGTCAGATCGTCGGCCGATCTTTTGCCCGCCTGATTCCCTTCGAGGCGTTTTCGTTTCTGGGCGGCAAGCAGCCGGTCGGCTGGCACGACTCGCTCTCCGGAACGCGGGTCATCAGCATCAGGTAGCGATGCGGGCCATTCGCGCCGGACCGCCCGCCAACCAGAAGTACACTGCCCAAACACTCCTTGAGGATTCCACCATGACGTCCAACCCTACCGCGCGTGAAGCCGCGGCGAATCGTGCTTGTTCACGACGCGACTGCCTGAAGAACATGGGGGCCGCGGTGCTCGGCGCCGCCGCGTTCGGGAGGACGGTCCGGGAGGCTCCGGCCGACGAACTGCGGGCCGAGGCCAAGTCCCAAATCAAGCTGGGAATCGCTGCCGACATCTACCGTCAATTGCCGCTGGAGGAAGCTGTCCGCCGGATCCGGGCTGACGGATTCAGCAACGTGCTGAGCAACTTCGCGTTTGCCGACGTTCGCTTCGACCCCTGGTCGCCCGACTGGGAGGCGGCGAACAAGATCCTGTCGTGTTTCGACCGGCATGGCGTGCGGGTGGCGTCCCTGTACGGCTACTACAATGTCGTGCATCCCGACCCGGCGAAGCGGCGGCACGGCGAGGAGCGGATGGAGTTCTACATCGCCAATTGGAAGCGGTTCGGCTGCCCCGTGATCTCGACGGAAACCGGCACGTTCAACCGTGACTCGGAGTGGGCCGACGCGCCGGAGAACGAGACGGAGGAGGGTTACGCCCAGTGCCGCGCGGCCTTCGAGCGGCTGGCGCGCGCCGCGGAGAAGACCGGCGCGATCATCGCCATCGAAGCCTACTGGCGGAACGTCATCGGTTCCATCGAGCGGGCCGCACGCCTGTTCCGCGACGTGCCGTCGCCGGCGCTCCAGCTGGTGATGGACCCCTGCAACTACTTCCGCAAGGAGCAACTCCCGCAGATGCAGGCGATGCTGCAGGAGATGTTCCAACAGCTGGGTGACCGGATCGTCGTGGCGCATGCCAAGGACGTCAGAGCCGCAGCCGAGGGCACGGACCTGCCCGCCCCCGGCCAAGGCGTGCTCGATTACCCGCTGTACCTGCGGCTGCTGGCTCAGTTGAATCGCCCCCTGGACCTGATCGTCGAGCACTTGACGCGGCCGGAAGTCCCGCGAGCGCGGGATTTCGTGCTGAGCAAGTTCTAGCCCGGATCCGTTCTTGCCTCCCGCAATGGTCCTCGCGAAAGATGAAAGGCGTGGGACGCCCACGCAACGGCGCTAGTGCGTCGTCAAGGCTTAATCTTGGGGTGACCGATGCGGTGGCGTAAGCTTCCAGCTTGCGTTTGACGCGATGAAGCGAAAGGCAAGCAGGATGCTTACCCCACTTTTTAGTCTCGAAGACGCGCTAGGCCTTCAGTCCGGTCGTGTCGAATTCCAGTTTTTCTTTCGCTTTCATGATCTCCTCCCACGTCGCCTCGCCGCCGCGATAGGCGGCGGTGCGGCCGAGAATCGTGGTCAGATTGCTGCGCACGCTGGGGGCGACGGTCGAGTTCGAGCAATCGCCCTTGAGGATGTTGGCGTGGAATTCGGCGATGTTGGCCACACAGCCTCCGGTGAACAGGCCCGGCGGCTGCTTGGCGTGGTCGCCGCCTTTGTAGGACTTGCGTCCGACGATCCGCACCAGCCCGAAGTAGTGCGTTTCCAGCGTTCCGTTGGGGCCGAACATCTTGTTGCCGATGTCGTCGTAGCCCGTGCCGTACTGCTTGGATGCGAAGGTGACGACGACATTGTTCGGGTAAAAGAAGATTACGGAGAAATTCCCGTGGCAGTCGCCGTGGTCGACGCGGCCTTCGCGCCCGCAGGTTCCGTAGGCTTTGACCGGGTCCTGGTTCACAATCCAGGCGGCGACGTCCAGGGCGTGAATGTTCTGTTCGGTGATCACGTCGCCGGACAGGACGCGATCCAAGCCCCAGCCGCGCAGCCGGTTCTCGGGGTTGGTGGCGTTGGCCCCCAAGGCTTCGTCGCCTCCCCAGGTCGTGCCGCAGTAGTAGACGGCTTCGCCCGACACCAGCGGGCCGATGTCGCCGGCATGCACGCGGCGAATGGCCTCGCGGTAGAATTCGCTGGCCCGCGTCTGGAAGTCCACCAGCATGCACTTCTTGTTTTCCGTGGCTTTCTTGCCCGCCTCGGCGATCGTCAAGCAGCCCGGCACGTCGACGGCGACCGGCTTAGCCACAAACACGTGGCAGCCGGCCTCCGCGGCGGCCAGCGCTTGTTCCGGATGGAAATACGGCGGGGTCTCGATCGCGACCGCGTCGGGATTGGTGTCCAACAAGCGTTTGTAGCCGGACAGGCCCGTAAAGCGGCGGGCGGCATCGACCTGGAATTGCCCGCCCAGGCTGTCCGTGCGGTCCCCGAAATAATCGGCGCAGGCCACGATTTCGTAACCGCCGTGCTGCATGAACAAGTTCCCGATCCACTTGCCGCGGCCCCCGCAGCCGACAACGCCCAGCTTGACCTTGGTGTTGGCCTGGGTGCCGAAGACCAGTTCGGGTTTGATGAGCGTAACCCCGGCGGCGGTTGCGCCCGCCAGGAACCCGCGCCGATTCAGCGAAGTGCTTGCCGGATTGTGTGACGTCGTTGAGCGTGGGGACATGGTGAAATCTCCTTGCAGCTTGAGGTAGGTCCGCCGAGCATGTCCCCAGATTACCCGATCCGCCGCCCGTCGCCTAGTTCCGAGGCCAAGATTGGCGTAGGATACGCCGGTTGGAGTCTCAGCCCGTATGCTGCCGCGGGCCGTGCGCACGTCGTGGGCTCAGACGTGCAGAATTCAAAATTGGCGGCGTCTGGTCGTTGCCGCGATCGAAGCCTGTACGCCGCCAATTTTGAATTCTGTACGTCTGAGCCCTTTGGTTGCTCCGGGTGAAGCGAACGTGTGCCCGTGTCGCCGATGCGAATCATGATCTTCGGAGAAGCCGGCCATGCCGACTGCCACTCGAATGTTGCGCGATGACGCCCTTGCCATCTGGCGGGCTGGCGTCCGTGCCGTGCGCAGCGAGCGTTTGGTCCAGGACGCGGTGCAGGCGCGCGGCGACCAGCTGATCGTGGGCGACCTGTGCCTGCCGCTGGCCGAGATCGATCGCATCGCGGTGGTCGGCTGCGGCAAGGCCGGCGCGGGGATGGCGGCCGGCCTGGAGGCAGCACTGGGCGAGCGGCTGATGGAAGAAAAACGCCTGACCGGCTGGCTCAACGTCCCGGACGACTGTGTCTGCGGCCCGGGGGACGGAATGAATTTCCTTCCTACGACGAGGATTCACCTGCACGGCGCTCGGCCTGCGGGCCTCAACGAGCCCACACCGCAAGGCGCCGCCGGAGCGGAACGGATTCTCCAGTTGGTGCAGTCCCTGACGCCCAACGACTTGTGCCTGTGCCTGATCTCCGGAGGCGGTTCCGCCTTGCTGCCCGCGCCGGCCGCGGGCGTTACGTTGGACGACAAACTGGCGGTCACTCGGCATCTGGGCGCGGCTGGAGCCAACATCCAGCAACTGAACATCGTGCGCAAGCAGTTGAGCCGCATCAAGGGCGGCGGCCTGGCCCGCGCCTGTGCCGCCGGCCGACTGATCGCGCTGATTATCTCCGACGTGCTCGGCGATCCGTTGGAAATCATCGCTTCGGGGCCGACCGTGCCGGACAGTTCCACTCCGCAGCAAGCCCTGCAGATCCTGGATCAGTTCGACGCTCGCCGGGCGGGCATCTCCGACCGCGTATTCGGATATCTGCGGGAGGCGACTGGGCGGTCCAGAACGCCGGCCGGGCAAGCGCGCGGCAACGTGACGAACCTTGTGATCGGCAACATCGCCACGGCGGTCACCGCCGCGGGTCGGGAGGCGCAGCGCCGCGGCTACACGACGCGGACAGTGGCGCTGCCGCAGTTGGAAGGAGAAGCCGAGCAGGTCGGCCGTGAACTGGCGGCGGAGGCGATCCGGATGCGTGCAAACGGTGGGCGGCGGTGCCTCGTTCATGGGGGCGAGCCGACCGTGAAACTCGTCGCTTCCAGCCGCCGTGGCCTGGGCGGCCGGAACCAGCAATTGGTGCTCGCGGCACTGGAATATCTGCAGGACCAGTGCAAGGACTCGGCGCGTGGGCTGGCCCTGCTGTCCGGCGGGACCGACGGGGAAGACGGGCCGACCGACGCGGCCGGCGCGGTCCTGGACGAAGCCGTTTTGGCCGCGGCCGCCACGCAGCAACTCGCCGCGCGGGATTACCTGGCAAGGAATGACGCTTATCCCTTTTTCCAGCGGCTGGGGGCGCTGATTCAGACCGGCCCGACGCACACCAACGTCTGCGACCTGCGCGTCGTGCTCGCGGAAGCCTGACGCCGAGCGGCGCGCCCCGTCCCTGGTCGCCAGACACGAATCCCGCCGGCTTGCCCGGCGGCATTCTCCGGCCCACTCGGCGGCTGGATTCTTTGAACAAAAAAGACTAGGATTACGAACTTCAAGTTATCCTGTGCCCCCACTGCCTCAGCCCCCATGCTTTTTCACACCTGGACCTTCCTGCTCTTCTTTGCGGTCTTTTACCCCGTCTACCTGTTGATCAAGGGGACGCGGCTCAAGCTGCCCTGGCTGCTGACCGCCTCGTACGTGTTTTACGGCTGGTGGAATCCGGTCTACCTGATCCTGATCGTCTGGGCCACGTTGGTGGACTATCTGGCCGTGGTCGGCATGGCCCGCACCCGGTGGAAGAAGCCGTGGCTGGTGCTGAGCTTGCTGAACAACCTCAGTCTGCTGGGGTTCTTCAAGTACGGCCGATTTGTCGTCGAGAACCTTAACTCGCTGGCGGCGTGGCTGGGCCTTCCCTGGACCTTGGGCGATCCGGACGTGCGGTTCCTGAGCGACGCGGTGAACTCGCTGCTGTACGGCTGTGGAATCGACCATACGGTGCCCGCCTTCAGCTATCTCCTGCCGGTGGGTATCTCGTTCTACGTCTTCCAGTCGATGAGTTACACGATCGACTATTATCGGGGGAACGTTGCGTTCGAGCCGAACTTTGTGCGTTATGCCACGTTTGTTTCTCTTTTCCCGCAGCTGGTGGCCGGGCCGATCGAGCGGGCCTCGAATTTGTTGCCGCAACTGCACGGCACGCCGCAGATCACCCGCGACGACGTGTCCGACGGGGGCTTCTTATTTGTCGTGGGACTGTTCAAGAAGGTCGCCTTGGCCGACTACCTGGCCCGCTACGTCGATCCGATTTACGCCTCGCCGGGCGATTATCAGGCCGCCGCGCTGGCGTTGGCGACGGTGGCCTTCGCCTGGCAGATCTACTTCGACTTCAGCGGCTACACCGACATGGCCCGCGGCATCGGCCGGATGATGGGCATTCGGTTGATGCTGAACTTCTACCACCCGTACCTGGCCACCGGACTGGGCGATTTCTGGCAGCGTTGGCACATCAGCTTGTCGACGTGGTTCAAAGATTACGTGTACATCCCGCTGGGCGGCAATCGACACGGCGAGGTCGCCACGTACCGAAACATGGTCCTAACGATGCTCATTTCCGGGCTGTGGCACGGCGCGATGTGGACGTTCGTGATTTGGGGAGCGGTCCACGCCGCCGGCCGTGTCTTGACGCGGGCGCTGGAAGGCACGCCGTTCTACCAGCACCGTGTGCCCAAGCTGGCGAAACAGGTGTTGACGTTCTTGATCGTCTGCTTCGCCTGGGTTTTCTTCCGGGCGCAGAGCGTCGGCGACGCGTGGCTGATCCTCCGCCGAATCGCGTCCTGCGAACTGGCGGACCCCGCGATCCCGCTGCTGATGATCGGCCTGGTGCTGGCGATCTGGATCTACCAGTACGTGTGGGAATCGCGGCTGTACGCAGTCCTCCAACGTCCGCTGGTTCGCGTGGCCCTGGTCGTGGGGATGGTCGTGTACATCGCCACGCTGATCACGGCGAGCGACCAGGCGTTTATTTACTTTCAGTTCTGATGTCCTTATGGAAAACGAACCTCTGAATCCATCCAAATCGTCCGCCAGGCATGGCGTCGATCCGTCGTGGGCCGCGGCGGAGATGCGGTTGTCGCCACGGCAGTGCTGCGCGGCGTTGGTCATCACGGCGGTGCTGTTCTACGTCCTTCCGCACGCCTGGGAGCGGATCGAACCGCTGCAGATCGGCGCCGGCTATCGAATCCCGTATCGACTGGGCAACGACTACTGGCAATACGAACGAACGTGCCGCGCGGCGGCCGGCGGGGACCAAACGCTGCTCGTCGGCGACTCGGTGATCTGGGGCCACTACGTGTCGACCCGCGGGACGTTGTCGCACTATTTGAACGAACAGGCGGGCAGCGAGCGGTTTGTCAACTTGGGAGTGGACGGAGTCCATCCGGCGGCGATGGCGGGGCTGGTCGAGTACTATGGCGGCGCGATTCGCGGCCGGCGCGTGATCGTAAACTGCAATTTGCTGTGGACGAGTTCGCCGCGGCACGACCTGTCGGCGACGAAGGAAGCCACCTTCAACCATTCCGCGCTGGTTCCGCAGTTCTCGCCGTGGATTCCCTGTTACCGGGCGTCCCTGTCGCAGCGGGTAGGTGCGGTTGCCGGCCGGCGGCTGCCGATTCTCGGCTGGGCCGACCACCTGCGAATCGCTTACTTCGACAGCGAAGACCTGGCCACCTGGACGCTGGAACGTCCGTACCGCAACCCGCTGGGGGCCCTGAACGCCGCGTTGCCTTCGCCCGACGAGCCCCCGTCGCCGCCGCCCGACGCGCGGCCCTGGACGGCCAAGGGCATCACGGAATTCACGCCCGACTGGGTGCCGTTGGACGAGTCGCTGCAGTGGCGGTTCTTTCAGCGCACGGTGCGGTTGCTCCGCGAGCGCGGCAACCAGGTGTTTGTCGTCGTCGGCCCCTTCAACGAGCACATGCTGACCGAGGCCGGGCAAAGGGGTTACGCCAGGCAAAAGCATCAGGTGGCCGAGTGGCTGGCGGAGGAGGGCGTTTCGCACTGCGTCCCGCCGCCGCTGGCGAGCGAATTGTACGCAGACGCCAGTCATCCGACGGCGGCGGGCTATGCCCAACTGGCCCGCTTGCTGGCCGAGCAGCCGGCGTTTACGGATTTCTGCGGTCAATAGCTGGGGCACCTGGTGACGAGGCTCTGCCTCGTCACCCAGTGCCTGCGAGGCTCCGCCTCGCATCCGGCCGGCAGAGCCGGCAAGGCAGGGCGTTCCCAGGCAGAGCCTGGGAACGAGGACGAGGATCGCCTCAGACCGCCGCGGGTTGGCGTTTCGAGGCCGGCTTGCGGCGGGGCTTGGCCGGCGCCGCGGGCGGTGTGACGCGAGCCGTGAGGCACTGACAGAGTGCGGCCTCCGGACGGTCCGTGACCGCCGCATTGCGTTCGTAGAAGGTCTGCGGCTCGTAGGTCCAACCGGCCGCCAAGCGACGGGCTTCCTGACGGATCCGCCGCAGCAGCCAGCGCCCGCCCAGGGCCGAGGCCAGCCGCGACTTCCAGCCGAACTCGGCGTGCAGTTCGCTCAGCAGCTCGGTCATCTGGTCGTGCAGTTCCGGATCGTGGCGGTAATAGAGCCGTGTCGCGCCGACCAACGCGGAGTAGATCGTCGCCAACGAGCGAGCTTCCCAGGCGTAACGGTCGCGGATGCACGGGTCGGGATGGTTTCGGTATCGCTTCCAGCCCGCCAACGTCGTCCGCACGATACGCACGGTGCTCGGACCGTTGCGCGCAAAGTCGCGGTCGAACGCCCGCAGCACGAACTCGCCCGCCTGCTGGTCCGACAGGTGCGGATGCCGGTAGTTGAACATCAATTGGCCGTGGATGTCGGCGATGTCAAACTCGCTCTCGTCCTTCATCAGGCCGCGGGCTTTCATGTCCGCATGGAACGGCGTTCCGGGCACGGGCGTGTAGAGCATGAACTGGTGAAAGTCCGTGTTGTGGCGGGCAGCGTATTCGATCGCTTCATCGATGTTGTCCTGCGTGTGCTCCTCCAGGCCGATGATGGTCGAGCCCAGCACGCGGATGCCGTGGGACTGCAGTTCCCGGATGAGTTCAAACGTGTCGATGCCGCGCAGTTTGGTGTACTGACTGTCCCGGCCCTCGATTCCCATCCAGACCCAGGAGATGCCCAAGCGGACCAATTGCTCCAGGCGATACGACTGCAGCACATTCGCCGACGAGAACACGTACAGCGACCAGGCTTTGTGCCGCTGTTCCATCAGTTCCAGCAGCCGCAGCGCCCGCTGGCGGTGCAGCAGGAAGTTCTCGTCCATCATAAAGAACGACCGGACCTGCATTTCCTGTTCCATCTGCGACATCACGTCGAACAGCTCGTCGCCCGACTCGTAAAAATGAACCGCTTTCCCTTTGCCGCCGAACATGGCGGACGTAGAGCAGAAGTTGCACCCCAGCGGACAGCCGACGGAGGGCAGGATGGTCGCCGCCACATCGCCCGGCAATTCCTTGACCGTGATCCCGGCGTTGCGCGTTCCGAACCCGGACGCGATCAGCGGATGCCGGATGGGCTGGTTCTCGTCTTCCCCCAGGAACCGCCGGAACCAGCGCACGCCGTCGCCCCGCACGATGTGATCGGCGTCGATCCGCTCGTGCAAGTCCGGCATGTTCGCCAGGTGTCCGCCCACGACGATCGTGGCCTGCGGCTGGTACTGCCGGATCAGCTCGCACATCTTCTTCACTTTGCCCACGTTGGGCATGATTGAGGTGATTCCGATGATGTCGTAGGTGTGCGTGCGCAGCTCCTCAATAAAGCGGTCCAGGGTCGGGAAATCCAGGACGACGCACGGGGCGTCCATGTTCCCCTGCATCAGCATCAAGCCCCAACTGCGATGGAACATCCGCAGCGAAAACGGACCCTGCGTGCGCGTCACCTGATTGTGGTACAGTTCCATCGGGTTCATCGCCCGGCTGCCGTACTGGTCGTCCTGGGCATAGGGCCCGAAAACGCTGGTCAGCAGTACTCGAGCCCGAGATCGCGCCGGATGGACGGCAGGGGTGCACGGATGGGCGGGTCGAGATTCTGGTCGGTCCACGCAACGCGTCATCGGAAAACTTCCTGCAAAAAAGGGGGGGGCCGGGCTTCGTCGCGGTTGCGAAGGGCAACGCGAAGCGCCGGTGCGCATTGTATCCGTTATCGTCGCCGCGCCGGTCGACGCCGTGTATGCGTTGTGTAATAGCTGCGTAAGAGTTCGATATCCGAGGCGGGATGCCCAAAACCATCGCGATCTGATACGCTGACGAAGAGTCGCCATACCAGATAAGCACCCGCTCAGGAGTTCGTGCGTGATACGCCGGCGTAAAAGCCCGGTTTCTTGAGAAAAGCCGCGTTTCTCTTCCGCCGAAACCCCCTAACTGGGCGCTGGCCCACGCCGGAGGCTGCCACCAGCCATGACTGCACGCCGTTCGCTTCGCTTCCCGATCTTGCTGGCGATTGTGATGATCGCCCTGCTGGTCGTGCTGACCATTGGCTGGGTATTGGTGAACGTCAGCAGTGCCTTGCAGGACGAACGTTCCTCCGGTCTGTACTGGACTCAGTTGACGGTCGGATCGCTGTTCAGTTTGTTGCTGTTGGTGGGCACCGTGCTGTACCTGATCTTGTCGATCAAGGCGATCAACCTGACGCGGCGGCAGTCGAACTTTATCGACAGCGTCACCCACGAATTGAAATCGCCGATCGCCTCGACGAAGCTCTACCTGCAGACGCTCAGCCGGCATCACGTCACGGAGGCCGAGCGCGCGGACTTCTACCGCTTCATGTTGGAGG
>CAYPGE010000230.1:0-5046 GCA_964409865.1 uncultured Pirellulaceae bacterium
AGGTACAGCAGCGTGTGGGCCATGTCGGCCTGGAAGCCCAGCGTCTGCGGGCGGTCGACCATTTCCAGCAACTGGACCATGCTTTTGAGGCTGTGCATGCCGCCCCAGCAGATTTCGCCTTCGGCCGCCAGTCGCTCGCCGTGATCTGCGGCGATATCGCAGGCCTTGCGAAACGTGTCGGCAATGCGTTTGGTGTTTTCCAACGGATTGGCCGACCAGTCGGATACGCCGCAGGCGGAATCGATGCGCACCGCGCCGTGCGGCCGCACACCCAACTCCCGCAACTGCTTCGCGATCCGGCAGCCCTTCAGGACTTGCGTGAGGAACTTTTCCCGCTCCGCCGCGTCTCCCATCGCGGAACCGCCGCCGGTGGGCGGCCAGACGGGGGCGACGACCGTGCCGATCACCAGGCCGCGCGAAGAGGCTTTGTCGGCCAACTCCTTGATTTCGTCTTCCGACGCATCGATGTTGATGTGCGGCAGGAACAGGAACAGATCGAAACCGTCGAACTTGACGCCGTCCACTTCCGCCGCAGCGGTCAGGTCCAGCATCGTGTCCAAGTCGATCGGCGGCTCGGCGCCCGGCCCTTTGCCGACCACGCCGGGCCAAGCCGCGTTGTGCAGCTTGGGGAAATTGTTGACATGCGTACTCATCGCAACGAGATCCTTTCGTAATAGCTGCGTTTGAATCCAAGTCCGCATTTGGAGTGCGGCGCCTTGTCGCCGCTTTGGCTGGATCGCGACGCAATGACCGGCGGTTTGTGTTCCGATGCCTGTTCTATCTCTGAACCCAACCTCCAAATCGCTGCAGCCCGCTGTTCAAAGCGGTGACAAGGCACCGCACTCCAAAAGTCCGTTGCGGCTGGCTTACTTCTTGTAGTCGCCCACGTTGGGCACCTTGGCGAACGTGTCCGGCCCGAAGTACCGCAGGCCGACCAGCGGTTCGCTGCCGGTGTTTTCGATCTCGACGCCGGCGGTCGCGGCTTCGTGCGTGATGAAGACTTCGTCCTCGGTTTCCGCGCCGAAACGGATCATCGCCGGCGTCTGCAGGTTCAGCGCGCCCATGCGGCCCTTGCCCTGGACGGTGATCCAGCTGCTGGCGCCGGGGTCCTTCAACGTACACTTGGCCCCCGGCTCGATCGTCAGCCGCTTGGCGCTGACCAACTGCTTGCCGCCGAACAGCCCGTAGACGATCCAGTCATCGACCCAGCCCTGCCCGTGGTCGGCGCAGATGGGTTCGAGATAGTGGTTGTCCTTGAAATTCGGATCGACGTTGGCTTCCCAGTCCAGCTGATCGACAATGAAGTCCAGGTCCTGGTGCTTGTCCGGCGGCACGTCCTTGACCAGCAGCGACCAGGGCACGATGCGGCCTTCGACCAGCGACTGGTACATGCCGAACACGTCGCTGCCCCATTGCGGCTCGTAGGTACACAGCGAGCCGGGTGCGTGCAGCACGCCCGGCGGCACCGACCACCCCGTGCCCCGCTTCAGCCGATAGGCTTTGGAGAGATCCAAAATTCCGTTGTCGCCCTTGTTCCAGTCCTCCAGGCACTTGCGGACCTGGGCTTTGGTCGTGCCCGGTTCCAAGCCGAAGAACGTGTGCGGGAAGGCGTTGTCGCAGTTGTTGTACTGCGGGGCGAAGTAGTAGGCTTCCGGTTTCCCCTCCTGTCCCGTCAGCTTGGCGTGCTCGAACCCTTGGTGCATGTGGTGCGGGATCGGCCCCATGTTGTCGAAGAACTTGGAGTACACGGGCCAGCGCTGGTACTTGTCCCACAGCGCCTTGCCCACCACGCGAACGCCGGCCTCGGCCACGGCGTCCCGGAGCAGAAACTGCTGGCCCTCGAACGAGCAGAAGCTCAGGCCCTCGTGCCAGACACGGCCTTCGTTCGCCGCCTCGGTCGTGCTGCCGAACCAGCGTTCGTCGATGCCGCCGCGGGCACCGCCGTAAGCATAGTAGTCGTCGGGGTGCAATTTGATGCGCTTGCCCGGATGGAGAAAACTACGTGGAACCCAGGTGGGTGTCAGCCGCAGCAGTCCGCCGCCGGCATCCAAGGCCCGATCCAGCACTTTCGCCACACTATCGCCTTTGATGATTTTTGCTTCCGCCATGGGTTCTCGCACTCCGTGTTCGAAAAGGATAGGAACTGCCCAATACTGTCTCTTCTGTACGGTCTGTTTTGACGCGGCCCAGCGAAATTCACGTTCGCCGGAGCCCGTGTTTTAGTCGATTTGCCGGACAACGGCAAGTAAGCCGACCCGCATTCGGCGAGAACTGGCGACAAGCCCGGCTTTTCCGGGAAAACCGGGCTTCTCGGCTTCATTTTTCTGTCACCCCGTGTTTCTGTCAGCTTCTCCCATTTTCTTGCTTTCACCTTCCCGTATCGACCATGTCACAGCACGACGCCCCAGGCCGCTTGCGCCGTTACCGGCCACGCGCAAACTCGTACAGGATCTCGGTCGCCGTGTGCAATTGATCGATGGCCACCCATTCGTCGGCCGTGTGCGCTTGCTCGATCGAGCCTGGGCCGAACACCACCGTGGGAATCCCCCGGCTCGAAAATGCGGGAGCATCGGTCCCGTAGGGCACGCCGACGCAGCGGCCCGAGCCGCCGTACCGGCGAATGGTGCTGCTCAAACGGGCGGCGAAATCCCGGCTCAATTCGTCGGACAGGCCGCTGGAGATCAGGTACGGCGGTTCCTGTTCCACCAGCGGGTCGCCGGCCACGGCCTCGGCCACGAACGCCTCGACGTGCTCCAACGCCGCCTGCGGATTCTCGGCCGGTAGGACGCGGCGGTCGATCTCGATCGTGCATCGGTCGGGTACGGTGTTGACGCTGACGCCGCCGGAGATCAGCCCCACGCTGAGCGTGGGATGGCCTGCCAGCGGATGTCGGCCCAACGCCGGAACCACGTCGCGGGCGTAACGCTCCAGCGCCTCCAGCACGCGGGCCATGCGATAGATCGCGTTGTCGCCCAATTGCGGCTGCGAACTGTGCCCGGCGCGTCCGTGAGCGTGACACCGCCAGCGCAGGGCGCCTTTGTGAGCCACGACCACGTCCAGCAACGTCGGCTCGGCGACGATCACCGCGTCCGGTGCCCGCGGCAGGAAGCCCGAACCGCCATCCCATAATTCGTGAATCCGAGGAGCGCCGCCGAATCCGTGTTCCTCGTTCACCGAGCAGGCCATGACGAGCGTCGGCCGGCCGCGGGGCCGCTCTTCGGCCAAGCGGGAAAGGGCCGCCAGCATGCAGGCCATTCCGCCCTTGATGTCGCACGCCCCGCGTCCGTAGACTCGCCCCTCGCGGATCGTGGGCGTCCACGGCGGAATCGTCATGCCGTCCACCGGAACCGTGTCCTGGTGCGCCTCGAACATCAACGTCGTGCCGCCGTCTTCGGCCGGAACGTCGCCGTCCAGTCGCGCCACGATGTTGTCGCGGCGCGGCTCGATCGTCTGACGGCGCCAGGGGAGGCCCAGCCGATCGAAAAGCCGCTCCAGGTAGTCCGTGACTTGGTACTCGAAGTACTCCTCGCCGCTGACGTCACGACCCATCGGGTTGACGCTGGGCAAGCGAACCAGATCGCAGAGCGTTTCCATTACGTCCAGAGGCATCGCGTGAACCCGTGGTTTGCGGTAACATAGACGGCTCAAGTCCCAATCGCAGGCCGCCTGCGGATTTGCCGATTGTCGATTTCAGGATAGTGTACCGATGTCCGACCAAAAAACAACGCTTGGCGAACTGCGGGCGATCGTCCGCGAGTTTGTCGACGCCCGGGATTGGCAGCAGTTCCATTCGCCCAAGAACTTGAGCATGTCCCTGGCCATCGAAGCGGCCGAATTGATGGAGCACTTCCAGTGGATCACCACGGACGCCTCGCGCAACATCGGTCAACAGCCGGAAAAGCTGACGCAGGTGGGTGAAGAGTTGGCCGACGTCATCTGTTATGCGCTGGCGATTGCCAACGAGTTGGAGATCGACATCAGCGAGGCTTTCCGGGACAAGATGAAGAAGAATGTGGCCAAGTATCCGGCCGCCGAATACCGCGGCCGTTACGGTCCCGAAGATCTAGGATAGTACTCGACGGCCGGACAGTTCGGTTTACGTTGCCAGGCTGTGCGGAAAGGAACGCTCATGGTGAACTCGCAGAAACGCTACCTGCTCGGCGGCTGGCTGCCGCCTCTGACGAATCTGTCGGACCCGGACTACTGCGAGTTCGGCTGTCCGATCTGCCGCCGCGCACGTGCCGGAAATCGTCTGGCTCGAGTGGCCCAGCGGGTCGAGTTGTCGCTGACACGCGGCGGCTGTCCGTGGGGGCGGGCCAGGCAGCAGAAGTACGGCGTGCCGCCCGATCAACCGGTTCCTATCAAGGAGGACTCGGCGGGCAAGTCCGGTGAACCGGTCGCCTCGTGATTGGGTCGAACGACCGCCGAAAAAATTTACAACAAAGCTTGACCTGTTCTGTCAGATGGCTATGATGTAGGCAGAACGTTCGTTTTTCAGTAGTGCTTTCTCCTTCCACCCATTTCTACAAGGGAGGCAGACATGCGACTACCACCGGGCATTCCAGTCTGAGAGGCCCTCTTTGGCGGCCTCTCCAAGGTCGTAGCGAAAGCTTGGTCACGCTGACTTGCCGCGAATTGATCCAGTTTCGCGGGAGTGCGTTCATTGACTGGCTTCGCTGGTCAGTTTCCATGACCTCCAGTTAAACGTATCGAACGAGAACCTGCTGGCGCGCCAAGCGGTCAGCTCGGGACTGTCTAAGCCCCGGAGTGCAGCTCTGGCTTCGTCCTGCTATGGCGGCTGTATGTCATCCGTCGCGGCGAACTGTCGCGGCTGGATCCCAGCCAAGCCCGAAAAAGGCGCTGCTCGATTGAGCCAGACAGTGCTAGCAGAGGGTGGACGGTTCGGTTCTCCCCATAATTCACCCGGCCCTCGTTGTCTTGGCGGCAACGAGGGCCATTTTGTTTCAATCACCCGCCAAATGCTAAGTTCAGCGCGGGTCTCCCGACCCCGTCGAAACCGCCGACCGTAGGTCTCCCGTCCTCGTT
>CAYPGE010000230.1:5146-14283 GCA_964409865.1 uncultured Pirellulaceae bacterium
CGGCGCGGGTCTCCCGACCCCGTCGAAACCGCCGACCGTAGGTCTCCCGTCCTCGTTCTAAGTTCGGCGCGGGTCTCCCGACCCCGTCGAAACCGCCGACCGTAGGTCTCCCGTCCTCGCGAAGACCTTCGATACGCAGCGAGGCTCGGTCGGAGACCGGCTACACCAGCTTCTTTGGATCAAGGGTCATCCTGCGATCGGCCCGTCTCGTTCCGCCGGTCCCGCGCAGGTTGCTTCCCTGTGTCCGACGGGTCCGCTATCATGGTTACCTTCCCGCTGGGCGGTGGCGGTCAAGCGGAAGGAGAGGTAATCCGTGGCGACAACGCATCGGTCGATCTGCTGGACCTTCTTCGCCCTGAGCCTGATCTCGCTGGCGACGGCTCTGATTTTGGGGACGGCAGGATATTGGTCGCTCATCGGACCGGCGACGGTGATCTTGTTCGCCGCGCTGGCAGTCGCCTTCATGGGACACGCGGCCCTGCGCGGAGTCGCCTTCACCGTTTGGGTCCTGGCTTTCGTCTCTGCATCGATGTTCTACCCGTCCGCGTTTGGAAAGTGGTACGGCGTCGATCTGAAGATCCTGATCGTCCCGCTGATCCAGATCATCATGTTTGGCATGGGGACAACGCTCAGCGTCCGGGATTTCACCCGCGTCTTGGCTATGCCGTGGCCCGTGTTCGTCGGGATGGTTTTACAGTTCTCGGTGATGCCCATGGTGGGCCTGAGCATCGCCTCGCTGTTTGGGTTCGAGCCGGAAATCGCGGCCGGCGTGATCCTCGTCGGCTCCGTGCCTGGCGGGGTGGCTTCGAACCTGATGGCCTATCTGTCGCGGGGGGACGTGGCGTTGTCGGTGACGATGACGGCCTGCTCGACGTTGTTGTCGCCCGTGATGACGCCGCTGATGATGAAAGTCCTGGCCGGCCGGTTGGTGCCGATCGACTTCTGGGAGATGATGTTGTCGATCCTGGACATGGTGATCGTGCCCACGCTGGCCGGACTGGTCGCGAACAAGATCCTATACAGCCGTGCCGCATGGCTTCAGCGTTTGGGACCCGTGGCGTGGATCGCGGTCGCCAGCAGCCTGGCCGCCGCGGCCGTCAGCGCATTGAATGAACGCGTGGTGAGTGCGGTGCTGTCCGAGTCCGCAACAAGCTGGGTATTGGCGCTGCGAGGCGGCGCGCTGATTGGGCTATTGCTGCTGGCGGCGGTCGCGGCTGCTAAGCTGGTGGTCAGCATCCTGCTCCGCCGGTCCGAGAACTGGATGGACCGGGCCCTGCCCGTGGTCTCGATGGCGGGGATCTGTTTCATCATCGCCATCATCACGTCGCGGTCCCGCGAGCAGTTGCTGACGGTGGGCCTGGCCTTGATCGCCGCCGCCGTATTGCAGAACACCACGGGTTATGTGCTGGGCTACTGGGGCGCAAAGCTGCTGCGACTCAGCGAGACCGCTTGCCGCACGGTGGCCATCGAGGTGGGCCTGCAAAACGGCGGCATGGCCTCGGGGTTGGCGATCAACGTGTTGCAGAGTCCCAGCGCGGCGCTGGCACCGGCCATTTTCGGCCCGTGGATGAACGTCTCGGGTTCGGTGCTGGCCACGTGGTGGCACCGCAGGCCGGTGCAAGACAAATCGGGAACTCAGGAGATCGGATCATGAGAATAGACTTCCCCAAATGCAATCTCTCGCCCGTCTGCGGTCTGATTTGTCCCGCCGTACTGGTCTGGCTTGTCGCCTCCGGCGGCACGGCCGAGGCGGCCGACGAGACGCCGGCGCTGACGACGATTGAGATCACCGACTCGGCCGCGCCGCCGGAGTGGGCGTTGTGGGAACGCCAGTTGCTGGACCGGCTGTACCCGGCGGCGTTGGAGTTCGTGCGCAAGTACACGCGCGACGACGGGACGCTGATCTGGCGCGATCAATGGCCCGGCATGGACGGCTCGGACGACGGCTACGAGAGTTTTTACAACTTTCCGCTCTACTACGCGCTGGGCGGTCCCGCTGAAATCAATGCCCTGTCGCGCCGGCTTTGGGAGGCGGTGACCAAACAGTTTACGCAGTACGGCCAGGTCTACAACGAGTTCGACGGCTACTACGACTGGATGCATCACGGCGAAGCCTACACCAACTTCTATTTCTTCGGCCTGGCCGACCCGACCGACAAGAAGTTCCGCGAGCGGTCGTTGCGGTTTGCCGGCCTGTACACGGGCGAAGATCCGGCGGCGGCGAATTACGACGCCGAGCGCAAGTTGATCCGCTCGCCGATCACCGGCAGCCGTGGGCCGCGGTTTGTTAACACCGCCGAGGATTGGGTCACCCACCGCCCGGTTCTGGCCGATTACCCGCTGCCGTACAGCGACATCCCGAACGTCACGTCCAGCGACGCCTGGATCGACGACGCCCGCTTTCCGTTCATCCTCCAGGCGATGAACGATCGGATGATGCGCGGCGACGTGCCGCTGAATCTGACGGCGACCAGCCTGGTGTTGAACGCCTTCATGTACAGCGGCGAGGCGAAATACCGGCAGTGGATCGAAGAGTACGTGGCTGCCTGGACACAGCGGATGCGAGACAACGGCGGCATCTTGCCGGACAACGTGGGACCGGGCGGTAAGGTCGGCGAGTGCATGGACGGCAAGTGGTGGGGCGGCTACTACGGCTGGCGCTGGCCGCACGGGCTGTTCAATCAGGTCGAATCGACGCTGATCGGCGGCAGCAATGCGTACCTGGTCAGCGGCGACCCGAAGTACCTGGAGCTGCCTCGCTCGGTGCTGCAGCTGGCGGAGCAGCACAAGTGTACGGAGACGGGCCGGGCCGAGGTGCCGCACCGGTACAGCGAGAAGGGCTGGTACGACTACCGGCCGATCAACTCGGCTCACGTCGTCTACCTGTGGCACGTCTCCCAGGACCCTCAGGACTACCGCCGGATTCAAACGCTGACGGAGGGCACCCCGCAGGAAACGCTAAGCTACAAGAAAGGGAAAGGCGACTGGGAACACGCGCTGGCGTGGCTGGGCTTTGTCGAAGGTCGCAATCCGGACTACCCGCGGCAGATTCTCCGGGCCACGTACGCCGAGAGCCTTAATCGGCTGCGGGTGATCCGCAACGACACGAGCGATCCGGCCGTGCAGGACGTGCATCATTGGCAGCAGCGCAATCCGGTCGTGCTGGAAGGGCTTGTGCAACTGATGCTGGGCGGTCCGAATCACGTCTACCACGGCGGCCTGCTGCACTGCCGGCTGTTCTATTTCGATCCGCTGCGGAAACGTCCGGGCCTGCCGCCCGATGTCGCGGCGCTGGTGGATCGCGTGACTCCCGAGGGAGTCTCCGTGCAATTGGTCAACCTGCACGCGACCGAACCGCGGGACGTGATCGTGCAGGGCGGCGCATTCGGCGAACACCGCTTCACCACGGTCCGGCACCAGGATCAGACGGCCGACGTCAATCGCACGTGCTTTCAGGTCCGCTTGCGCCCCGGCGCGTGGGGGCGGCTGGAGCTGGGCATGAACCGCTACGTCCAGCGCCCGTCCTACGCGGCGCCGTGGCAGGGAGAACAGGAGACTGTGCGTTGAACCAGTGAGGAGGAAATCGGCGTCAGGCGGCGCCGCAGGATGGAACCACGAATCGCACGGATCACACGAATGCTGGTGAACTTGGGCCACTACGCGAGACTCGAATACGAACGCCTTACGCGGTGATTTCGGTATTCGTGTGATTCGTATAATTCGTGGTTCTCCCGGCTGTTCTTGCGTTTGGAGTCTCTCTCATGGCGCGTCGATTCCTATTTGGTTTTCATGGTGCTTCTGCCGGCCTCGTCCTCTGGTGCGTCATCGGCCTCGCCGCCGACGGTCCGTTTCAGCCGCGAAAGGGCGAGGTGCCGACCGCCGGGCTGTACGTGCCCGTCCGCCTGGAGCCCTACGCGGCAGATCGTGTCGGTCTTGACTTCCCCAGCCGGCACGTGGTGGTCGCCGGCGTCCCGTTCGACTTGGTCGGCACTCCCGCGGCGGACAATTGGTTCCTGAAGTCTGCCCAGTGGCCGGACTGGGAGGAGGATCCCAGCAGCTACTACGCGGCCTACGACCGCGGCTCGGAAGCACCCGGCGATCCTCGGCGGCCGCTGTTCAAGCTCCCCGTGGCGGACTATAGCGCCGTGTACCTGTTGGCAGCGGCGGACGACGATATCAACCTGTCGAATGTGGTCAGCTTCCGTATCGGTGCTTTGGACGGTCCGCGGCGCACGACGCTGCACGATTTCTCGGCCGAAGTGCCTCGCTGGCACGGTAAACGCAACGCCGTCACCCAGGCGGTGTTCCCGGTCCCGCAGGGCAATCTGTACCTGATCCGCGTGCCGATCGGCAGCGCCTTTGCGCAGGACTTCAGCGACGAATGGGCACTGGACGTCGAAGTCACCAAGCAGTTGCGGCTGGCCATCCGAAGGCCGGACCCGTGCCGGTACCAGTTCCGTCCGCTGGGACTGCCCAGCGGCGTCCACCTGTTCGGCATGACGTTCATGCGGTCGCCGGTTCAAATGCGCGTGTCCAGCGACGAAGCGGGACACGTTTTCAACGAGCCTCAGACGCCGACTTTTCACGTCCGACTGCACGGCGTTGGGCGAAAGTCGACGTGCGTGATCGAAGCCGTTGCGACGGACTACTACGGCGAGCAGCAAGTCGTGCGGACCGACGAGCTGACGCTGCAGCCGGGAGCCACGATTGAACGGGACGTGGCGATCCCCGTGGTCCGCCGCGGGTATTACGAACTGACCGTCCGCGTCGTCGCGGGACGCAGCGAACTGGTACGCCGCCAGACCACGTTTGCCTTGCTGCCGAAGGACACGCGCCGCCATCGCGACGAATCACCGTTTGGTACGTGGGACTTCAGCGGCGGCCACTACACGCCCAACAACCCTGACGTGGTAGGACCGCTGTACGTCAAGGCCGGTTTGCGGTACGGCATGTTCGGCTTCTCGGCCGAGGCGCGTCAGAAGTACGGCGTGTTGGCCGGCAACGAGCCGCGTTCGGCGGAAGTGCTGGCCAAGGCATTGGAGAAAGACCCGCGCACGCCCCGGCGCGTGCTGATCTTCCACGAGCACGCCATCAGCGGCCCGCACATCATGCGCACGCCGGACGTGTTCACGGGCCGTTCGGCGTACCAGCTGGACGCCAAGGAACAGGAGCGGTTTGACCAGCTCTGGAAGGAAGCGATCGAGACCGGCAAAGCGACGCGGCAACAGTTCCCCGATGCGAAACTGGCTTTTGGGAACGGCAATCCGCACCTGCTGGAAGAGTTTCTGCGGCGCAAATTCCCCGCCGAGTTGTTCGACTCGCGCGGCAACGAGGCCGGCAGCTTCATGCGGATGCCGGAGACGCAACCCCTGGACTTCGTCGCCAACAACGCCAGCCTGTGGATGGACCGGCAGATCCTCGATCACTACGGTTACGTCGGCAAGCCGATCACGCAGTGCTACGAAATCTGCTACCCGAACACCAATCCGGGCAACCTGTCCTTGCGAACGCAGGCCGCGTACTACGTCCGGCACATCCTGCACTCGCTGGCTTGGGGCGTGCCGGTCATTCGCCCCGGCTCGATCACGGACATGGGCAATTCGTACTACTACAGCAACTGGGGCGCGTCGGGCCTGTGCTTCGCCAAGCCGGACGTGCGGCCCAAACCGTCTTACGTCGCCGTCGCCACGCTGACGCAGACGCTGGATGGCGCGAAATTCTGCCGCGAGGTCCCGACCGGTTCGACGACGGTTTACGCCGTGGAATTCGCTAAACGCGACGGCGACTGTGTCACCGTGCTCTGGACACTGCGCGGGACGCGGCCCGTCACCCTGTTGGCAGCTGGAGCTTCCGCCACGGTCGTGACCGACCTGATGGGCAACGAGACCAAAGCCGATTTCGCCGACGGCCGGACGCAGCTGCAGCTGTCCGCATCGCCCGTATTTGTCGCTACGCCGAAGCCCCTGACCGATATCGTTCCTGGTCCGGCAGAACTGGAAGGCCGTCCGCAAGGCAAGACCTTCTTGATCTCATCGCTCGGCAAGCTTGGTGACTGGCAGGTAGACGAAGGCCGGAGCACCGAACTCGAATGGTACAACTTCGAATGTCCGCGGCGGAAGGGCAACTTCGAGTTCCGTGAAGTCGCCGAGTTCGAGGGCGAGAAGCAAGTTCTGCAAGTCACGCCGCGCTTGCCGGTCGACGGTTCGCCGTACCTGCCGATGTACTCCCAACTGGTTCACCGCCAGGGCGTCGAACTGCCCGGCGAGCCGACCGAAATCGGGCTGATGCTGCATGGCAACGGCGGCTGGGGCCGAGTGATTTTCGAGTTGCAGGACGCCGGGGGCCAGCGGTGGATTTCGATCGGCGCCGCGGCGACCGGCGAACCGACCCGCTGGATGGAAGACTGGATGCAGCCGGAGGACCTGCAGGCCATGAAGTCGATGTCGGTCAGCGACTGGAACACCAACGATCCCTGGCAGCGGAGCCGCATCAACTTCGAAGGCTGGCGTTATGTGCGATTCCCGTTGCCGGGCAATTATCCCGGCGAAGGCTACCACTGGCCCTACAGCAGCCAATGGCGTCACACGGGCGACGGCGTGGTGAAGTACCCGCTGAAGTTCCGGCGGTTGATCCTGGAATTGCCCGAAAAAGTGCTGCACCTGACGACGCTGGTACCGCCCTCGCGGTCGGAGATTTACCTGAAGGACTTGGCTGTCACCTATCGCCCGCCCGAAGAAGCGTTCGTGGCCGAGTGAGGCCGCGCACGAGATGGCCGAGCAAACGAAGGAGTCGCGTGGGGGTGACGCCGGACCTTGTGCTGTCTGGGATTCGCCCCTGGTTTGCGCGTGCGGGACGTCCACGCTATTGAAGGGAATTGCTCTGGCTCTGATGGGGCCCAGCGGCTCGACGGACTCAACGCGGTTTCCTGGATGTAGCAGCCCTTGCCAAGTGGTAAAATGCGCCGAGTGGCTGGGCAAGTCCAGCCGTAGAAGCACAGACTTACGTGCTTGCGGCAGATGGACCAGCCGTAAAAAGTCCGCGGCAGCTATGAACCCACTAGCAAGAACTCGCCGATTCAGCCTCCGCGCCCTGTTGCTGTGGGTTGTGATGGTGTCGATGTCGTTTGGCATGTTCCAATGGGCCGCGCGGTCCGATTCGCAGCTCTTGTGGTATCTCGGAATCAGCTGCCTCGGTTTCTCGGCCATGCTCGCGTTGATCGCCCTGCAGCGATGCTGGAGGTACACGACCGCCGTATTCGCGGTCCTGCTCGCCACTTACACAGCCGTCTATGTCGGCTTGTCGGCCAATGGGCGGTACGAGCCAGCGGCGTGGGGGCTCGACGGAGTCAAGTGGTATGCGTGGGCACCTGCGGGCTTTGTGCGCGACTACGCATGGGACGGCCGGATTATGATTGCCTTCGCTCCGCTGTACTATTTGGATCAAGAATTCTGGCACACCGAGCGAGAGAGCGAATCCGGCCGGTATCCAATCAATCGCGTTCCAGAGTGAGACGTTTCGGATCGGCCGTCGTTTCAAAGACGTATCGGGATGCACGCGGCGGCCTCCGGGCGTCGTGAAGTGAAAGGGGAATGGACCGGCGTCCACGAACCGGATTGACGAGCATATCCGCGATGTTGGGTTCGGACTGGCATGTGGATTCTTCTGATTGCACTCACGGCGACTGCGATTGCCCAGGTGGGTCTGGCGGTCGTGTGTTTCCTGCGATAACTGACGACGTCAGACGACCGCACACCAAGGAAATCGTCAGTCAACGAACGTCTGGTACGCGTCGACCTTCCCGTCTTCGCCGACGCTGAATCCGAGCCACTCGTGATCGATCGGCGCGAAGGTGCGGTCGGCACCTAGGTGATAGACGAAATCCCAGCGATCATCCCACGCTGGCGGCGGCTCGGCTGGCCCCAGCAGTTTTTCGACCTGCTCAGGCGTCCAGCCGATGAACGAATACTCTCGCAACAAATCCTCCACCATCTCGCTGCGCGTCGTGCGGCCGAACTCGACGTCAACCGGCTTCTGCCAAAGCTGCGGATCAAACGCCCTCTGACGAACGGGAGCAGACTCGATCAGGACTTTGGCGAACATGAGTTGGCCGCAAATGATGACGGCGATGGGCCCCAGGAGCAGGAACGCCACGGCCACGATCAGCACCCACAGCCAACCCGCACGGGCGGCGGCCTGTTTCGGTGCGGGGGTTGGCAATGGCGAAGTCACGGCGTTTTGGGGACTGCAATAGAGGGACGGCAAAAGGCGTTGCAGACCAGATAGTATTCTAGCAGGCCGCCAGAGTCACGCGGCACCACCCCGCCGCAGCGGCGATCCAACTCTGCGTCCTCGCCTGGACTCGTCCGGCAGATTGCCGTACAATTCGCTGGAACAGTTGGCTTGGTCGGTCTGGCTTGGTGGAGGCGTCATGAGTTCCGAGCAACGGGTACTGCGGACAGCACGTCTGGAGGCTCGAATCACCGCAGAACAGAAGGTGATGATCGAACGCGCGGCGGCCTACGAAGGGCGCAGCGTGTCCGATTTTGTGGTCCACAGCGTCCAAGAGGCCGCCAAAGCGGTCGTGCGCGAGCACGAGACGTTGCGACTGAATCGCCAGCAGAGCGAGACGCTGGTGCAGATGCTGCTCGAACCGCCGGAACCTAACGCTGCGTTGCAGGAGGCGGGCGAGGAATACCATCGTCGGGTACGCCGCGAATGAGCGACTTTGTTTGCCAGCCGCTGGCGAAGCACCACGACCGATTGTCGTTTAGCTGCGGCGTTTCTGAACTCGACGATTATCTTCAGCATCGGGCCAGCCAGGACGTCCGTCGCCGCGCAGCCGCGGTCTTCGTACTGGTACCTGAAGATCAGCCGCAGCGGATCGCGGGCTTCTATTCTTTGTCATCCGCGTCCATCATCTTGGACGAACCGAGTGGCTGAGCGATGTCGGAGCGCCATGTCGTTCAGGGCTCCAGCCAAAGCTGCCTGGCTTGGATGTCAGCGCACAATTTGAACGTTCGGCAACGCTCGCTGGAGTCTTCGGACGCCCACGTCGGTCACTCTCGTGTCGCCCAGGATTACCGCCGTGAGTTGGGGCAACCCACGAAGGTACCCCAGTCCAGCGTCTGTCACCTCGG
>CAYPGE010000231.1:0-14277 GCA_964409865.1 uncultured Pirellulaceae bacterium
CCAGCCCAGCGACGTGCGCCCGGCACCCTTTGCGGTTCGTCGCCGCTGGCATCTGGCCGCAATCGCAGCCGGCCTGCTGTTCGTTGCCGCCGGAGTGTTCCTGGCCGTCCAAATCAAAATCCGTATCCGCGACATGGAAGGCAAGGAAACCGTCATCGCGCCGCCGCCCGGGGCCGAAGTGGTCGTCGAGCAAGACGGCAAGGAAGTCTTCAAGCTCCCTCTGGAACCCGCACCGACGCAACCGCAGCCTGCCCAGCTGGAAACGACCAAACCCGAATCAGAGCGGAAGCCCAAGCCCCTCAAGATCGGCCCACCCGTGCCGCGTCCCAAACCGATCGAGATTGACCTTAAGCCCGAGCCGCTGGACTTGCAGCCTGGCGCGCCGATGAGCCGAATGGCGCTGGTGTCCAACCCCGCGCCGATTCCCGGCGTCCGTTCGTGGACGATCGAGACGATCGGCCATCGAGGGTTCTACGAGTACTTGGCGTTCAGCCCAGACGGGGACACGATGGCGACTTGCTGCCTCGATGACGTCATCAGGCTGTGGGACGCCAAGACTGGCCGGTTCCTGCGAGGGATCGTTGGTCACAATGGCCCAATCCAACAAGTCTGTTGGTCGCCCAACGGGAAGTTCATGGCGTCAGCCAGTTTTGATGGCACGGTTCGCCTGTGGGACGCGAACACTGGGACGCGGTTGTCCACGTTCCTTGGGGACAACGGGTTCAGCTCCATTGCCTGGTCGCCTGACGGGCGATTTCTCGCCGCGGGGCGCACCGGATACGGACCCATCCACCTTTGGGAGTTCTTGGTCGGCGGCGAAGCCGGTCATGTGGCTGAGCCCCGCGCAGGCTGGCGCCTGATGGGTCCGGGAATCAGAAATCGTGTTTTGGAGGCCAGCCCGGCATTTCAGTCGCGTACTCTGGCGTGGTCGCCGGACGGTACAAGACTGGCGTTTGATACGGCTGAATCCGGTCACCGCGCGTTCCTGTACAATGTCCACTCAAACACGCTGGCGTGCTTGAACGTTGGGAAACGACTGGCGGACGCGCTTAAGGCTAAGACGATCCAAGCAGGGGCCGTGAGGGAAAGCAAAGGAGTTGCCTGGTCGCCCGATGGACGCACGCTTGCTTTTGGTGAACGTCCAGTTCTTCTGTTGGACGCCGAGCTTCACGAAATCGACGCGCAAATCGAAGAAAGCGGGCCGACCAGTTGGGTCTACTCCCTGGCATGGTCGCCAAGCGGAAGGCGATTGGCCTTTTGTTCGGCGTTGAGCTTCACCACCGTCGCAACGGTTTGGGATTTCGAGCGAATGGGAGAGCTTTGCGGCCCGGTCAAACGGAGACAATTGGTCGGGCCGCCTGATAGACACCGTGAATCGGTCCCTTTGGTTTACTCGCCCGACGGAAAGACCCTGGGCGTCGGCCACATCTTGTGCGAAGCAGAGTCGGGTGTTCCGCGTCATGCGTTGCCTGCACACAAATTGGATTACCATACCAAGTCAGCTTGGTCGCAGGATGGTAGGCTCCTTGCTGCCCCAGTCGCCCCCTTTGTCCAAGTCTGGGATGCGGGTACCGGCCGCCTTGTTCACGAGATCGAGTCCTATCCGGACTATAACGCTTTGGCTTGGTCCTCCGCCGCAACCCTCGCGGTCGGCTGTCGCGGTGGCATCCGGATTTGGGATTCACGCGACCCTCAGCGTCTGCCGGGAACGGCATTTGGGTACGGAAAGCCACAGGGCTTGTCCTGGTCCCCGGATTTGAAGCTGCTAGTCGTCGATGCCGGCTTCGGAATGCTGACTTTGTATGACGTACTGTCGCGCAAGGAGATGCGCAACTTAGGAAAGACCGGACGTAATCGGGCTTTCGGTTACGCCGGAAGCGGCGAAGCCATGGCATTCGCGGAGGATAACGACGTGAAAATCTGTGACCTGCGAACTCTCGAAGTCGAGCCGCCCTTGGCCTCACTGCCGGCTCTGGTCTGCGGCCTATCGTGGTCGCCCGACGGAAAGACGATCGCCGCCGCGTGCGACGACCGCCAAGTGTATCTGATCGACGTGGGCTCGAAAAAGGTCATCGCTACCTGCGTAGGGCATGAAAAGCCGGCAAGCTCGTTCGGCTGGACAGAGGATGGCAAGACGTTGGTCACCGGCTGTGTGAGCTACCAGGGGGAGGCGGGGGTCTGCGTCTGGGACGCCAAGTCGGGCAAGTTGCTGCGGACGATCCCGGACGGGGGCGAGGTCTCGCCGGACGGCCAGCTGGTGGCCTGGCGCGGGCAGAGCGTGATTCGGCTCCGCGAGACCGAGAAGGGACAAGTCGTCTGCACCATGCTCTCGTTGCGGAACTCGCAATACGCCGCGATCAGCCCCGACGGCCACTTCCGCGGCTCGCCGGACGTGGAACAGGAACTGGTCTACGTGGTCCAGACCGATCAGGGCCAGGACACGCTCACCCCCGCCGAGTTCGCCCAGAAGTACAACTGGAAAAACGACCCGTCCAAGGTTGGGCTGAAGTTGGAATCATCGCCTGCGGCCGGACCGCAACCGCCCCTCGCGAAACCGGCACCCGTGCCGACTCCCGCAGCCGCCGACCAACCGCAGCCCGCGGAATCACGACCCTGACCCCACGATGCCGGTCCCCGCGCCGGGTTTTTGGAGTGCGGTGCCTTGTCACCGCTTTGGGCAGCGGCCTGCAGCGCTGCGGCGGCTTGGGTTCAGGAGACACCGCAACGCACCGGAACACAAAGCGGCGGTCGTTGCGTCGCGATCGAGCCAAAGCGGCGACAAGGCGCCGCACTCCAAAAAGGTCGTGCCACGTTCGGCACGCCGGCTCCGCGTGTGCCCAGTGCGTTTCCTATCGTCCTTCGTCGGCGAGCGCCACGCTGGTTACCGCTTCAAAGGTGCTGAACAACCTCAACCCACCGGAGATGACGTAGAAGTCCGACGAGCCCGGCGAGCCGTTGTCGGCGCGGTCAGAATTGCCCCCGTCTGCACCAGGTTCGCTGAGCGTCATCTCTCAGCGGCGTTCACTCCGGGGATGGGCACGGGGAAGACGGGGTTCTCGCTGACTTCGCGGCGGAGGAGTTCCTCGGCTTGTTGGATCAGGTCGGCGCGTGTGGCGGCCAGATCGTTCGCTTCACCGCGGTCCTGCGCCAGGTCGTACACTTCCCACGCGCCAGGCGTTTTCGTTTTCAAGCCCTGCCGGACGAGTTTGAAGTTGCCGATCCGCACCGCAATCTGGCCGCCGTATTCGGGGAAGACCCAGATCATGGGCTGGCGCGAGGCGAGCGTCTGGGACTGGCCCGTGAGCACCGGCCAGAGGCTCTGGCCGTCGAGGCCGCCGGGCTTTTCCAGTCCCGCGGCGTCGCACAGCGTCGGGAACCAGTCGGCGAAATAGCCGGGCGTGTCGTTCACCGCGCCGGCGGCGATGCGGCCGGGCAGCCGCGCGATCATCGGCACGCGGATGCCTCCCTCGTATACGCTGCCTTTGTAGGCCCGCAGCCCGGCGGTGCTGTTGAAGAATTTGGGGTCCGCGCCGCCGATGTGGAAGCGAGGTTCCGCGCGCCCTTCGTGCGTCGTGCCGTTGTCGCTGCTGAAGACAACCAGCGTGCGCTCGGCCACTCCAGCACGGTCGAGCGCCGCCAGCACGCGGCCCACGTAGCCGTCCAGGTCGTTGATCATGGCCGCATAGCCGGCGCGCGGCCGCGGATGCGGCAGATAGCCGTTCCCGCCGCGATACACCTCCGTGTCCCACTCGGCGGGGAACTTCTCCACCGACTCGCGCGGCGGGTGGATGGCAACGTGCGGCTCGGTGAAAGGCAGGTAGAGGAAAAACGGGCGCGACGCATGGTCGGCGATAAACTTCTCCGCCTCCGCAACCATCAGCTTCGGCGCGTACGTCTCGCCGATCCAGTCGTCCAGCTTCACCGGCCCTTCCGGCTGCTTCGCGTGGCCGGGGATGGGCCGGGCGTTGATCGTGATCTTGTCCGCGTTCCGCCACAGGTACGACGGGTAATAGCTGTGCGCGACACCCTGGCAGTTGTAGCCGAAGAACAGATCGAAGCCCTTGCGGTTCGGATCGCCCGTGCTGCCGACCGGGCCGAGCCCCCACTTGCCCATCGCGCCCGTCGCGTAGCCGGCTTTTTGGAACAACTGCGCGATCGTCACCGCTTGCTCGGACAGCGGATACTGCCCTTCGCTGAACTCCGGGAAACTCAAGCGGGCCTGCCGATTGCCGCGCACTTCGGCATGTCCCAAATGCTTGCCGGTCATCAGCACGCAGCGCGACGGAGCGCACACGGGCGCGCCGCTGTAGTGCTGCGTGAACCGCATCCCTTGGGCGGCCAGGCGGTCGACGTTCGGCGTCGGGATCTTCTGCTGGCCGTAGCAGCCGAGTTCGCCCCAGCCCAGGTCGTCGGCAAGAATAAAGACGACGTTCAGTCGGTCCGCGGCAGAGACGTCGGGAACGGCGCTGACGGCAGACAGCGCGAAGAGACAGAAACCGATCAGAAGCGAGACGCGGCTAAGATTTACTGGCGGCATGGCTGTTCCTTTTCTTGTTTGCAGGTTTCGGCTTCGATTCGGCTCCCAAGCCCGGACCGTGATCGGCGGGCATCGTCTTGTTCCACGCCAACAGGGCCTCGGTCAGTCGCCGGACCACGTCCGGATGCTGACCGGCGACGTTGGTCGCTTCGCCCGGATCCGCCGCGAGGTTGTACAGTTCCGGCTGGCTGCCATTGTACTCGCACAACAGTTTCCAGTCGCCCTCGCGCACGGACAAGTCCGGCAGCGGACCGGCCCCGTAGGCGAACTTGCGGTCGGGCGGGCGGCGCCAGAACAAGGGCGCGGCGCGCGACGCGGTGCTTTCGCCGCGCAGCACGGGCGCGAGATTCTGGCCGTCGAACGCCGCATCGGCTGGCGGGACAACTCCGGCGATCGCCAGCAGCGAAGGCACCAAGTCGAGGGCGGCGAAGACCGACGTCTCGTTGTGCGTGCCCGCTTGGCCAGGGGCGATCAGCCCCGGACCCCAGACGACCAGCGGCGAGCGCGTGCCGCCTTCGTACAGAGTGGCCTTGGTGCCGCGCAGGGGCCCGGCGCTGCCCGCGCCCACGTCGGGGCCGTTGTCCGAGCAGACCAGAATCAGCGTGTTGTCGCGCAGGGCGGGCGTGTTGCGGATGTGGTCGAACAGCCGGCCGAACTGCCGATCCATTTCTTCCAACACGGACAGGTACAATCGCCGCCGGCTGCCATCGCCCCACTTGTCCACCGGCGGCCAGTACGGGCTGTGCACGTCGTCGGGCCAGAGGTTCACGTAGAACGGCTTGCCGGCCTTGACGGCCCGGTCGATGAACGCCGTCGCCGCGCCCACGAAACCGCCGGTGATCTCGCAGCGCTGCATCCAGATCACGGGCCCGCCGAGAATCTCGGCGTCCGCCCAGATGCGGTCCGGCTGCGTGTCGCCGGGTTTGAGGGTCAGCGGCAGCAGCTTGGCGCCCATCCCTTCAAAGTTGGTCAGGGTTTCGTCGAAACCGTAAGCGCTGATCGGCGGCGCGTCGTCGACATCACGCTGGCCGCCCAGGTGCCATTTGCCGAAGTGCCCGGTGGCGTAGCCGTGGTCGTGCAGCATGCGTGCCAGCGTCGGCGCGCCGGGATCCAGCCAGTTCGCCACGCCACGCCGTTCGTTATCCGCGCGATTGTTCAGGTACGACGTGATCCGCCACCGCTGCGGATACTGCCCCGTCGTCAGCGCGCACCGCGACGGCGAGCAGATTGGCGCATTGACGTAGAACTGCGAGAACCGCAGGCCCTCCGCCGCCAGCCGATCCACGTTCGGCGTCTGCGCATCGCGGTTCCCGAAGCAGGAAAAATCCCCCCAGCCCATGTCGTCGATGAAGACCACGACGATATTCGGCCTCTCGGCCGCGTGAGCGGCGAACGCGAACAGAAACGGAAGAGCAAGAAAGTACCGCATGAAATCCCCCTGTCCGGTCGACTTGGCGTGCCAAGACTCGTTGCGTCGTTGCCGTCCCGGTCTGGTGCGGCTTTCGCTCACTCCGGAATCGGATCGCTGCGACGGACGGTCTTGCCCTCCCAGACGGCTTCGTCGGTGGCCTTGTCGTAAGTGAGCACACGATGCGCGCTGCCGGGGGCGGGCGGCTGGTCAATCGCCGGCAGCCACTTCCGGTGCTCCTCGATCACGCCCTTGTACTCGGGGCGGCCTGCCAGATTAGTCCACTCGCGAGGATCGCTCTGCATGTCGTACAACTCGTCGCTGCCGTCGGCGTAGTGAATGTAGCGCCAACGCTCGCTGCGGATGCCGTGGTTGCCCTGGTTGTGGCTGGTGATGGCAGGACGCTCGCGCGGGGCGGCGGCGTCCTGCAGTTGGGGCACCAGGCTGATGCCCTCCAGATCGGTGCGCGGCGGCAGCCCGCACAGGTCGACGAGCGTGGGATAGATGTCGAGCAGTTCGGCGGGTCTAGTGCAGCGTTGTCCCGCCTTGACGCCCGGCCCCGCGAAGACCAGCGGCACGCGCGTGCTGCGGTCCCACAGCGTATTCTTGCCCGTGATGCCTTTTTCGCCCAGGTGCCAGCCGTGATCGCCCCAGACGACGACGACGGTGTCGTCCGCCAGGCCGGATGCTTGGAGCGCATCGAGGATCCGGCCGATTTGCGCATCGACGAAGGTGGTGCAGGCGAGGTAGCTGCGAACGAGGTTCCGCCACTGGTTGTTCTCCTTGACCCATTTCAGCCGCGGTTCGGGCAGTTCCCAGTGCAGGTACCAGGAGAATCGGGGCGTGTCGTCCCGGTCGTCTTCGCGAATGACCGGCAGCAGGCTGTCGTCGTCGGGGTACATGTCATACCATTTCTGCGTCACGTAGCAGGGCACGTGCGGCAGGAAGAAGCCGGCGGCCAGGAAGAACGGCTGGTCGCGCGGCATGTTGCGGATCTGCTCGACCGTCCAACTGGCCACCTGGTAGTCGCCCTTGTCCTCGTCGCGGTGCGGAAACACGCCCCAGTCCATCAATGGGTGGTTGCCCATCGGCGTGGGCGGGATGAGTTTCTTCTCCGGCTTGACGCCGATGCCGCCGGCCGTGCCGCGGATCTGAAACTCCGGCGGCGGCGCGGCGGTCTGGCCGCCGGGTTTCGCCTTGACCTTGGGCGCCGGGCCGCCCGTCCCACCGTGGTAGATTTTGCCCGTGGCCAGCGTGCGGTAGCCGTGCGCGGCAAAGTGCTGAGGCAGCGCCACGCGGTCCTTCCACGCGGGCACGTTGCGGAACCACGGCGCCAGGCCGTAAATGCCGGTGGTCGTGGGACGCAAGCCCAGCATCAGGCTGGTGCGGCAAGGATTGCACAGCGGCGATTGGATATGCGCATTGAGAAACGCGGTGCCGCGCCCGGCCAGGGCATCGATGTGCGGCGTCTTGGCCAGCGGATGGCCGCCCAGGTGGCCGATCCAGTCGTTCTGGTCGTCGATGGCGATGAACAAGACGTTGGGGCGCGGCGCGGCTGCCGACGCCTGACGCAAAACGGGCAGGGACGCAACAATCAACAGCATCGTGAGGAAGAAACGATTCATGGTCTGGCACCTCCGGGGTTAGGGCATCCTAGGCCGCTCGCTCCGCGAGCCGATGTTTGCATCACTCGCTCCACTTCGTGAGCACCTGCCGCTGGGTTACAGGCCACCACTCCTGCAGCTTCGCGGCCAGGCGGTCGACCACTTCGGGGTTGTCGGCGGCCAGGTTCCGGTCTTCGTGCGGGTCGGCCAACAGGTCGAACAACTGCGGCCGTTTTTCCGTGCGCGGATGGTGCTGGCCGTAACGGCCTACCCGGCCGTCGTAGGTCAGCAGCAGTTTCCACTTGCCTTCGATGACCCAGCGGTACAGGAGGCTGTCTTCGGGCTTGTCGATGTTCGCCACGTCGTGCGCGAAGGTCTCGCCGAAGACGGCCTGCCGCGGCGTGGGTTGGCCGGATTTCAGGATCGGCAGCAGGTTGAAACCGGGCAGATTGTCCGGAATCGCTACGCCAGCGGCGGCCAGCGCCGTGGGCACGATGTCCACGCTGGAACAAAGCTGCTCGCCGCGCTCGCCGGGTTGAATCACGCCGGGCCAGCAAAACATCGTGGGCTGGCGCACGCCGCCTTCGTTGGCCGACTGCTTGGAGCGCGGCGCGAAGCCCGGACCGTCCGGCTGTTGAATCCAGCCGTTGTCGCCGATGTACACGACGAGGGTGTCCTGCGCCAGGCCCTTGTCGGACAGGTAGTCCAGCAATTGGCCGCAGGTCTCGTCGAACCATTCGACCATGGCATAGTACCGAGCCACAAAGTCGGACTGAATGCCTTTGGCCTTGTATTTCTGAAACAGGCGGTCCGGCGGCGTGTGGGGGGTGTGCGGCAGGAACGGCGCGTACCAGAGGAAGAACGGTTTTTTCTCGGCGGCGGCGTGATCGATGAACTCGAACACGGGCGCCATGCCTTCGCGGCCGATCTTCAGACCGTCGTCGCCGTGGCGTCCGCCGGGCTGTGGAAAGCCGCGCGTCATGCCGTGCGTAAAACCGCCCCGCTGGTAACTGCCTTCCCACCACTTGCCCGACTGATGGCTGAGGTAACCCTGTCCGCCGAGCAGGCGAGGGATCGTGGCATCTTCGTCCAGGTGCGAAATCAGCTTCTCGCGGAGCGCGGCGTACTCGGCGGATTCGCCGCCGCGGGCCTTTGTCTTGAGTTTGAGCTTGACCTGTCCGGCCGCGGTCACGGGCGGCAAGAGGGCCGGATCGTTGCCGCTGATTCGATGCTGGTGTGCGTACAGCCCCGTGACCAAGGTCGCCAGCGCCGGGCGGCACAGGGCGGTGGGCACATAGCCGCGCGTGAACACCGCGCTGCGTCTGGCGAGCGTGTCCAGATTCGGCGTTTCGATGTGGGGATGGCCCATGAAGCCGTAGTCGGTCCAGGCATGGTCATCGGAAATGATGAACACGATATTGGGCCGCTTCTCGTCGGCGGCGAAGGCGGTCAGGGGCGAAAGCAGGCAGAACACGAGGGGCAGTAGTGGTTTCATTGGATCGACCTCTTGGTATCCAGCAAGTATTTCACTCGAAAATCGCCTCGCGGTGCTGAGGATCCGGCTGGGCCCGGTCCTGCATAAAGTCCTCGGAGAACTGATCCAGACTGTCGACCAGCGATGCCCAGGGGTCAACCTGCTTGGGAATCAACATGATCGAACGCCCGACCTTCTTGACGTACACCTCGTCCCCGTCGAGCCGAAAGTCCTGCGGCAGACAAACCGTTTGCCCGTGCGCCTGTGTTACAACTGCGGCCGTCCTCATTTGCCTTCTCCGAATTCCAGACAAGTGACATCTCTATTGTAAACAAGATGGCTCGCGGATCGAGCGTCAGGTGTTCACTCGCCGGTGCTTTGTGCTTGTATGACCGACGGAAAAGGCCCGGTCCCATTCGATCCGCGTGGGATTCGCGACCTTCCGCGCACCTGGTCGGCGATCTCAAAACCTCGTACCTCGCCCCGATCCGTTGCCAAGACCGCCCGCGGCCCGGCCGCCGTCGAAACTGTCTGCATGAGCGTTGGCCGACCGGAGACCTTGCCGAGCCGCAGCAGTTTGCCCTGATGGTCCAGCGCCGCCACGGTGCCATCGTCGCAGCCCACCAGGATCTGCGAAGTCTTGGCACCGGTCGGCTGGATGCCGCGCAGGGAAACGGGCGGGCTGGGCAAACGGGTTGACCAAATCCGCTGACAATCGTGGCTTAGGGCGACAACCAAGCCCTCCGAGATGCCGACGACGATCTCCTGCTTGCCGTCGCCGTTCAGGTCGGCGACATCCATGTCCCGCATTCGTGCGCGCGGCGCGTTGCTGGGGCCGGGCCCGAACTGAGCATTGTATCGCGGCTGGCCTTGCTCCGAGTACACCGTCACGCGGTTCCACGTCCCGTTGATCGCCGTCGCGATTTCTTTCTTGCCGTCGCCGTCCAGGTCTTCATAGCACAGACCGGTACGATTCTGGGCCGTCCAGCCGCCCACGAACGAATGGCCGGCGGGAACTCCGTCGTAGCCGTGGCCTGTGTCCGAGAGCGTCTTGCTGCTGACGATGGCCAGATTGTCGCTGCCGTTGGGCCAGCGGGCGATGAGCAGGTTCCGCCGACCTTCTCCGCCGGCGACCAGCAGGAACTTCCAGCCCGGCCCCCAGAAAACGGGCGTACGCTTCACCAATTGGCCGGCCTCGTCCAAAATCTCCAGCGTACACGCGCTGCCCACGAAACAGCGGTCCTTCCCTTCGTCAAACTCGCCGGTGTACAACCCGTGGATGCCTTCGTGGCCCGGAGCGCTCTTGAACCAATAGGTCTTCGCGGCTTCGTACACCGCGGGGTCCATCTCCGAGGTGAAGACCCACTTGCGTTGGCCTTCGCGGTCAAAGGCGATGAGCTTTTCATCCGCACAACCGGCCAGCAGCAACTGGCACGTATCCCACCAGCGGAGCACGCGGATCGGACCGTCCGTGTGCAGCTTGCGAGCTTCCTTGCCCTCATGCGTCAGCAGATGAATCGTGTTGCCTTCCGCGACGCACAACATGGGGCCGGCAGCCGAGGGGATGGCGATCATGTCTGCCACCTTGCCGCCGACCTGGCTGGCAAACGCCAGGGGCAACTCCGCCGCCGTTGGTTTGGCCGCCGGACCGGCCGCCGCTAACGCCTCCGCACGCAGTTTTCGTCCTTCGCCCAGCAGACGCTGAAGATCGGCCGCGAGTCCTGCAGTTGCTTCCGCGGCCGGCGACGCGCCGCTGACAACATGGTGCCCCGGAGGCAACGTAATGCTGTAGATCCCGCCCACGGCCGAGGCTTTCACGGGCTGGCCGCCCAGCCGCAGTTCGTCCGGATTTCTCAGGCTCAGCTGCAACGTCGTGTGTTCCGTCGCGACGACATTGGCCACGCCGCTGGTGAACTCCCAGTCGAGATCGACCGGCGCGTCGCTGGAGACGAACACATGACCGATTCCGACGCTGGTCAGCGCTCGCCCGAACAGATGATCCTCGGCCAGCAGCACCAGCTTGCCCTTCAACTGCTCGTAGGTTCCCACGGCGCTAACGGCTGGCTGCGGCAACGCCAACGCGGCGGCGTTTTCGGCCAGTCGGACACAAGCCACCGTACTCGGCGATTTGGCGCCGGTCTGGCCGATTAGATAGAAGGCGATTCGATGCTCGCCTTTCTTCACCGCCCCGTGCCAGTTCATGGTCACGGCCTCGGTTCGGCTGGTTTGCTGCACGTCGCAGGCACGCAACTCGAACGCAAGTCCAGTCGCCGGATCGCTGGCCGGCACGCGGACCGTTTGTTCCTTCTGATCCCACCCGCCCCGCGTCACCTGCCAGGTTGTACTCACCTTCATGTTCTGACTGTCGGTGCGAAAAACCAGGTCGTCCACGACCAGCGCATAGCGTCCCGTCCGCTGGCACAGCGTCCGCCGCCAGTTGCAGAAAGCCGCTTGAGGCACTTCGCCTATGGCGATGGCGGTGGGGCCTAGCACGTCGCTGTACAGCAGGGCTGCATCCATCGCGACCGCCGGCTCGACCATCCCGTCGGCACTGGTTAACACTTGATTGTGGTATCCCTGCAGGATCGTTTGGCCGGCCAGCCGCAATTCCAGGATGTCGAAGGTGTGATACGGATTGCGGGATGCGCCGTTGAAGCCGTCCAGCAGGATGTAGTCTCCGCTGGCGTCCGCCGCACTGCGATAGCTGCCGAAGTAGACGGACTGGTCGAACGGCAGGCCGCTGCCTCGCGCGTCCCAGGCCGGCTTGGGCAGACGGTGAATGCTCCACTTGCCCACCAGGTCGTCCGGCAACTGGGGCGTCAGCGCCGCCTCGGGCCAAAACGACTGGCCCAGCCGGAACACGTTGGTGTCGACGCCGCTGCGCTCGCGGTACGTAATCCAGCGGCCGTCGCCGGTCAGGTACGCGGCTTTGTGCAGCAGGCCCAGTGACGCAGAGTTCAAAGCCCAGTCGGGAACGCGGCCCGATATCAGGATTTCCTGGCCGCGCAACAGGTCTGCCAGCACGCCGTTTTCGAGCGGCTTCCGATCGCCGGTCAGCACCATGTACGTAAAGATCGGCGCAATGCCCGTGTTGTACCAGAACAGGTTGTCGTTCTCGCCGGAGACCCAGGCATGCTGGTGCAAGGAGTGGAAGGCGAGTTGGCCGGCCCGTTCGCAGTGAGCCCAGACCGGGTTCGGATACTCCTTGTTGAAATACCGCCCCAGGCAATACAAGGAGATCGCCGACCACTGGCCGTGCCGCGAACTAACGCCGCGGGGCGGTTGCCTGAGGCCGTAGACGCCCTCGTTCTTGCGATGGTTCAACTGCCGGGCAAAAGCATTGGTGATCTTCAGCCGCTCTTTGTCGGAAAACACGGGACTTTCTTCGATCAAATCCCAGAACAGGATCGCCATGTGGGCGTTGTAGTGGTAGAACCCCGCCAGCGGATCGTGCTTGTTCTCGACCCGCTCGCCGTCGACCTCTTCGATTTCCTTCAGCGCCTGCTGGTCCGGAAACGACAAGCGGACGAATTCGCGGGCGCTGAATTCGTCGCCCGTCATGTAGTACATCGCCATGCGCTTGCTGATGCTGCACCAGCCGAAGTAGCCGACCGAGCCGTAGCCTCGCGACGCTTCCCAGGTTTCGAACTGCTTGATGTCCGTGGGCACTTTCACACCCTTGCCGAGTTTCGTGACCATCGTCCAGCCGATGGCCAGTTCGCCCGGCGCAGCGTCCGCCTTGGCCAGGATGCCGGCCAGCGCCTTGGCGCCCTCATCGACCCCAACCGCGTCGCTTCCGCCGACGATGACGACGCTGTGCCCGTTGCCGAACGGACTGTGAACGGACCGGATGACGTAGCCTTCCGGCCCCGGATACTTGAGATCCACCAGGCAGTAGAACCGGTCGTACAGGGCGCTGATCGTCTTGCTGGTCGAGCGGTTGCCCAGCACGATGCGATGGCCCTGGATGGGCACCGCCGCTTCCGGCGAGTCGTCGGAAACGATCGGCAGTTTGGCGCCGGTGCGGCGTTCGATTTCGCTCTGGATCGCAGCGGCCGCGTTCCGATACATCTCCGACGCCGACACCACGATCGCCGCGTTCGGTTTGCCATCTTTCACAAGGCGAATATCAAGGCGCAGGTCCTTGAGTTTGTCGTACTGAGGCGGGACCGGCGGCGGAGGTGGCGGCGGCGGCGGGGGCAGTCCTCCGACGACTCGGACATCAGTCACCAGCACTCGCGGAATCGGGTCCCGGTGCGTATACAGGTAGATCACGCCTTGCGTGGTATCCGGCGGCGCGGTGGCCTTGACCGAGACCTCGGAAAAGTGCTTCGCCGATTCGGCGGCCAAGCCGGTTTGGACCATTTCTTGGGAAGGCAGGAACCGGAACTGCAGGTACGCGCCGGCGGGCGAGGCGTCATCCACCGCGCGGACTTTGGCCGTGACCTCGTACGTCTCGCCGCCCTTCAGCTTGAATGCCTGGGACACGCCGATCTCGACCGCCGGATCGCCGTCCGCGATCAACAGCGCCTTGCCGCCGTCGGGGCCATTTACGACGTGCAGTTCCTGGTCCTTGCCGCCGCCACCGTACTGGGCCCAGCCCAGCGGGACGCCGCGATCGTCCACGCCCTTGGTGAACGCCCCGTTTTCCAGTGGGACCTCGAACAGGTCTTGGCCGCTCGCCTGCGCCATGGCTAGCAAAACGAACAGCGCCGCCGCCAGGACATCGTCCAGTTTCGTCAATGCCTTGCACATGCTTGCCTCCTGGGGAGCCTCCGCCACTGCAGCGCCGCCAAGAACATCGGCGCTTTCCGCGTGGCGATAAGCTTGAATCCACTGTACAATCTAGCAAGCGTTCGCGGGTTTTGCCACGCTGGAGCATTGCCACGCCGCGTGATCGGGTTTATCTATTTGACAGGAGGAACCTGCCATGGCGAAGATCAGTATTTCGCTCCCTGATGACTTGCTCCGGTTTCTCGAGACCCAAGTTGCGACGGGGCGCTACCGCGACGAAACCGACTACATCCGCGTGTTGATCGCCAACGCCCAAAGCGGCCATGAGCGTCTGGATGCGTTGCTCATCGAGGGGCTGGAAAGCGGTGCACCGTCCGAAGCAACCGCGGAGGATTGGAGCAAACTGCGCAAGACCGTCCACCACGCGCTCGCCAACGACTGACGATGGCTGCCCACGTCGCCGCGCGCCCCAGGGTCTGGCAAGATTTGGCTGAATTGGCCATGCACATTGGCATGGACA
>CAYPGE010000232.1:0-14276 GCA_964409865.1 uncultured Pirellulaceae bacterium
GGTTTCGGCGGGGTCAGAGACCCGCGCCGAACGGTTTTGTTAGCGGTTCTTAGTCGCAGAGTAGCCGTCTGTTCGGTAACGTTCCCGGACGTTACAATTCACATGGTGATGTCTCGTAATCCTGTTTACCTTATTTTTTCGGGAGGTGTTCTATGCAACCCGGACGACATCGAGCTTTTACTTTGGTGGAATTGCTGGTGGTGATTGCGATTATCGGGATCCTGGTGGCGCTGCTCTTGCCCGCGATCCAAGCCGCGCGCGAGGCGGCGCGGCGGACCCAATGCGTCAACAACATGAAACAGATCGGCATCGCCTTGCACAACTATCACGACACGTACCGCATCCTTCCCTACGGATCGTTCAACCTGCGCGAGACCTGGCCCTCCAATGGAACCAATTGGCGAGCGTTGATTCTGCCGTTCATGGAACAGTCGGCCATTTACCAACAGTTGACGTTCTCCGCTGGCATGACCGAATCGCATTTCATGGCCGGCGGCGCGGCCGGAGCAAACGCGCTGTTGGGAAACGAAGTGCTGCACAACTTGGTGTTGCCTGCCTATCGCTGCCCGTCTTCGGTGATTCCCAAAACGGGCGGCCTCAATAACGTCGACGCGATGAACGTCACCTACGTGGGAAACCAAGGTGCCGCCCGGCCCATTCCCGGATTGGATCCGAATCGCGGAACGCAGGACTGCGGGCATGGCTGGTCCTGCAACAATGGCGTGTTGGTTGCCAACGAGACATACGGTCTGCACGATGTCACCGATGGGACGGCCAACACCATCATGGTGGCAGAGCAATCGGGGTTGGTGGTCCTGCAGAACCGCACGTCGAACTACTACGGAGCCTGGTACGGCACTCGGCATCCCCGGTGGGTCGGCCATCCTTCCGGTTGCTCAGACCTCTGGCAAGCCGGTACGAGTTGCGTCCGCTTTGCGCCGAACTCGCAAATCGTCCAGACGGGCGCAACCGAAGCCATGTATCGCAACAACACGCACTGGAACTCGGAACACCCCGGCGGCATCAATGTCGTGCTGGTCGATGGCTCGGTCCGATTCATTTCCAGCGACATCGACTTCACGGACCTCAAGCGGTTGGCCTGCCGTTACGATGGCGAGCCTGTCGGGACGTATTGATCCGCCGTAAAAATGGCAAGCCGTGCGCGCGGTCCCAAATTGGACTGCGCGGCCGGGCCTGTTCGAGCCATAGACTCAGGTCTTTCAAGCCTTTTTCCCGCGAAAGGGATTTGTATGTTGAGATTCGCGTTTTCGCTCCAACGTGGGCCGAATCGACTCGCTCTAGCCCTGCTCTGCGTCGCCCTGGTCACCTGCCTGGGCTGCGGTTCCTCCAAGCCGGTGGGTATGGTGAAGGGCACCGTCACGCTGGACGGTCAGCCGTATGCCGACGCGGCGGTCGTGTTCCTCAGCATGAATTCGGGCCAGGGGGGATCGGCGGACATTCAGGCTGGCGGCACGTTTCAGTTGCCTTCCCCGTTGCCGGTAGATACCTACACGGTCTACCTTGCTCCCAAAGCCGCAGACGCATCGGACGAACCCAAGCCGGTGAAAATCGACGAGACGGTGCCGGAGAAGTACTGGAACGAGGCCGCCAGCGACATCAAGATCGAAGTCAAGGAAGGCGAAAACAACGTGCAAGTGCCGTTGAAGAAAACTTGATCGGCACCGATAGCGCAGCGAGAAGCCCGGCTGTTACGGAACCGCCGGGCTTTTTTCTTCGGCGCCGATCGCGTCACGGTCCCGCCGCTTCGCTCGCCCCGCAACTCAAGGCGAAGGCGGTTCGGGGATGGTTTCCAGCGGCGGATACGTCACGTCGTTCGCCTTGGCGCGCCAAGCCGCATCGCCGTACACGCCCGCCTCGCGGTAGTCGAACGGCTGGAAGCCCAACTTCAACGCCGGCGAGTCCGAGGCGAGTTGGAAATCGCCTTCTGCCGCGTTGGCGAACTTGGGATCGGCCACGATCGAACCCTGTTCGTGGCCCTCGGCCTGCCAGGCTTGCAGCGTGTTGCCCAGAAAATCCACCGGCTTGCCGGTGGCTTCCCAGTAGCAGTTGTTGCCGCTGACGTGCCGCACCTTGTCCCAGCGCCCCGACAGCAGCACGCCGCTGTCCCAGTAGACGATGTTCCGCTGCAAGGTGAATGACAAATGCTCCTCGACGCGCGTGGCCTGTAACTGGTACAGCTTGCTGTAGGCCAAAACGTTGTTGCGGACGATGTTCTCCTTGCCATAGTGCTGATGGAAGCCGCCCGTCTTAACGCGATAGACCAGGTTGTTCTCGAACAGGATTCCCGTGCTGCCTTCGTCCGTGTACATGCCCCAGCCGCCGTAGGAGTAGGCGTAGATGTCGTGGAACACGTTGTTGCGGACGACGGTGCCTTCGGACGGGCCGAGCGTGTAAATGCCGCCCATGTCGCTCAGCAGGCCCCAGCCGATGTGATGCACGTGGTTGAAGGCGATCGTGTTCCGCTTGGCCAGGCTTTCGCCGTAGCCCCACCGCCAGCCGACGGAAAGGCCCGTGTAGTACAGGTCGGCAATCTCGTTGTGCGTCACGGCGTTGTCGGGGCTGTGGCCGACCCACACGCCCACGGCGCACGGAAAGATGCGGCCGCCGTGACGGATGATGTTGTTGTCCACCGTGATGTGGCTGGTCCGCTCCGCTTCGCTGGCGGCGATGCCGGCTTCGCCGATCCGCACGCCGCCCGCGCCGAAATCGTGCAGGTAGGACCGCCGTAGCGTGCAATCGCGGCAGCCGCGGCGGAACCAGACGACGTACGTGCCGACGTGGCCGATTTCGCAGTCCTCGATCGTCACGTTTCGCGCCCCGTCGGCCATCACCACGGCTTCGATCGGCGCCGCCGCCTGGGCCGGCTCGAAACCGCCCGGCGGCGTCAGCCATTGGCCGTGCGTGAACGTCAGGCCCTGAAAGGCCACGTGCTCGACGAACTTGCCGGCCGCCGCATCGCCCTGGATCACGAGGAACTTGTCGGCCACCGGCGCAACCACGGCGACCTTCGTCAGGTCCTCGCCCGGCAACGGTTTGTAGGTCAGCGTGCCATCCCGCGACAAGAACCATTCACCGGGCGCGTCCAGCGCCGCCCGATAGTTCTCCAGATGGAACAGGCCGTTGGGGCGCCACGGGTTCCAGGACTTCATGCCTTCGCCGCTGGTGACCAGCGTCGCCTGCTGGGCGTCGATGCTGTCCAGGAACCGGCGGGTGTTGTCCCAGTTGTGGTAGACCACCAGGTTGAGGTCGCGCAGATCGTCAGGGCCGACCTTGCCGAGCGCTTCCTGGAAATCTTCCGGCCGCATGCGGAGGGTTTGGCGGGCATGTTTGGGTTTGCGGGGCGAGCCGCCCTCGTCCAAGACGGTTTGACGCACGTCCTGGATGTGGTAGTAGAACTTGTTCGGACTGCGAGCGCGGGTGGCGCGGCGGCCGCCGACGAACAGTTGCTCGAAATACCACTTGCCGGCGGCCACCTCCGGAATCTTCAGCGTCCACAATCCGTTTTCCGCCGGCTTCCAGCCGCTCAGAACCCGCCCTCCGGAGAACTCCGGCCGAGCCCCTGGTGCGGCTTCGTAGCGGATCGGCGATTGGGCCGTGCCCGCGTCTTGCGGGCCGAGCACCAGCGGTTCGGTCAGAGCATAACTGCCCTCGGCGACGATCACGCGCACCGGTGCGGTCAGCGGACCTTGGGCTTTCAGCGCCCGCACCGCGTCCCGCGCCCCCGTCAAGCTCGCCAGCGGCCGGTCCGCCGTGCCCGGATTGGCATCGTCGCCCGTGGGGGCCACGAAGAAGTCGGCCGCAGATGTGGTGGTGGTCAACAGCAGGAGGATTCCCAGGCGGACAGCTTTCATGGTGCACCTTTGGGGGTGAAAAACTCGAAGCAGGAAATCTGAAACGTCGTTTCGCATTTCGGTCATTGGCGATGTGGAATTTGTCTCGGTATTCGAATCTCAGATCTCAAATGTCAAATCTGAGATTTCAGATTTGAGATTTGAGATTTGAGATCTCAAATCTCACACGTCACACCTCCGATTCTACACTCCACGTTTCAGATTTGAGACTCCAGATTCTTGATCTCAGATTCCGGATCGCTCACAGCAGATCCAACGGATCCACATCCACGACCCATTGGATTTCTTCCGGTGGTTTCAGTTCGGCCGTGGCTTTCCGCACCACCTCCCGCAATCGGTCCCGATCCGGGTCTTGCAGCAGGGCGTGAAAGCGGAACCAGCCGCGCAGTTTGGCGATCGGCGCCGGCGCGGGGCCCAGGATGCGGACCTCCGCGCCGGTCGCCGCCGCGGCCTCGCGCAGCTTGGCGACCGCGTGTTCGGCAAAATGCTCGGCCGCCATCTCCGCCGTGCCGCGGACGATCAAACGGATCATAGCCGCCACGGGCGGATAATGGAACTCGGCGCGGACGGGCAATTCCTGTTGGGCAAAGGCGGCAAAGTCGTGGCGGGCGGCAGCCTGGATGGCGGGGTGTTCCGGGCTGAACGTTTGGACCAGCACCAACCCGCCTTTGTCTCCCCGGCCGGTGCGTCCGGCCACTTGTGTCACCAGTTGAAAGGTGCGTTCGGCGGCCCGGAAATCCGGAAAGTGCAATGCCGTATCGGCGTTGATCACGCCGACCAGCGTGACGTTGGGGAAGTCCAGTCCCTTGGCGATCATCTGCGTGCCCAACAGGATCTTGATCTCGCCGGCGCGAAAGCGAGCCAGCGCCTGCTCGTGGCTGCCGGGCCGCTGCATGCTGTCCGAGTCCATCCTCAGGCACGGCGCGTGCGGGAACCGGGTTCGTACCTCCTGCTCCAGTTTCTGCGTGCCCAGCCCGGCGTAACGGATGCCGGCCGAGCCGCAGTTGGGGCAGATGGTGGGCGCGGCGATCGTGTAGTCGCAGTAGTGGCACAGCGCCCTGTTTTGCTCGCGATGGTGGGTCAGCGCGATGTCGCAATCGGGACAGCGGACGACGTGCCCACAGCCGGGACACTGGATGGTCGTCGCATAGCCGCGGCGGTTCAGCAGCAGGATGATCTGGCCGTCCTCTTTCAGGGCCCGGTGCATGGCCTGCAGCAGCTGGCGACTGATCGCCCCGCCGTGATAGTAGCCCTTGGCGGCCACCCGCAGATCGACGACCGTCACGTCCGGCAGCGGCCGGTCCAGGACTCGGCGAGGCATTTCGAGCAGTTCGAACTCACCGGCCTGGGCCCGCTGCCAGCTGTCCAGGGCCGGCGTGGCGGAGCCCAGGACCAGGGGGACGTTTTCGGCGCGGGCCCGCCACAGGGCTACATCGCGAGCGTGGTAGCGCGGGGCGGTGTCCTGTTTGAACGAGCCGTCGTGTTCCTCGTCCAGGACGATCATGCCCAGGTGCGGCGTGGGCGCAAAGACCGCGCTGCGGGCACCCACCACCACTTGGACCTCGCCGCCGGCGATCCGCAGCCAGTGCCAGTGCCGTTCGGCGTCGCTCAGATGGCTGTGCAGCACGGCCACGCGGTCAAAGCGCGCACGGAAGCGCTGGCAGGTTTGCGGCGTGAGGCTGATTTCCGGCACCAGCACAATCGCTTGCCTCCCGAACGCGATCATCTCTTCGATCGCCCGGATGTAGACCTCCGTCTTGCCGCTGCCGGTGACGCCGTGAATCAGCAGCGTCTGGTGCCGCCCCGAGTTCAGTGCCTGCAGCATGCGGTCCAGCGCCCGCTGCTGGTCGGCGTTCAAGTCGTGCCGCGGCTCGCGGGCCTGCGGCAGGTCTTCCAAGTCGTCCTTGTGAACTCGCCGCGATTCTTCCGCGACCAGTTCCAGCGCCCGCAGGCGGGCGATCGGCGCCAGCGTACAGCGGGCGGCCCGCGCCAGCTGCTGAGGCGTGAGCGGCTGAGGCGAAGCGGCCAGGATCTTGAGCGCCAACAGCTGCTTGGGCGGCAACTCCAGCTGGCTCAGCCTGGCGGCCACGTTGGTCGGCACGCGGAGCAGCGTCACGGCTCGCGTACCGGCTTGACCCCGCACACCCGCCGGCACCACGGCGTCCAGGACGACGCCCCACGGGCACAAGTAGTAGTCCGCCATCCACTCGGTCAGCCGCAGCATTTGCGGGGTGAGCAGCGGGCGGTCGTCGACGATCCCGCAGACGTCCTTGAGCGGCCGCCCGCCTGTGCTGCGATGTTCCAGTTTGACGCAATAGCCGAGCATCGTCCGGTCGCCGCGGCCCAGCGGCACGCGGACGCGGCGGCCCGGCGACACGGCCGCTCGCAGCCGGTCGGGAACGGCGTAATCGTAGGGGCCGTAGGGCGCCTCGGAAAAGACGACCGTGGCGACACAAGCCTCCGCGTCGTCGTCGATTTCCCAGGCCGGGGCATCCGTCTGAAACAAGGATTGTTGTTGCTTGCCCATGATTCTGTTACCATACCAGACAAATCGAACTTAGGGCAGACGAGCCATGCGCGTGGGCATCTTCGGCGGTACGTTTGATCCAGTCCATTACGGCCATTTGTTGCTGGCAGAAACCTGCCGCGAGCAATGCCGATTGGACCAGGTGCTGTTTCTGCCGGCGTCCATTCCGCCGCACAAACAGCAGTGGCATTTGACGCCTGCCGAGCGGCGAGTGGAGATGCTGCGGTTGGCGATCGCCGGCCACGCGGCCTTTTTCGTTTCGGAACTGGAGATCCGCCGCGGCGGGGTGACGTACACGGTCGATACGTTAACGGCGCTGCGGGAACAGCAACCGCAGGACGAGCTGTTTTTTTTGATGGGCGCCGATTCGCTCCGCGATCTGCCGACGTGGCGCGAGGCGGCCCGCATTTGTTCCTTGGCCGTGCCCGTGGTGGTCCGCCGCCGCGACACGCCGGAACCGGATTTCGGCGTGCTGGCGGACATGGTTTCCGCGGCCCGACTGCGAGAGATCCAGCGTCACCAGGTACAGATGCCGCTGGTTGATTTCAGCAGCACCGCCATCCGCCAGGCCGTTGCCGCCGGCCGCAGCATCCGCTACCAAACGCCACGGGCGGTCGAGATGTATATCTGGACGCAAGGACTCTACCGCGAAGAAGGAAAGCCGGCATGATCCAGTTCCGTGACTTTGTCCCCAAAATGCTCTCGGCCCCGGCGTTCTTCAAGGTCGGCGAATACGAAACCTTCGTCGACGCCGTCGCCGCGGCCAATCGCTGGATCGAAGAGCAAGAGATCGACGTCATGCACGTCGAGACCGTCGTGCTGCCGAATATCTGGAGCCGCTACGAGGAAGGTTCCACGGACGGATCGCTGGGCATCAGCGGCGATTCCCCCAGCTTCTGGCACCAAATCGTCCGCGTCTGGTACCGGGGGAAAGGATGAGGGATGCGAGATACGAGATACGAGATACGAGATACGGGATACGGGATACGAGATGAGGGATGCGAGGTGTTGGGCGAATGCCACCGATCACCGATCACCGATCACTGACAACTGACAAATGACAAATGACAAATGACCACTGACAACTGACCACTGACGACTGACCACTGACGACTGACCATGCACGCATTCGCTCTGAAGGCTCGTTATTTGTTCCCCATCGAGGGCCCGCCGATTCCGGACGGCGAGCTGACGATGGCCGATGGGCGCATCGTCGCCGTGGGGGAAAACGTGTCCGGCAGTCCGCCGCGCGACTTGGGCAACGTCGCCTTGTTGCCGGGCTTGATCAATGCGCACACGCATTTGGAATTCAGCGATTTGTCGGCTCCACTGGGACAACCGGGCGTCGCTTTTGCCGATTGGATCGCCTCGATCGTGAGTCGTCGGCGAGAGCAGTCCGCCGCGGCCGATTGGCCGCAGTTGCGATACCGGGCTGTCGAACGGGGCCTGGGAGAAGTCGAACGGACCGGCACGGTCGCGGTGGGCGAAATCGCTCCGCCCGGCTGGCCGGAGGCGACGTTCCAGGCCCGACCGCTGGACGGCACCGTCTTCCTGGAATTGCTGGGCCTAGCCCAGGAACGCGTCGAGCCCCTGCTGGCGCAGGCGGCCGAGCATGCGGCCGGCGCCGCCGCCCAGACGAAATGGCGCGCGGGTTTGAGCCCCCACGCGCCCTACACCGTCCACCCGGAACTGCTGGCCAGGATGTGCCCGCTGTGCCGGCAGTATCGTGTGCCCTTGGCGATGCACCTGGCCGAGACCCGCGAGGAATTGGAATTGCTGCAATCGGGCAGCGGGCTGTTGGTGCCCATGCTGCAGTCCTTCAACGCCTGGTACCCCGATGCCATCCCGCGAGGAAGCCGGCCGCTGGATTACCTGCGCATCATGGCTCAATCGCACCGCGCCCTGGTCGTCCACGGCAATTACCTGGCTCCCGACGAGATCGCGTTTCTCGGGGCGCGGACCGCTCGGATGTCGGTGGTCTACTGCCCGCGCACGCACGCGTATTTCGGGCATGAGCCGTATCCCTTGCCGACCCTGTTGGCGGCGGGAGTCAACGTCGCCATCGGCACCGACTCGCGGGCTTCCAACCCGGATCTCAGCCTATGGGAAGAACTGCGCTGCATCCACCAGCACTTTGGCGGCCTGGCCCCCGCCGATGTCTTGCGGATGGGGACGATCAACGGGGCGGTCGCGCTGGGCGTAGACGCCGATTTCGGCTCGTTGACACCGGGAAAATCCGCCCGTCTGGCGGTCGTTCCGCTGCCGGACCGCGACGACCGCGATCCGCACGCGCTGTTGTTCGAGTCCTCGTCGGGAACGATGCCGCTGCGAACGCCGGCCGAGTTCTGTCCCTTCACACCGCCGGAGCCCGGCGTACCACGCTGACAGAGCGAATGAACCCTGCGTCGAGTACACGGCCCATGAAAGTCCTGATCGTCGAAGACAGCCTGGTCACGCGGCGGTTGTTGCGGGCGTGCCTGCAGAAATGGGAGTACGAGGTCGAGGAAGCGGCGCACGGGGCAGAGGCCTGGGAGTTCTTCCAGCACGACTACTTTCCGCTGGTCCTGACCGACTGGCTGATGCCGGAAATGGACGGTCTGGAACTGATCCACCGGATCCGCGCATGTGACTTGCCGGGGTACGTCTACATCATTCTGCTGACGGCGAAATCGGAAAAAGAGGACCTCGTCGCGGGGATGGACGCCGGCGCCGATGACTTCCTGATCAAACCTTTCGATCCGGATGAACTGCGGGTCCGGATGCGGGCTGGCGAACGCATCATCGCGTTGGAGCGAAGGCTGGCCGACCAGAATCGGCGGCTGCGCGAGGCACAGGCGGCGCTGGTGCAGAGCGAAAGGCTCGCCAGCCTGGGGCAATTGGCGGCCGGCATGGCGCACGAGATCAACAATCCGGTGGCCTACGTCACCAACAACCTCGCCGTGCTGAACCGCGACGTAGGTTCCGTGATGGAAGTGCTCCAGGCTTATCAGCGCGGTGCGGAGACCCTGGCGCAAGCAGATCCGAGCTTGGCGGCCCAAATCGCCGAACTCGAAAGGACTGCCGATTTGGCGTGGGTCCAGGAAAACTCGTCCAGGCTGTTTGCCGCTTCCCTGGACGGATTGAGCCGCGTGCGCAACATCATTCAGAACCTGCGCGAGTTCGCTCGGCTGGACGCCGCGGAGTTGGACGAGTTGGACCTGAACGCCGCCTTGAAGTCCACGCTGGACGTGCTCCGCCGCGATCTCGACGAGAAACAACTTACGGTCAGCACTCGCTTCGAACCGCTTCCGCCCGTGCTCTGCCGTCCGGCCAAGATCCATCAACTGTTCCATAACCTGCTGTTGAACGCCATCCAGGCGAGCGGGCCGCAGGCCGGAATCGAACTGCGCACCACCGCCGACGACGACCAGGTGCTGGTCGACGTCCAGGATCATGGTTCCGGGATCGATCCGGTTCACCTGCCGCACATCTTCGAACCGTTCTTCACGACCAAAGCCGTGGGAAGCGGAGCCGGCCTGGGATTGTCCATCTGTTATGGCATTGTCCGCGACCAGGGCGGCGCGATCGATGTCGACAGTCAACCGGGACGCGGCAGCACGTTTCGCGTCCGACTTCCCTTCCGCCCTCCGACGAAATGAGCCCGAACCGATGAGCGAGAAAGAAAAGCACCCGATTCTGCTGGTGGATGACGAGCCGGAGATCCTCTACTCGCTGCAGGGCCTGTTGCGGCGCGAGTTTGAACTGTACACCGCCGAGAACGGCCGTCAAGCGTTGCAGATCCTCCAACAGCACCCGATTCACGTGATCATGTCGGACCAGCGGATGCCGGAAATGACGGGTGTCCAATTGATGCACCGCGTCAAAACCGAGCATCCGGAGGCCATTCGCATCGTGTTCACCGGCTATGCCGATCTCCGGGCGGTCGTCGATGCCATCAACAACGTCGGGTTGTATCGCTACATCACCAAGCCGTGGGACCCGGATGAACTGATCGAGGTACTGCACCAGGCGGCCGCACGGTACGACGAGATCGTCCAACGCCAGCGACTGCTGGTGGACTTGCGAGAGCACGTACGGCAAGGACAGCAGTTGGCGCAGGGGCTACTGGAACGGGAACCCGGTGTCCCGCCAGATCGAGTCCCTCTCGACGAATTTGCCAGACAGAGCGGCGAGTTGTTGTCGCGGCTGGACCGGGCGACTTCCGCCGGCGCCGCATCAAGCAGGGCGAATGCATGACGGCCAAAGAACCGGTTTTGTTGACGGTCCTGATCGAGACGGCCAGCCTGCGCTGGTACGTGGCGGGCATCGGTCTGGAAGGCGAGCCCCTGCCGTTACTCAAATCGGAAGCGGGCAACTTGAGCCCCTACCTGGGCCTCCCGTTCGACGAACAGGTGAGCTTCCTCCGTCACCGCTTGTCGGGCGTTCTGCAGCGTGGCTGCGACCGGCTGTGGGGCAGGCAGAAGAAACCGTGCCACATCGTGTTTGTCGCCGACGGCCCCTTCGCCCAAGCGGCGCCCCAGCTGACTGGCCGCGTGGCCGAGCATTTCGTCGAGTGGATGACGCGTCCGCCCGTCGCGTTCTTCATCTGCGTCAACGGCTTTGTCGCCGACGGGATGCCTTCGCTCCAGGCCGTGGCTGGCGAGCTAAACGACCAACTCCGGCAGTCCCTCGATGCCGGTCTACCACCTTTGTGGGATGTCCTGGATCAGCAGCAAGCCTGGGAGACCTTTGCATGACATGTCCCCAGAAAAAATTTAACAAAATCCTTAAGATGTTAAAATGGGCAACTTGACAACCGGGGCGAGTTGAGAATAATTGGACACTTTGTTCGCCAAGAGCGTCTTCCTGCCTTTGCTCGCGAGAGTTGATTATAGACCTTTTCCGGAGTGATCCGAAGAGCCACGGACGCTGTCTTTCGGCGACGGATGTTTTAATCTAAACCGGCTTGGCCAGTTTGGGCGTTACCTTGTAGTGGTTGCGAACACAACTTTTACGTCTGGACGAACGCCAGTCAAATCGGCAGGCCAGGCTGAAAACTTACCCTAGGCAACAGCTTCACTTTTATCTCGGTACCGGAGGTTACAGACTGCGATGAAGAATGTTCGGAACGTGTTTGAAGCGATTCTGAAGTATGGGCACGACGAGGACTTCATGCCGTTGGAATCGGACGAGTTTCAGCCCACGGATGCCCCCGCTGGCTCGCCGGAGAAGATCGACATTCTGCGTAAGCGGGTCGAGTTGGGCCTGCCCCTGTGGCACGAGCGGGATCGAGTGGACTACACGGGTTTGACGGGTGCGGTGCGACCTCGCGAGTAAGAATCGCCGCTGCAGAAGACACGGAAAAGGCGCCTGGAGGAGGCGCCTTTTTTGATGCGCACGCGACGGACAGTTGGCTCAAGTTGATGATGAGGCCTTCGTCCGTGGCTGCGGGATTCCACCGGAGTACGTCGTCGTCGGCGTTTCTCACGAAGGCGGGACGATTGACATGGCCCCGTCGGGCGGCAAGACTCAGCCTTATCAGGCCGCCGTCGCGGGGTCCCGGCGGGCATGGTCGAAGATCCCGACCCCGAACATCGAAACCTCGCACGAAAGGCGTACCCATGAGTCCTTGGACGAGCATTTCCCGCCGGGGCTTCTTGCACACCTCGGCCTGCGCCGCGTTGGGCGCGATGGCGGCGCGGCCGGCTCTGGCTGCTGCGGCCGGCGGCCTGCAGATTCTGGAGCCGATGGACGGGGCCGTGATGCACGCCCGGTTGGGCCGCGAAGTGCCCGGCGGGCTGGAGATTGAAATCAGCGGCCGCGCGCCGCAGGGCGGCGAAGTGCTGGTGCAAGGCCGGCCCGCCAGCCGCGACGGCGAGACGTTTCGCGGCACGGCGGTGCTCCGCGAGCGGGAAACGGAGGTCGCCGCGACGGCCGGTTCGGGCAGCGACCGCCAGGAGGCGAAGGTCCGCCTGGTCTGGGACCGCCACTCGCAGAAACGCTATCGGTTCGTGATCGACGACAACAGTTTCTTCCTGCGCGACATCACGCAGAAGGGCTACCCGTCGCTGTTCGATTGTTTCTACTTGAAGATGCTCAAGGACCTGAACGCCAAGTACGGGGCGCGCTTCACGCTGAACATCTACTACACGACCGGCGACGACTGGAACCTGACTCAGTTTCCGGACAAGTACCGCGGCGAATGGGAGGCGAATGCGGATTGGCTGCGGTTGGCCTTTCACGCCTATGCCAACGAGCCGTCGAATCCTTACCGGGACGCGCCCGTGGAGAAGCTGCTGGCCGACCTGGACCTGATCAACGCCCAGATCCACCGCTTTGCCGGGCCAAAGACCTTCAGCCACGTCGTGGTTGTCCACTGGGGCATGACGCGGCCCGCAGCCTGGAAGCCGTTGTACGAGCGGGGCTCGCGGGTGCTGGGGGGCTATTTCCGCAAGTCGGCGCAGGGCGAGTGGCAAGTCAACTACCGCCTGGACGACGTCCGCTCGGAGTGGCTGTCGCGCCACGACCTGCTCAAGGACTTCGCCAGCGGGATGATCTTCTCCAGGGTGGACATGGTGGTCAACAACACGCCGCTGGACAAGATCGTGCCCACGCTGGAAGCGGTCGTGGCCGATCCCTGTCAGGGCGAAATCGTCGATCTGCTGACCCACGAGCAATACTTCTGGCCGTTCTACCAGGTGTATCTGCCGGACCATGCCCAACGTCTGGACCGGGCGATCGGGTTCCTGACCGAACGCGGCTACAAGCCGGTGTTCCTGCAGGACGGCTTTTTGGGCGGCCCGGAATGATTCGCCCTCATGGCTGCAGAGAGTCTCAGTCGGTAGGATGCGCGCGCCGTGCGCGCATGTCCTGGCGAACGTCCGGCGTCAGTCGGATGGTGACCGGCGGGCTGACACCCGCCGTTCGCCTTGGGTTGCGGGCGTCAGCCAGCGTCAAGTGCTTGCCCCCAGTCGGTCCGCATTGCTTCTCGTGTCGTTGGGTCTATCGTACAATTTCTTCCGCCTAACTGTGGCGGCGTCAGCCCCACGGTGCCCCGGCGAGCGTGGCGGCGTCAGCCCCACGGTGATTTGGCGTGCGTGCCATTCCCACCGGACGGGCTCACGCCCGCCGCTGGCCTGCATCACACCACGCGGCCGCCGGGCAATCCCAGTTCCGGGATGGACGCCGTCCAAATCACCAACGGATACTCCTGGTCCAAAACATATTTCACGGCGGCCAACACCGCGTCCTCATCGGGCAACTTCCGCTTCGAACCTTTAACCGTCCACCATGTGCCGGACGCGGGTTTTCCCCAACGCCGGTTCAGGACGCGGCTCCCGTAGCTCTTGAAGTCGCCCAGTATTTTCTTCGGAGCGGGATCGCCGGGCACGCCGACCACCAAGTGAATGTGGGTGGCCATGATGCCGACAGCCAACAGCTGCCAGCCCCGGCACCCGGCCGTTTCCAGGAACTGACCCAGCAAAGCCTCCGCCTGGGCCAGCGTGAACCGGACGGGATCCCCTTTGAGCAATTCTTCTGCGTTACGCTCCAGCGCCGGCATATCGGCGTCGTACGGAGTGCCGGGAATGTTGTGAATCACCAGCTGGCCCGACTGGTCTCGCCAGCTGCTCACGAAGCCGCGTTCGTCACCAGGAAGCCAAGAGCCGTACGTCGTGGAAGTGAGCAACCAATAACGATCCATGGAAGTAGTATACCAAGGCGAGCCTGGCGGCGTCGGCCCCAGGGTAATTGGGCGAGCCTGGCGGCGTTGGCCCCAGGATGGCGGGGCCGCAGGCAGTTCCCACCCGTCGGGCTGACGCCCGCGGCTCGCCGGGGTTCCCACCCGTCGGGCTGACGCCCGCGGCTCGCCGGGGTTCCCAGCCGTCGGGCTGACGCCC
>CAYPGE010000233.1:0-14252 GCA_964409865.1 uncultured Pirellulaceae bacterium
GGACGACGCCTGGGACGCGGTGCCCGACCAGACGGTATCGGTGACGACGCACGACGACGACTCAGCGGGCTTCTCGCTTTCCAAGACCGCGGCCAGCGTCTCCGAACCGAACACGACGGACACGTTCACCGTCGTGCTGACTCGTCAGCCGCTGTCCGCCGTCGCGTTCTCTGTCACGGTTGACGACGCCTCGGAAGCTGCGGTGGACAAGGCCACGCTGACGTTCACGCCGGACAATTGGAACCAGCCCCAGACGGTGACGATCACGGCGGTGGACGATGCGGTTGCCGACGGTCCGCAGATCAGCACGGTAGCAGTGTCGGTGGCAGCCGGCGATTCGGATGACGCTTGGGATGCCCTAGACAGCCAAGGCGTGTCCGTGACGACGTACGACAACGACACCGCCGGGTTTGTGGTCGATCCGACCGGCGGGCTGTTCACGTCCGAAGCGGGGTCTCAGGCGGCCTTCACGATCCACTTGACCAGCCAGCCGCTGGCCGACGTGATCGTCGGCCTCTCCTCCAGTGACGGCACTGAGGGGACCGTCTGGCCCGCGGTTCTGACGTTCACCGCCTCCGATTGGAACGTGCTGCAGACCGTCACGGTCATCGGCGTCGATGACGACGTCCGCGACGGCGATCAGGTCTACACGATTGTCGCGGCACCGGCGACCAGCGCCGATGCGAGCTACCATGACCTGGATGTGGCCGGCGTCTGGGTGACCAATATTGATGACGACCTCGGCTGGCAAAACCGTTTGCGTCCCTTTGACGTCGACGGCGACGGCGACGTCACGGCCGCCGATGTCTTGAGCATTATCAACTACATCAACGCTCACGGCAGCGATCCATCGTTGCCGCCGTCACCCGCTTCGCCGCCACCCTATTACGATGTGAATGACGATGGTCTTTGTACCGCAGGCGACGTGCTGGCGGTGATCAACTATATCAACAGCCAAGGTCCTTTGCACGCTGGCGGTAGCGGAGAAGGCGAAGACGACTCGGCAGACGCCGGTTGGTCGGTTGGGAGCTATCTGGTTGCGTTTCGCGAACCCGCTCGCCCCTCTTCTCCCGACGCGGCATTGACGCCCTCGGCTTCGCCCGAGCGACTTGCCGACTCGCAGACGCCGGCAAACCTCAAGCGGATGGCGGCATCGGCGGCCGAGCGGCGAATCGAGGCGTTGGATGCCGTGTGGGAAACATGGGAGCCGGAAACCGCGGACGAGTTGTGGATCGAGTTTGGAGGATAGCGATCATTTCTGTTCGTCCACCTCGCTCTGCTGCTGGCCCTGGCTCTGACCAGGTTCGCGGAGGAAGATCGCACGCATGGCATCTACGTGACCGCAGAGCTTGTCGAGCGGGCCGAAGAGTTCGTGGAAGACTGGGAGGTGGAGTTGGAGGCGTTGCCGCCGCTCCCGGTCGAGTCGTTTGCCAGCGATGCGGCCATCCCCGACGTAGGCGTGATGGCGTTGGGGGACCTGACTCTGGCCGCCGAGTTGGCCGTCCAGGACCCGTGGGGCGAGCTGCCGATGCCGCAGACGACGCTTGACGAAATCGGGTTCCTGTTCGGAGCGGACGGCGCCGGCCTGGCGGACATCGGCGACGGGCTCAAGGCGGCCAGTTTCTTCGGCGCCCGGTCGCGCGGCGAGGAACATGCGGCCAGACATCCTCGAGCGCTCCCGCGTCTTGAAGATGGAGCACTCCTCCGAGGCAGGCTCCTCGGACGGCTTCGCTGGGACCTGCTTGTTCTCCCTCTTTTTGCCTCTTCGCTCCTGCCCTCGTTCCAAGGCTTTCTGCCGACTGTTGCGGGACCGTCGATTGCGGGTCACGTCTTCCGGTGGTAGGATCATGCCGTTCTCCTGGTTTGGGGGAACAAGACGGCACGACCGTCGGCGCGGGGACTTGTGGTGCTTTGTTCTCCGCAACGGGGGCACGCCTTCGGTTGTCACCAAGCTTCATGCGGCCTTCACGACCCGCGGTCGTGCCCAGTTCCTCTAACAGACGTCAACACCAGCCTTGGGACAACCCGCCAACACCAACGGCGCGGAATTCAAAGTTCCCGGCCGTCAAACCGTCGCGCCGCGACGCACTGCGTTCGCAGAAAAATGAGGTGACAGAAAGATGATTCTGAAAGCGTATCAAGTGTCTCGCGTCGCATTTTTCTGTCACGCCCGTCTTTCTGTCAGCTTCTGAATCTTTCTGAGTGTCGGCCGCTCGATCTTCGGGCGTTGGCGGCACTTGACGCCCGAAGTCGGACGGTTGCTGCGAGTCTACGCCGAGCCGACGCAGCGCCATCTGATGGACGTGTACGTGGACTACCACCGGCCCACCTGGTGGCTGGCGTGGAATGTGGAAATGATGGTGCGCAACGAAAGCCCGTTCGCTTTGCCGACGATGTCGGCCGAGATCTTCGACGCTCGCGCAATGATCTTGCGCGAGCCACCAGAGCAGCTGGCCCGTTACCTCGATCTGCCCTGGTGCCGGGCGGATTTGTTCTATCTGCAGAAGCTGATCGCCTGCCTGGACCGGTCAATCGGGGATTAGGCGATCTGCCGCCTGGAAAACTCACGCCCCCTGTAACCGTGGAACGGCGGCGATCCACCAACAATGTGGAACCAATCACTGCATCGGCCGAAGCCGGGTTGGAGCTAGCGGGGAACGTGGACACAATACACAGAAGGAGCAAATCGATGTTTCGACATTTGGCGTTGGTAGGTGTCTTGGTGGGAGGGCTCGCCACGGCGGGGGCGGCCGCTGTGCCGCACGCCGGTCCGCAAGCGGCTTGGCTCAAGGGCCGCGCGGCCGACACGCCGCTGGGACGATTGATCGCGGGCAGTCTGGGCCGCTGGATGGTGCTGCGTTCGGAGTTGCAGCTGACGGAACAGCAGCGGAACGAGATTCGTGACGTCTTGGTGAGCCATCGCGCGCAGATCGCGGAAACGATGAAGTCGCTGCACGCCAAGCGCGCGGTGCTGCGCGATGCCGTGCTGCAAGGCCAGAGCGAAGATCAGGTTCGCGCGGCGGCGGTGGAGCTGGGCACCGCGATCGCGGACGCATCGGTCAAGGCGTGCAAGCTTCGCAATCAGGTGGCGCCGATCTTGAGCGAGGAGCAGCGGAAGCTGATCGGCAAGTTCGTCGCGGATCAGGATCAGGCGGTCGGCAAATTCCTGGAGCGAGCCGGCGGAAACCCATGAGCGGAATGCCTCTCCAAGCCGCGTTGATCGCCGGGGGTTCGTTGCCGATCGGCAGCGAACTTTCGGCGTTCTTGCGCTTTTGGCTCAGCGTCGACGCCGCGGTTAAAAGACCGGAGGACATTCCTGGTGGCGTCGCCGGTTGCGCCATGACCGGTCCCGCCGAGCCGTTGGCGGGGCTAGCTTCCTCGGCAGCGGTCGACCCGCTCGATTGGGCCGACGTGCAGGCGTCGCAGGGCGGCGACCAGGAGGCTTACGCCCGCTTGGTGCGGCGCTACCAACAGACGATCGCGGCTTACATGTGGCGATTCACGCGCCAGCCCCTGACGTGGGAAGAGCTGGTTCACGACGTGTTCGTGGAAGCCTATCTGGGACTCCGCGGCTACCGAGGCCGGGCGCCGTTCGTGCATTGGCTCCGACGGATCGCCACTCGCGTCGGCTACCGGCACTGGAAACGCCGGCGGCGTCTGCAGGGCCGCGAAACGCCACTGGATGACGTCACCGCCGGAGCCGTGGCGGCCCGTGAAGACGGCGCGGAAGCAAGCCGTCAGGCTGCCGAAGTCGTACACGGCCTGCTGGCGCGTTTGGCGCCGCGCGACCGCCTGGTGATGACGTTGATGTACCTGGAGCAGTGTACGGTCGCCGAAATCGCCCAGCGAACGGGATGGAGCGAGTCGTTGGTCAAGGTCCAGGCGTTCCGCGCCCGCCGGCGGCTGCGGCGGATCTGCGAAGAGGAACAGCAAGAGTAGGTTGGAACTCCGTCCCGACCCGGCCGGGACGGAGTCCCAACCTGCTGTGATGAAGTGGATGAATCCCCATGAGCCCCAGTTGGAACGAATTTGAAGCGTTGGCCGAGTTGGCGCGCCGCGAGCCGGTTCCGGCCCTCGACGTGGCCGACCGCGTGCTACACAGCCTTCGCCCGGAAGTTCTGTCGAGGGGCCGCGATGCGACGGCTGGCGACGCCGCGTTGTGGCTGGCGTCCGCGCTGTCCATCGCGGCGGCGGTGCTTGTTGTCGTCATCGCCTCGTACCAGGGCGCGCTGGCCCCTGACCCGCTGGCCGGACTTTTCCAGCCCATCATCCCGGTGATCCAATGAGCAGTTCCACAGCCCCCGTCCCCATCGCCGCCGTCCCCTCCGCCGCCGCACCGGCCCAACCGCCGCGGCCCCGTCACCGCTGGCTGCGCGTCGTGCTGTGGCTGACCGTATTCGGATCGGGTTTCGTCGCCGGCACCGGAATGACGCTGATCGGTGTGCGCAAAGGGATGCTGGACGCCATCCACCATCCGGAAACCATGCCCAAGAAAGCGGCCCAGCGCCTGCGGAGGCCGCTGCAGTTGACAGAGGATCAGGTTCAGCGCGTCGAGCAGATCATCCGCGACAGGCAACAGTCACTGCAGCAGATTCGAATCCGCGTCCAGCCCGAGGTCGAAGCCGAATTGGATGTGATCAACCGCGAAATCAGCCAGGTCTTGGACGACAAACAGCGGGCGAAATGGAACCAGATCTTCCACCAACTCCGCAAAACGTGGCTCCCTCAGTTGCCGCCTCCCGGCAGTTCGGCACCGCCAGCGGGCCAACCGCCTGACTCCGCAACGCCGGCGTCAAGTCCCTGACGCGGCCCAGGCGAGACTGGTCGCCAGCTGCCACGTCTGGCCGCCGTCGGGGCTGGTCAGCAGGCTGCGGCGGCGGCCGAAATGGTCGTTGCGGTAGAACCACAACGTGGACCAGTAGTCGTACGACAGGAACAGCCGTCCCTGCCGGTCGATGGTCAGGCGGTGGTAGTAGACGCTGTATTCCGAAAACGGCGGGACGACCAGCACGCGCGGCGTTTCCCACGGCTGTCCGGGCCGCTTGCGGCTGTAGGCCAGCGAGGCGTAGTGGCTGCGGGGATGAGGCTGCTCGTTGCGGTGCCAGAGCCGATACGTCAAGTGCAGCGTGTCGTCCGGGCCGCAGACGAAGCCGATGTAGGTCTGCGACAGGTCCGGGCCCACCGGTTCCGCTTCCGTCCAGCCGCCGGACGCATCGTTCGGCTTCAGCGACCGGGCGTACTGGAACGGCCGGCCGTGCGTGCCGGCCAGCACGTGCAGGTAGCCTTGGCTGTCCATGGTGATGCTGGGCGAGTTGTGGATGTCGTTGGGCGGGGCGCCGTAGCCCACCAGCGCGGGCCGGCCCAGTTGACCGGTCGCGCGATCGTAGGTGACCACGAACGTCGGCACGCCGGGCACCTTTTCGGCCGGCTCGGTCGCCTCGGCCCAGACCACGTGGACCTTGTCGCCGCGCGAGACGACGCTGGAGGGAATCCCGGAGTGCGAGGCCAATCCAATGCACTTGCTGGAGATCAGGATCGGCTCGCTCATGACCAAACGGCCGCCGGCCATCTTCGGCACGAACAACTCCAGGTCGTGCAGCCGCCGCCAGAACAGCTTCGGGTCGCTGCCCGTCAAGGCATAGCGGACGATCGGCGGCGGAGAACCGACCTGACTCCGATCCGGGCGATCGGTGCCTGTCCCATTTCCGGCCTCGTTGTGGCCGGAGAACTGCTCGAAGTCGTAGGACCGCGACTGGCCGTCGCCGCTGGGAATCGGGCAGGCGGCGAACGTCCGTCCGCCGTCGGTCGAGTGCAACAGGGCAGCTTGGCGGCCCGCCGTGGCCAGGACGTAGACCCCGCCGCTTCGGTCGAAGGCGATCTTGGTGCCGGAGACCTGATACGACGTCCGCTCGCCGTCGCCGGCTGACGGCCGCACGTTGCGACGCACGTCGGTCGTCGTCCAACGGCCCTCGCGCAGGGTCGCGATGCCGTCCGACGCAACAAGGAAAGGGCGGTTTTCCGGATCAAAGTAGACCTGGCTATCGAGCGGGAAATCCGGCGCATAGCCGAACTGTGCGTTCTCGTGCTGGTATGGCTTGAGCACCAGCGGCATCGCCAGCGGCTTGGTAGCCGGAGTCTCACCTGGGCGGACTTCCAGCGTCGCATAGGTCGTGAACTCCGGCGTTTCGACCGGCGTCGCGCGGATGTGGCAGATCCGCGTCTGGCCGTCACTGGCGGCTGTGCCCCGCACGGTCACCTCCGCAGCCCGCTTCCCGCCAAGCGAGATTTGGCTTGCCGACAACTCGACGGGCCACGACTCGCCGGGACATTCGACGGCCAATTGCACGGTTCGCTGCTGGCTGCCGTTGTTGTGGACGCGAAATACGGCTTGCGCTTCTTGGCCGGCGCCGGCATAGACGATCCGCGAGTAGGGCGTGAGCAGCCACCGGTAGTCGAGCAGTGGGAAGAACGATTCGGAGTGGGTCGTCCAGCAGCACAGATCGGGGTAGCGGTCGTCGCTGTCCCAGCGCGTCACGCCGTCGATCTGAACCGTGGCTTGCCGAGTTGGCAGGTGCAACCGCCACGGCGTCTGATCGCGCGGCACGTCGGCCGGCACGCTGCACGTGGCCGTGCCGCCGGCAACGACAGCCATTTCGCGGAGAACCGTCCCTTTGCCGTCCAGCAGTTCCAGCTTCGTTGCCGAGGCGGGCAGTCCGGAAACGTCGATCGTCAGCGGGCCTTTCCGGGGCACGAAGCACACGTCGCCCGGCCGATCGGAACCGTCCAGCACGATCGGCTCCTGGTGCCGCTCGTCCTTGTGCCCTCGCGCCGTCTCGATCAGGTACTGCGGGCAGTTGGTGGCGAAGCCCCAAACCGTCTCCTCGCCGTAGCGGTCCTGCGACACGGTGACGTTCAAGACATAAATACCCTTCCGCTCGACTCGCGTGGCCAGCCGCGTCTGCTGGACCGGCCCCCAGCCGCTGCCGCGCGCCTGGCCGTCGTCCGGAATCGTCGCCTCCTGGATCACGCGCCGATCCGGCCCGGCCAGAATCGCCCGCAGTTCCGCTGTACTCCCGCGCCGATTGCGGTCCCGTTTGAAGACTTGGATCGTCAGTTCCCCCGGTTCGGCAAGCAGGTACACCCCCCCGACGCCGCCCAGACACGCCTCGCCAGGGCCATACTTCGCGAGTTCGGTATTGGCTGCCAAGGCATGCGCGGCCCAAACGGCGAAAAACACCACCCCCAAAACAGCCGACGAACCGTGATACCGCGTCATCGTTCGTACCCTCCTACTCCAGGCGTCATCTACTCCAGCGTCCCCGTCGCGTTGACGGCGCACGCCCGATTCCTATCCGCGCCGCCGCGCCGCGCCAAGCCCCCGATTTGGAAAGGTGTGACGGTTTACGATCTCCCGTAGCATGGCTCTCCGAGCCGTGCGGATCTTCGCGGGACCGCGACGAGGATGGATTCGCGAATCCCTGCTCGTCCCCGCGGCGCCGATCCACCGCCGCCCCCACTGGGCGATTCGCATCGCAGACGCCACAATGAACCAGGCTGCGTTTCCACGTGGGGCGGCTTGAGACGCACGGTGTGCAACCGCGGCCAAAAGGAGGCAGGAAAACGATGAACGGCAGAGAACGAATCCTGCGGGCGCTTCGCCGCCAAATGCCTGACGCGGTTCCGACGTTTGAATGGTTCATCGACGCGGCGGTCGCGCGGGCGCTGACCGGCAGCGAAGACTTGCTGGACGTCGTGGAACGTCTGGATCTGGACGGTGTCAATATCCGGCCCGATTACCGGAAAGAATTTCAGGACGAGACGACGCTGGTCGACGAATGGCAGATCCGCCGTCAGTTGACCGGCGATTGCCTGCCGGCATTGCTGGACAGTCCGATCCTGGATATCACCTGTCACCAACGCTACCAGTTTCCCGATCCGGCGGCGGCCCATCGCTTCGGCTCGCTGGAGAAAGCGCTGCAGCGGTTCGGCGATCGAAGAGCGGTGATTCTCAACCTGCGCGACGGCTTCTCCGACATGCGGGACCTGCTGGGCTACGAGGAGTCGCTGATGGCGCTGCTGGCGGAACCGCAGGCGTTTTCGGAATTGCTGGAGCGCGTGGTCGAGTACAACCTGCAACTGGCGGCGGTGGCCCAGCAACGGTATGGCGTCCAGATCCTGGCCACCACCGACGACGTCGCCAACGCCACGGGCCTGCTGATGCGGCCGGAGACGTATTTTGAGATGGTCGCGCCGCATTTTCGCCGCGTCCTGAAGGGCTACAAGGACCTGGGCTACTTGTGCATCAAGCACTGCGACGGCAAGATCGACGCCGTGATCGACCTCTGGATCGAGTGCGGCATCGACTGCCTGGACCCAGTCGATCCCGGCGCCGGGTACGTAATGGCGGACATGAAAGCAAAGTACGGGAGCCGGATCTGCCTGAAAGGAAACATCGACTGTACGGGTGCCTTGTGCAGCGGCACGCCCGAAGACGTCGCGGAGGAAGTGAAACAGTGCCTGCGCGGCGGCGCGCCCGGCGGCGGGTTCATCTTGTCGTCCAGCAACACCATCCACCGCGGCGTGCGGCCGGAGAACTACTCGGCCATGCTGCGGGCCTTGCGCGAGTTCGGCAGGTATCCGGAGTTTTGCTGAGATCACGAGAACAAACAACAGAAAGATGCCGGAAGAGAGCTGGCAGAAAAATGATGTGACAGAAAAATGGTAGAAGAACAGGACTCGATCGATTTCGGCCCCGCGCGTCAGGCTCTGTGGTACTGACGGTGATGCGGAGCGAAACCGGCTGCAAACCGTCGCGTTCGTCCGAGGGCGAGATGCAAACGAGACTGTGGCGCTTTGAGGCGGCTGTTTTCCTTGGCCTGTGGCTGCTCTTCGTCGGCGGTGCGCCGTCGCGTTTCTTCCGGGATCCGGGGACCTTCTGGCACACGGCGATCGGCCGGCAGATCCTGGAAACGGGGCAGCTTCCCCGGTCGGATACGTTTACGCTCACGGTGCGCGGCCAGCCCTGGATCTCGCAGTCTTGGTTGTGCGAGATGGCGATGGCCGGTCTGTATCAAGTGGGCGGCTGGGACAGCTTGCTTGCGGTCACGGCGATCCTGTTGGCGTTGGTCTACGCCTGGCTGACCGGCCGCCTGTACCGAGCGGGCCTCGCCGGGATCTGCGCCGTCCTAGCGATGGTGCTGGCCGTCGCCGCCAGCTCTCATCAGTTTCACGTGCGCCCGGTAGTCGTGACGATCGCGCTGACCAGTTGCCTGTTTGCCCTGCTGGTGGATGTGGAAAGCGGGCGCCGGTCGTTGCGGCAGTTGTGGTGGTTGGTGCCTTTGTGCATCGTCTGGACGAACATTCATGGAGGCGTGTTAGGCGGGTTGGGAACGCTGGTCCTGGTCGCCGGCGGCTGGATCCTGGGGGCCTGGCTGGGCTGGGAGAGCCCCCTGCGTTGTTTCCGCGACGGCGCAGAATTGGCCGGCATCGTGGCAGTTTGTGGCCTGTCCGTTCTGGCGAATCCCTACGGCCTGGAGTTGCCTCGATTATGGTTCGCGATCCTCCGTCTGCCCCTGTCGGAGTTCATTCAGGAACACGGTCCGCTGTGGCTCAATGCCGTCCCATTTCTCGCGACCAACGCGTTGGCGGTGCTGTTCCTTGGCGTCATGCTCAGCACTTCGCCTCGGCGACTGCGGGCCACCCACCTGATGCCGCTGGTCTGGCTGGTCCTGGCCTGGGAGCGGGGGCGCCAATCGCCGCTGTTTGCCGTGATCGCCTTGCTGGCCTTGGCCGACTTGCTGCCGCACAGCCGTTTCGCCCGATTCCTTGCCTGGCGCGGCTTTTTCCGCGACTCTGCGGCGGAATCGGGCGCCGAAGTCCCGCGGCTGGGCTGGCGGCGTTTCGTGCTGCCGCTGGCGGTCCTGCTCGTGTCGTTGGTCCTCCAAGCCGGTGCCGTGTCCGTCCCGCTGTTGGGTCGTGGCTGGGCTCGCCTTGATCCGACCCACTGGCCAATCGAACTGCTGCCGGAACTGGAACAACTGGACGCTCGCGACGGCGGCCGGGTGCGGATCTTCAATGAAATGTTGTACGGCGGTTTTCTGATTTTCCATGCGCCGCGCGTCCCGGTCTTTGTGGACGATCGGTGCGAACTGTACGGGGAAGCCTTCCTGCGACGGCTGGCACGGCTGTCGTTGGAGGATCCCACCGAGTTCGATCGTTGGGACGCAGAACTCCGCTTCTCCTACGTTCTTGTTGCCAGCGGCACGCCCATCGCTGCCCACTTGGCCTCAAGTCCAAACTGGGAGATGGTTCGGCAGACACAGAGTGCCACGCTGTTCCGCAGGAAAAACCGCGGATGAACCGACGGGACGTTTCCGACGGCGAATGGGCGGGCCGGCTGTCAGTTTGGGGGACATGCGTCAACGGCTTGCTTTCTTTTCAACAACCGACGCAGCCAGTAAGCCAGGCCGACCAGGGCATAGGTCTGCAGCGACAAGACCGTCAGCGTGTGGACCGGCGTGGCCGTGCCCCAGACGGGGCGGCCGTTTTGGAAGCTGTGGGAGAGTGCCAAGGAGTATAGATCGACGGGACTGACCCAAAGCAGCAGACTGAGTATCAGGAACGCCGCGCGGGACAAGTTGCTTGACGTCACCGTTGTCCACACCAGCACCCAGGCCGGCAACAGAACGAGAAAGTAGTGGGGCCAAGTGATCGGTGAAACCAATAGCATCACGGTCACCGCCAGCGCAAACCCGATGTCCCCCTCCCGCGTCCCTTTCAAGTGTCTTGCCGCCTGAGCAAGAGCGACGAGGAGCAACAGCACCAGCAACGCGGGCAGCCCTCGGGCCAACAGGAAGTTCTCGTGCAGAGGCACGGTTGGAAACACGGGTAGACTATCGATCACCGTCACCTGCCCTTGGACGGCATTCCCCGGCGGCCCTGGCAATTCCGCCTCGAAAGCGTCGGCCGGCGACCCCGGAGCGAAAACCTTCGCGCACCAACCCCAAACGGAGCAGTTGGGCCACCAGGGCTGAAACTGCCGGAGTGAGGGAACGACGTCGGACACGTAGCTTTCATAAGCTCCCACGCCCAGCAGGCCGGCCGTACAGGCGGTGACAGCCAGGAACGTGACAAGGCCCGCCACGACCGTCCGCCACCGACCGGCCAAGCCGAAATAGATGAGAAGAAAGCCGGGAAAAAGCTTGATCGCGGCGGCTAGCCCCACCAGGATTCCTGCCCAGCCGGGCCGCTGGGAACGTTCCAGAGCCCAGGCGCCAGTGATCAAGGCCAGCAGCGCACAATTCAGCTGTCCTTGCCTGACCTGCTCGCGCAGCGGGTCGCACAACAGCGTGAGCGTCACCAGCGGAAACACCGACCAAACGGGAGTCTGCACATGAAACGCACGCAGAACCAGCTGCAGACTTAACCCGAAGACTGCCAGGGAAATCAGGTTCCAAGCCAGCGTTGCGGTCCGGTAGTCCAGCCAGGCAAGCGGCGCGACAAGCAGGACGGACGGCGGGGGATGGGCATTGTACCGTATAGTAAGTCGACGTCCGGGCGGGATGTGGTAGCCGAGATAGCGCTCGACCGAGACGTCCGTTTCTTCGTAAATGGGCCAGCCCTCCCAGAAATTCCGCGCCGAAGACCATTCTTGAAAGAAATCGTTTCCTTGGCCGATGTCCGGCCGCAGGCTGTCCAGGAACGGCATTCCCTGGAAAAGACAGACAACGACTGCTAGTCCCGCCCAGATCCACGGGCGCAACTTCGGCACGGCCTGTGCTGGGTCCCACGGCATGACGATCCTTCGCTGCTGAGGCGTTGCCTTCGGTTTCCCGACCGTTGATTGACTCCCGCATCACACGTCGTCGCAGTTCACTTGGTGGGCAGTCTAGCCGCTCGCACCGAATCCGCAGCGACGATGGTCAGTCTTTCCGTGGCATGCCCAAGTGTCAAGAGCAAAGGTCCACCTTGGGATGCATATTCCGGCTGGCCGCGAGCCAGCGGTAACCGCATCGCGGCTGAAAACGCGGCCTTTGCGCAAATCGGACCCGGAAGGCCAGGCGCGCAAACCCTGGGTTCGCGCCGATGGGCGTTCTCGTCGCAGCGATCACGGCGTACGTCATCGTCCCCGAAACGCGTATCCACTTAGTACGGAACGGCTTGCGTTCAGGCAGGAACGTCGCCTTCGCCGCGTGGCACAGCGAATGCTTGGTAGGAAACGAAGAATTCGGGCGGTCCGAATGGCTTTCTGTTTGGAGCCAGATCAGTTTTCCGTTTGTGGAGGTGTGTCATGAAGAAGAGGTTGATGGCGTTGATTCGAGGGGAAGAAGGGGCTTCGTTGGTCGAGTATGGCCTGTTGGTCGGGCTGATTGCGGTGATTTGTATCGCCGCCATCACGGCCTTGGGACTGGGCATTAGCGGCATGTTCCAAAGCATCGCCAGCGCCGTCTAGGAGCGGGTTCCTCGTGACGTGGATCCCCTGTTGCAGTGTTCCGGTTGCGGCTCAGTCCTGCGACGCCGTCGGCTCGGGGTCCAGGACCCCCGCAACGGACAGTTGATCGGGCGACGCCCAACGCCAGACGTCTTCCCGAGTGCATCGTCAAGTCTATGATTTGGGGTTGCGGCGAGTGAGCGGAACGGCGCTAGCCGCCGTCAGTATCGGAAACCGGCGGCTAGCCCCGTTCCGCTCACATCCCACGCTTTTGGCCCTGACGACGGACTGGGGAGGTCTTTTCGGCGGGCATGGCGGCTTCTCGTGTGAAAACTCAAAGCTGGCAGGCGAAGCATGGACTTTCAAATCGCACAAGCTGTGCCTCTCATCGTCGTGCTGGGTTGCGGAGCCTTGGCCGCTGTCAGCGACATCCGGACGATGCGGGTGCGAAACGCGCTGACGGTACCTCTGATTTTCGGCGGGATTCTCTTTCACGCGGTCACGCCCCTAGGAAACGGTTGGGCGTTTGGATTGGGAGGTGCGTCCGTCGGCTTCTTATTGCTGTTTGTTCTATTTCTTCTTGGCGGCATCGGCGCCGGTGACGTCAAACTCCTTACCGGCGTCGGGGCTTGGCTCGGTCCATCCGCCGTGTTCTTTGTGTTCCTGGCGGCGGGCCTGCTCGCGGGGTTCGTTTCGCTCGTCATCGTCGTCAAGGGTCGCTCCTTCTCGGAAACCTGGCACCGCTTTCGCGTGATGTGGTTTCAGGTCGTCTCGCTCTCGAAGTACGTGGCGGCTGATGACAACGTAGAGGTGGCGTGCAATAATAGTCGAGAGCGGCATCGGCTGATCCCTTTCGGAGCAGTCATTTTTGTCGCGACGATTGCGGTCGCTTTGGTGATCGTGCTCGCCCGGTAGCCTCGACCGGGGGCGGGCGACCGGCAGGTGTGCGGAGGCGGTTCGCGCTCCATTCAGCAGTTGTGAGGAAAGATGTCATGGTAAGATCCCTTGTCGTGCTGATGTTGGCGATCATTTGTGGGGGGGCCGCGGCGTACGGTGTGCTGCAGTTGCGGAGGCCCGCATCGGTGGTGAAGGCCGATGTGGAGATGGCCCAGATCCTGGTGGCGTCCCAATATCTCGCCAAGGGGCAATCGTTGACCGAGAAGGACGTCGCGGTGAAGCCCTGGCCCAAAGCCTATCTGCCGCCGGACGCGATCGTGGAAGTCAGCGGGATCCAGGGCCGGATCGTGCTCGTGCCCATGTTGGCCGAAGACCCCGTGATCCAGACCAAACTGGCGGCGAGCGATTCCGACTCGGGGCTGGCGGGACTTTTGGACAAGGGCAAGCGGGCGTTCACGATCCAAGCCAATACGGCGGCGTCCAACGTCGCCGGGTTCGTCCGCCCCGGGAACATCGTCGATGTTCTGGTGCACTTGCGCTCGAACGTCAAGGACGACACAGGCGGCGGGGAGACCAAGACCTTGCTGCAGGCGATCGAGATCTTGGCCGTCGATCAAGTGCTGGACGAAACAACGGGAAAAGTCTCGCCGGACCTGAAGTCCGTGACCCTGGAGGTCACACCCGAACAAGCGAACGCCTTGGATTGCGGACAGAACGCCGGGCAGTTGACGCTGTCCTTGCGCAACCCCCAGGATCGAGAACCGGCCGACACCAAGTCAATGACCGTGCAAGACATCAGGAATCTGCACATGAAGCCTGAAGCCAAGGTGTCGGCACCGACTGACGACAAGTCCCTCGGCAGCTGGTTTTTGGGGGTCTTCCGCAGGATTTGTGGGTCATACGGCCAGAAAAGCGAGGAGGAAGC
>CAYPGE010000234.1:0-6185 GCA_964409865.1 uncultured Pirellulaceae bacterium
CCTTGAGCCAAACGAGTTCGTCGATCTGGTGGATGTTCATCTCGGCGTACAGTCCTCCGGAGACCCACTGGAAAGCCGTGAAATTGCGGATCTGCCACATCAGGTCCGTCATGTTGTCCGGCTTCTTGCCCAGCCCTCCCCCGGCAGGATGAACCCGGTAAGCGCGGACCAGCATGATCTCGCCCAGTTGCCCGTCGCGGATCCGCTTGATCAGTTCGTGCCGGTTCACGCTGTGGCGGCACTGCAGGCCGGCCATGATCTTCAGGTTCTTCTTCTTGGCCTCCTCGCCGGCTTGCAGCATGCGCCGCAGGTTCGGTGCGTCGGGCCCGAACGATTTCTCCATGAACACGTTCACCCCCTTCTTCACGGCGTACTCCAGTTGGAGCGCGCGGACGTAGGCAAAGCTGGTCAGCATGGCCACGTCGTTGGGGCCCAGGCAGTCGATGGCCTTCTTGTAGGCGTCGAAGCCGACGAATTGCCGCTCCTTGGGCACATTGACCCGATCGCCGAAGCGCTCGGAGAGGGCCTTGTGCGCGCGGTCGAGCCGGTCTTCGGCCACGTCCGCCATGACGTACAACTGGACCGGCCCGTGGATGGAATTCATGGCGTTGCCGACCGCTCCGCTTCCTCGTCCGCCGCAGCCGATCAGGGCCAGGCGGATGGTGTTGTCCTCCGCGGCGTGGACGTGCGGAATCACGACGCCCGCCAGGGTGGAAGCCGCGGCCGTGGCCGTGCTCCACTGCAAAAACTGGCGGCGCGAAGCCCCTTGAGACAAATTCTGCGGCGATCGCGTTACTCGCGTCATACCCTTTTCTCCTTCTACAAGATGAAAAAACGAACCAGCGGCGTTGCACGGCTCATCCGTTCCCAGACGCCGGCGACAGCCTGGATTAGAGCAGACACCTTGCCAGAATCAACGCGGGGAATCGAAAACGCGGGGCGAGAAACACGTAATCCGCTTGCCGTGTCGTGGTCCTGGTGGTTACCCTATATCCACAAGGTTCAGTGGAATTCCGTGAGCACCGTCCGGGGAAGAAGCGCCGTCTTTCCCTCCGCGACGCTGAGAAAGGGAGGCTGCTGCATGCATTCCGTGAGAACACGTTTGTACGTCGGGCCGCTGGGCTGCGTTTTGTTGGCAGCTGTTTTTGCGGCACACGCCGCCGAACAGCCGAAAAGCGTCCCGTCTGCCACACCAGCCCCGCCCGCGATCGACGTTCCCTTGATTGCCCACTGGGCCTTCGACGAAGCATCGGGCGACCAGTGCGGGGATACGAGCGGACACGGCTGGCACGCGGGCATGTCGCCTCCCACGCCGCTGGTCCGCCTCCGGGGACTGTTCGGCAACGCGTTGAGCCTGTCCGGCTCGCATCTGCTGCGCGTCAGCGAGCAGATTCCGCTAGCCCACGGGGCGGGCATCTCGTTGAGCGCTTGGACCAAGCCCACGGAGCTGAGCAGCTACCGCGAGATCTTCCGCAAAGAGGACGGCAACGACCGGGTGCTGTTCTCGTTTCAGAACGACGGCACGATCCTGTCGCTGGGGCTGAACGTCGGCGGCTACGTCGAGTGCGACGCGAAGATCACGCCGGAGCGGGTACGGGACGGACGCTGGCACCATTGTGCGGCCACGTTCGACGGCCGGACGATGCGCGTGTACCTGGACGGGGACGAGATCGGCAGCATGGAACGGCCCGGTGCCGTTCAAGCGGGCGGGGGGGCCCCCGGCTGCATCGGTTCGTCGAACGGCGGCGAGTGTTTTCAAGGCAACCTGGACGATCTGCGGATCTACGCCGGCCCATTGTCGGCGCTGCAAATCGCCCAACTGTACCGGCAGGGGCTGGAAGTGATCGAGCAGTCGTCGGCAGAGCTGGTCCGGAACATCCGCGCGGTGTACGAGCGCGGCGATTCGTTCGCCGGGACGCTGATGCAGTGTCGCCAGCGGATCGTCCAGCAGCGGCTGGCCCTGGACCTGGAATTGGCCGCGGCGGTGGCCGTCCGCCTCAAGACCGACTTTCCCGACGATTACGGCCGTTTTGTCGAGGCCACGGGGACCAATCTCAACGACTTCCTGGCCGCGGGCGAGCCGGACGGGCATGTCCAGCAGGCTGGGCAGTTGGTAGAGTTGCTGTTGGAGTACAAGCCGCTGACCGAAAACCAGCGGGCCAGGCAGACGCCGGAGCAAATCCAGCGTTGGAAGGAATTCGACGCCATCGCCGCCCGCTTCCAGACGCTGAAGGCCCAGGGCGCGGCGGCGCAGTTCTCGTCCGAGTGGGTCAGCGTGATGATGGAAGCCGGCCCGCGGATCGACTACCGTCCGCGGATTCACGAACCCGTGGCGCCGTACGTGACGCCGCACACGCCCGAAACGCGCGACTTGACCGCCGAGGAGGCCCGCGCCGCACTGGAACTCGACTGGCTGCACCAAGCCGGTCAAAACACCGCCCCCATGCAGATCAAAGGCGGGCGCGTCTGGCACCTGACCACGCCCGTCTCGGTCGGCAGCCCCACGCCCGAACGGATCCGCGACGAGATCCGCTGGACGCGCGAAGTGGCCGAGCGGATCGCGTCGCAAGCGAACGGCGCCGTGTCCTTCGCCGCCGAATTGGCGAAGCTGGACGAACTCGATCGGCGGGCCATGGAACTGACGGCCGGCGACCGCGAACTGTACTTCCAGGTGCGCGAACTGAAACGCCGCATCATGTTCCGCAACCCGGTGATCGACTTTGACAAGCTGCTGCTGATCGACAAGCCGTACCCCCAGGGGCGCGAATGGCAGCACGAGACGCGGCACCGGTTAGGGTACCAGGCCGTGCCGGGCGGCCGGTTGCTCGTCCTGGAAGGGCTGGGCCCGGCGGGGCGGCTGAGGCAGCTGATGCCGCAACCGCCGCTGCACGGTTCGTTCTGGCGGCCCGACCTGTCGTTCGACGGAACGAAGATCGTGTGCTGCTTCAAGCCGCACAACGAAAAGTCGTTTCACCTGTACGAGATCGGCGTGGACGGTTCCGGACTGCGGCAACTGACGGACGGGATCTACGACGATTTCGATCCCATCTACCTGCCCGACGGGCACATCCTGTTTTCGACCACGCGCGGGCACACCTACGTCCGCTGCATGCCGCCCACCAATGCCTTTGTGCTGGCCCGCTGCGATGCCGACGGCAAGAACATCTACCTGGTTTCGCGCAACAACGAGCCCGATTACCTGCCGTCGGTGATGCACGACGGACGCGTGCTCTACACGCGGTGGGAGTACACGGACAAGCCGCTGTGGCGCGCCCAGGGGCTGTGGACGGTAAACCCCGACGGCACTCAAGTCCAGACGTACTGGGGCAACCAGAGCGTGTGGCCGGACTTGCTGAAGGACGCGCGGAGCATCCCCGGCAGCCGGCGGGTGATGTTCACCGGCAGCGCGCATCACAATTGGTTTTCCGGTTCCGTCGCGATCATCGACCCGGATCAAGGTTTCAACTTTCCGCACGGCCTGACCAAGGTGACGGCCGAACTGGCCTACCCCGAGTCGGGGAACGGGCCGGTCGATCCGATCGAGTCGCCGCGCTATCACCCCAGCGGCGCGTACGCGGCCTACTACTCGCCGTATCCGCTCAGCGAGCAGGACTTCCTGGTGTCCGCCAACCGGGGCGGCAAGTTCGTCCTGTACCTGATGGACACGGACGGCAACCGGGAGCTGATCTACGAAGGAGTGCACAATATCTTCCACGCCCAGCCGTTGCGGCCGCGGCCGCGCCCGCCGGTGATTGCCGACCGCGTGGCCTGGCCCACACGCGAGCAGCGAGACCACCCCGGACCCGGCGTCATCTACAGCACCAACGTGTATTTCGGAGCGCCGCCCGAACTGGCGGGCAAGGCCAAGTTCCTGCGCGTGCTGAATATCGAGCACAAGACTTACACCTACTGGTACAAGCGGCCGTACCTGTCGACCGGTCCGGTAGTCTCCGCCGTGCAGTCGGAAGGCGTGAAGCGCATCTTCGGCACGGTGCCGATCGAGGCGGACGGTTCGGTCGCGTTCTCCGCCCCGTCGGGTGTACCTCTGCACTTCCAACTGCTCGACGACCAGCAACGGGCGCTGCAGACGATGCGCAGCTTTACGGGCGTCCTGCCGGGCGAACGGCGCGGCTGCCTGGGCTGCCACGAGTCGCACAGCCGCGCGCCGGCCTACGAGAACGTCGGCCTGGCCCTGCGTCAACCTCCGCGGACGATCCAACCGCCGCCGTGGGGCGACGCGTCGATCAGCTTCCCGCGCTTCGTCCAGCCCGTGTTGGACCAGTACTGCGGCAAGTGCCACCAGGGCGAAGGCGAGGGACGCAAAACGCTGGACTTGACGGACCGGCTCGGATTCCTGATCTTCTCCGAGCCGTATCTGCTGCTGACCGGCCGTCCCGCCTGGGGCCGGCCCTATGAAAAGCCGGAGAATCCGCCGCCCGGGTTCGGCATCGCCAATATCCTGCACGTGGAGGGCTACGATCAACGCGACCCGAAGGGCTACCAGACCCCGCCGCCCATGAGCGCGCTGTCGTACCGCAGCCAGCTGATCGAGATTGCCTCCAGCGGCAAGCACCACGACGTGAAAGTCGATCCGGTGAGCCTGCAGAAGTTGATCGCCTGGGTCGATACGATGGCTCCCTACCTGGGCGCGGAAGAAGTCCGCGAGATCGACGACCCGGAGTTCCAAGGCGTCGACTGGCTGGCCATCCGGCCTCGGATCAAGACCGCCCCCCGGATCGTCCGGCCGGGACCGGTGGATTAAGCGCAGCACTCGCCCCACCGTAGACCGCTCGCTCCGCGAGCGGAACGCTGCTCGCGGAGCGAGCAGCCTACGGTAGCTTCCGCAATTCGGAACCCGGCACCTGGGCCAACAAGGAGAATCGACTCATGCGTCAGCACGCGGATCAAACGGCCGCTTTGCGGGTGGCGATCGCGTTCTTCCTGGCGGCATTTCCGGCCGGTTCCGGCCGGCCCGCGGCCGCCGCGTCCGAGGCCGCCGAACTGTTTGCCGGCCAGCCCCCTGAGACGCTCGCTGGGAAGCTCCAGCCGGCCGAGGTGCCTTCCGTGGAGGGGGCGACAATCGAGCGCTCGGCGCGTAAGGTCGAAGTTCCCGCGGCGGTGGTCATCGAGTCGACCGCCCAGTCGGCGGACGGCGCGCAAGTGGCCGCCGAACTGATCGCCGCGCAGTGGGTCTTCCGCGTGGCTGGCGAACAGGACGCCGGCTACGCGCCGCTGCAACACCGTGAGGAGACGTGGTACGAGTCGACGTTCTGGCAAGGCGGCGAACAGTGGCTCCGCGTGGGCAAGGACTGGCACCATCCCGGCGATCGAGGGCCGAGCGTGCGCCGCTTCCTCGCGCCCGCCGACGGGACGGTGACGATCACCGGCCGAGTCTACAAAGCTCACCGCGACGGCGATGGCGTACGTCTGGCCGTCCTGCACAACGGTCAGCCCATCTGGCAGCACGAACTGGAGGGCAAGGACGGCGAAGGCATCGACCCCAACCTCTCTCTGGCTGTCAAGAAAGGCGACACGATCCGCTTCGTGGTCGATAAGCGCCGCGCCATCTCCTGCGACACGACCCATTGGGATCCCGTGATCACCTATGCCGACGGCCAGAAGTTTCAGGCTTCCGCCGCGTTTGCCGCCAAGAAGCAGGGCGCCGGTGGCTGGTACTACGAAGCGCCGGCCGACGGCTCCGCTTCGCCCGGAATGCCCCGGCTGGTTTGGTTTGACGCCGCCTGGGCGTTGTGCGAGAGCCCGTTCATGCCCGGCCGGCCCGTCGTGCTGCAACCCACTTCGGCCCAGCCCTGTGCGGTGCTGGCCGACGGGCAAGATGGCTCCGGCGTGGTGCTGGCCATCGAGGCCGAACTGCCCTGGCGGCTGCAAGCGGAACTCGCAACCGACGGCAAGCTCACCGTCCGCCTGAGCGTCACGCCCGGCGCCGCCGCGCCGCCGCCCGGCAAGCCGCTGCGGCTGAGCCGCGTGGCTCTAGGTCCCTATTCCGGCACGTCGCTGGCCGGCCTGCAGACACTGGCCCGCTGGGTCGGCCAGCGCTCGGCGCGGGCCTCCGCGCGTTCGGCGCGGGTCTCCGACCCCGCCGAAACGTCCGACCGCAGGTCTCCAGGCAATCCTCTGCGTTCGGCGCGGGTCTCCGACCCCGCCGAAACGTCCGACCGCAGGTC
>CAYPGE010000234.1:6285-14190 GCA_964409865.1 uncultured Pirellulaceae bacterium
GCGTTCGGCGCGGGTCTCCGACCCCGCCGAAACGTCCGACCGCAGGTCTCCAGGCGATCCTCTGCGTTCGGCGCGGGTCTCCGACCCCGCCGAAACGTCCGACCGCAGGTCTCCAGGCGATCCTCTGCGTTCGGCGCGGGTCTCCGACCCCGCCGAAACGTCCGACCGCAGGTCTCCAGGCGATCCTCTGCGTTCGGCGCGGGTCTCCGACCCCGCCGAAACGTCCGACCGCAGGTCTCCAGGCAATCCCCAGACCGACCTGCCCGTCGCCGCTCTGCGCACCGCCGCTCAACAGGCCGGCATTCCCGAACTCGACTACTGGGCCATGATCCAGCAGGATTGGCAGCGGCAAGACGCCACCGACGGCCAGCAGCCCGAAACGTACGCCGCGGCCACCTCCAAACAGCTCGACAAGACCCGCGCACTGCTCGCTCACCTTCAGACAGTCCACGGTTCGGCGCGGCTTGCCGAGCTGGCCCAACGTCTCCAGCAACTCGCTCAACAGACCGAATCCGGCCTATCGGATCCCGTAGCCCTGTACCTGCAACTGCGGTTGCTCAAACGCGAAATCGCCCTCGCCAATCCGTTGCTCGATTTCGGCCAGTTGCTGTTCTGCAAGCGAGTGCCGACGTCGTACAGCCATCTCGTGATGCAATACTACGGCTGGCGGGCGCGCCCCGGTGGGGGCCTGTTCGTGCTCGACGCTCCCGGCCGGTCGCTCCGCTGCCGCGATATCCTGGACGGCCGGCTGCAGACGGGCTGCGTGCTCGAACCGCGGCTGTCCTACGATGGTCGGCGGATCGTCTTCTCGTACGTCGATTGCCCGAATGGACCGCTGGCGCCGGACGCAGTGAGCAACGAAGACCCGTCCGACCGCCACTACTATCACGTGTACGAAGTGGGCGTGGACGGCAGCGGGCTGAGGCAGCTGACCGACGGCCCGTTCGACGACCTGATGCCGTGCTATCTGCCCGATGGCGGCATCGCCTTCATGTCCACGCGCCGTCGAGGTTACGCCCGCTGCTTTGGCGGCCAGTTCAGCACGCGCTGGGACGTGTACACGCTGCACCGCATGCACGGCGACGGCTCGAACATCCGCACGCTCTCGTTCCACGACACCAACGAATGGTTTCCGGCCGTCTCGAACACCGGTCACATCCTGTACGCCCGCTGGGATTATATCGACCGCGACGCCGTGACGCACCAGAACCTGTGGGCCTCGCGGCCGGACGGCACCAATCCGATCGCCGTCTGGGGCAACGCCACGGCCGCGCCTCACTGCACGTTCCAGCTACAGCCGATACCGGACAGCACCAAGATCATCTTTGCCGCCTCGGCGCATCACTCGATCGCCGGCGGTCCCATCACGATCGTCGACGCAAGCGTCGCGGCCGACGGCGAAGCGGCGCTGGAGCGGATCACGCCGGAGATCCCGTTCCCCGAAGCGGAAAGCCGTGACATTCGCGAGTACTACACGGCCCCCTGGCCGCTGTCGGAGGATTTCTACCTGGTCGGCTACAGCCCCTATCCGCTGGTCTGGGAGCCGGGGGCGAATCCGGCGCATGCGCTGGGCCTGTACCTCTTGGACCGCTGGGGCAACCGCGAGTTGCTGTATCGCGATCCGCAGATCGGCAGCACGAACCCCTGCCCGCTCCGGCCGCGGCCGGTTCCACCCGTGCTGACCAGCCACCTGGCGGAAAGCGACCGCGAGACAGCGGACGGGGAAATGTTCGTAGCCGACGTGTACCAGGGTCTGAGCGACGTTCCCCGCGGCCAGATCAAGGAACTGCGGATCGTCCAGATCCTTCCCAAGACCACGAACGTCGCCAACTTGCCGCCGATCGGCATCGCCGCGGAAGAGAACGGCCGGGCCGTGCTGGGCACGGTGAGCGTCGAGCCGGACGGTTCGGCCCGGTTCCTGGTCCCCGCCGGCAAGCCGCTCCTGTTCCAGGCGTTGGACCAGGACGGCTGCGCTTATCAAACCATGCGTTCGCTCACCTACGTCCAGCCCGGCGAGAAGGTCTCGTGCGTCGGCTGTCACGAACACAAGATGACGGCCCCCGTGACACCGGTCGCCGACCTGGCGGCGCTGCGGCGTCCGGCGTCCCGTATCCAGCCGGGCCCTTGGGACGGCCGTCCCTTCAGTTACGTAGAAGTTGTGCAGCCGGTGCTCGATCAGCACTGCGTCCGCTGTCACGGCGGCGAGAAGACCGAGGGCCAGATCGTGTTGACCGGCGAGCCCCAGGGGGCCTTCAGCCGTTCCTACGTCACGCTGATGCAAGAAGAACGCGCCTTCTGGCATGCCGGCACGAACCCGGAGAACGCGGCCAAGTACCTCGTCCCCCGATTCGGCGGCCGCAACCAGGTCCAGATGACGCCGCCCGGCGGCCTGTACGGCGCCCGCGGCAGCCGCCTGATGAAGCTGCTGCGGGACGGACACGAAGGCGTGGAACTCGGCGCCGACGACCTTCGCCGCCTGGCCCTCTGGATCGACATGAACGCCATCTTTTACGGCGTCTATCTGCCCGCCGACCAGGAGCGCATGCGCCGCGGCGAGTTGGTCCAGATGCCGGAGATCCAATAGACGCGACCGGTTGGACGCGAGTTCGTCGCGGCGGTCAGAGATTGAACATCTTGAGCATTTCCGGCGGGGCGGGGGCGTAGGCCAGGGGTTCGATCGAGCAGCCGGCGCGGCCTTGACTGAGGCTCCGCATGGCGCTGGCATAACCGAACAATTCCTTCAAGGGGGCATGCGCTTCGATCGCGGTCATGCCTCCGCGATGCTCGGTCTTGGCGATGATCGCCCGCCGCTGCTGGAGGTCGCCCACAAAGTCGCCCAGATAGGTGTCGGGCGTGAGGATGTCGAGTTTCATGATCGGTTCCAGCAACACCGGCCCGCCTTGCTCCAGGCCCTTGTCAAAGGCGTCATTGGCGGCGATGCGAAAGGCCATTTCGTTGGAGTGTTCGGCGCTGGCTTTGCCGCCCAGGATCGACACCTTGAGCTTCATCAAGGGGTAGCCCGCAATCCGGCCTCCGCCGTCGCCGCAGTTCTTCAATTCCTCGACGGCCGCGGTCAGGAAGGCTTCGGGCAGCGTCTCCGGGGGGCAGAAGTTCAGCACGGTCACGCTCTGCACGGCGGAGGCAAACGGCTCCATGCGAACCCGCAGTTCTGCAAACAGCTGCTGCCCGGCGACCTGACGGTGGCACACGCCGGTGATTTCCACCGCGTGCTGGACGGTCTCCCGGTAACTCACCTGCGGTTTGTGGAACTTGACCTTGAGGTTGAACTCGCGGAGCAAGCGATACTTGACCACCTCCAGGTGCAGTTCGCCCATGCCGCGGATCAGCGTCTGTCCCGTTTCGCCGCTGGTCACCTGCAACGTGGGATCCTGGCGTTTGAGCATCTCCAGGGTGCTGCCGAGCTTCTCGCGTTCCGTGGCCGTATCCGGCTCGATAGCCATCGAGATGACCGTCTCCGGGAACTTGATCGCTTCCAGCAGAATCGGATGACGAGTGTCGCACAGCGTGTCGCCGGTGATGGAATGCCGCAAGCCGATCAGGCCCACGATGTCGCCGGCCAGTGCATGCTCGACTTGTTGCTCCCGCTTGGTCGCGTGGATTCGCCACAACTGCGAGATGTTTTCCTTCTTGTCTCTGCCGGGGTTGAGCGCGCGGGTGTTGGGTTTCAGGTCCCCGGAGTAGATTCGCACCCAGGACAAGTCGCCGGTCTTGGCAGGCAGGACTTTGAACACCAGGCCGCAGAACGGTTCGCCGGGATCCGGTTTGCGACGTTCCAGCTTGTCTTTCTTGGCTGGGTTGGTCCCTTCCACAGGCGGCGTTTCCAGGGGGGTGGGCAGGTACCAGGCAACGGCATCCAGGATCGGCTGCACACCGATGCCGTGCAAAGCGGAGCCGCACAGGACGGGCTGGATCTGAAGATGGATCGTGGCATGACGCACGACTTTGCGGATCAAGTCGGCAGGGATCGGTTGCTCTTGGAGCGCCAACTCCATGAGTTCGTCGCTGTGCGCGTACAACTTCTCCAGCATGGTGTCCCGCCACAGTTCGGCGTCGGCGAGATTGTCTTCCGGGATGTCCAACTTGCGGACGATCCGGCCGTCCGACTCCTGATCGAAAACCAGCATCTTCATTTCGATCAGGTCGATCACGCCGCGGAAAGCGTCGCTGGTGTGCGCGGGACCGACGCCGACCGGAATCTGCAGGGCGACGGGATGCCCGCGGAGCCGTTGGGCGATCTCGTCGAACACGCGTTCAAAATCGGCTCCTTCGCGGTCCATTTTGTTGATGAATGCCAGGCGCGGCACCCGGTAGTGGTCCGCTTGCCGCCAGACGGTTTCGCTCTGCGCCTCGACGCCTTCGCGCGCGCTGAATACGACCACGGCGCCGTCCAACACGCGCAGACAGCGTTCGACTTCGGCGGTGAAATCGACGTGGCCGGGGGTATCCAGGAGATTGACGTGGACGTCCAGCCAGTCGAACGTGACACAGGCCGAGTAGATCGTGATCCCGCGCTCCTGCTCCTCCGGATCGCAATCTGTCTCCGTCGTCCCGGAATCGACTTCGCCCACCCGATGCTTGGCGCCGCTGTAGAACAGCATGTGTTCCGTGACCGTGGTCTTGCCCGCGTCGATGTGCGCGATGATTCCGATGTTGCGGATTCGTTCGATGTCGCGTGCCATGGTCGTCGGCGCATAAAGAACGCCGCGTGGGGCGCGGCGTCGAATGTCGGAGCAAACTACCAAGCGAAGTGCGCGAAGGCCTTGTTCGCTTCAGCCATGCGGTGGGTGTTTTCCCGTTTTGTCATCGCCGCCCCTTCTTTGCGGTAGGCGGCGTGCAACTCTTCGGCCAACTTGAGGTACGTCGGCCGGCCTTTCTTTTCACGGACCGCCCCCAGCAACCAGCGGATGGCCAGGGACTGCTGCCGCGCTTTGCTGACTTGCATCGGCACCTGGTACGAAGCACCACCCACGCGCTTGGAACGTACCTCGATGTACGGCTTCACGTTCTCCAAGGCGGTGTGGAAAACTTCGATCGGCTCCTGATCCGGCACCTTCTTCTTCAGTTCATCCAGGGCACCGTAGAAGACCTGCTGCGCCACGGTCTTCTTGCCATTCCACATCAGGCAATTGATGAACTTGCTGGCCAGGATGGAGTTGTACCGGGGATCCGGCTTCAGTTGAGATTGGCTTGAGGTAAAGCGACCCATAGTCTGACTCGGAAAACTCGATGCGGTGTGTTCGGATTACTTGACGATTACGATTTCTTGGCCCCGTAACGGCTACGGGCCTGCTTTCGGCCGTTGACTCCCAGGCAGTCCAAGGCCCCGCGGATCACTTGATAGCGGACACCGGGCAAATCGTGGATTCGGCCGCCCCGCACCAAGACAATCGAGTGCTCCTGCAAATTGTGGCCCTCGCCGGGAATGTACACCGTGACTTCCTTGCCGTTGGAGAGCCGCACTCGCGTGATTTTTCGCAACGCGGAATTGGGTTTTTTCGGCGTCATGGTGCGGACCAGCAGACAGACACCCTGCCGTTGGGGGCATTTTTCTAACACGGGCGCTTTGGTGGTCACCCGCTGGGGCCGGCGCTTCTTACGGACAAGTTGGCTGATGGTTGGCATAATTCCCTATTTTCGCAGGCAATGTAAAGTCGAGGACGGTTCGCAAACTCATAAGGTTATCGTGTTGCGGGCGGCTGTCAAGCCATGCGGGACCGCGAGTAACCACTCCGAGTCTTTGGGGACATGCTTCACTCCTCATCCGCGTCGCCCGTGTCGCCATCGGCACTGAAAAAGTCGTCGAACGCGTAAGTCTCCTGCGGCGTGATGTCTTCGTCGATCTCAGACGGGGCAGACGCAGATGCTCCCGCGACACCGCCAGCCGCCGCTTCCTGCAGCAACGGGAAGCTGGTTTCCAGGGCGGTCGCCGCCTCGGCTGCCATGGCCTGCAGTGCTTCGGGGCGATAGCGGACTTCGGAGTCCTGATATTGACGAAAGCCGGTGCCCGCCGGGATCAGGTGGCCGAGGATCACGTTTTCCTTGAGTCCCACCAGATAGTCGGCCTTTCCCGCCAATGCGGCCTCGGTCAGCACCTTGGTGGTCTCCTGGAAGCTGGCCGCGGAGATAAAGCTGGAACTCTGGACGGACGCCTTGGTAATCCCCAGTAATTGGGTGCTGGCGGTCGCGGGCTTAGGCCGTACGCCCTTGGCTGGATCTCCCCCCAGGGCCCGGATCTGTGTGTTGACCTGTTCCAGGGCATCCTTGGGCACCAACGTGCCGGGCTCGAACTCGCTGTCCCCCTTCTCCGTGATTTTGACGCACTTGACGAGGTCCTGATTGATCTTACGGAAATCGAAGCGGTCCAAGACCAGACCGGGCAGCAGATTGGAGTCTCCGGCGTTTTCGACCCGTACCTTGCGGAGCATGCGGGCGATGATGATTTCGACGTGTTTGTCGTTGATCTCGACGCGCTGGCTGCGATAGACCGTCTGGATTTCGTGCAACAGGTACTGCTGCACGGCTTCCTCGCCCGAGACGCGCAGGATGTCGTGTGGCACCAGCGGACCGTCGACCAACGCCTGGCCGGCCCGGACCGCGTCGCCGGCGTGGACCAGGAACCGCTTGCCGTGGGGCACCAGGTGCTCGCGTTCGATGCCGGTTTCGCTGCGCACGATGATGGACCGCTTGCCGCGGCGCTTCTCGCCAAGGATTTCCACCACGCCGTCGACCTCGGCGATCACGGCCGGGTCCTTGGGCTTGCGGGCCTCGAAGATCTCGGTCACCCGCGGCAGCCCGCCGGTAATGTCGGTGATGCCCGTCGCTTCGCGCGGGGTCTTGGCCAGCACGGAGCCGGCCGAGACCAGCGCCCCTTCAGCCGCTTCGATATGCGCCCGTTCCGGCAGGTAGTAGACGTCCAGGGGCTTGCCATCGGCGTCCTCCAGCACGATCTGCGGGTGCAATTCGCCTTTGTGATCGCTGATCAAACGACGGATCGTGCCGCCGGGATCCTTTTCCAAACGCATCGTGTCGCCTTCGACGATGTCCTCGAAACGCACCTTGCCGCTGACTTCGGCCAGAATCGGAATGCTGTGCGGGTCCCACTGGCAGACGACGTCGCCCGGCTTCACCTCCTGGTTCTCATGCACCATCAGTTCCGCGCCCGTGGGCACTTCGTATTTCTCCAACTCCCGGCCCTTGGGGTCCAGGATCGAGACTTCACTGTTCCGCGAGAGGACGATTTCCTTGCCCTGCTCGTTCGGCACGGAGCGGATGCGGATGAATTTCACGATACCGCCGCGCTTGGCGCGGGTCTCGCTCTCTTCGACGCTCGTATTCACCGTGCCGCCGATGTGGAAGGTGCGCATGGTCAACTGGGTGCCCGGCTCGCCGATGCTCTGAGCGGCGATGATGCCGACCGCCATGCCCTCTTCCACCATAGCGCCGGTGGACAGATCCATGCCGTAGCACAGCTGGCAGACGCCCAAAGCAGCTTCACAAGTCATCGCGCTGCGGACTTGGGTCTTTTCCAGCCCCAGTTCCTCGATCTTGCGCGCGATCTCGGGCGTAATCAATTCGTTCTCGCGGACGATGACTTCATCCGTGACGGGGTTGACGATATTCTGCCGGCTGACGCGGCCGTTGATGGCTTCCGCCAGTCGCACTTCGACCTTTTCCCCGCGATAGATGACACCCTTGGTGACGCCCTGGGTGGTGCCGCAGTCGTGAACCGTGACGACGACGTTCTGCGCGACGTCCGCGAGTTTCCGGGTCAGGTACCCCGAGTCCGCCGTCTTCAACGCCGTATCGGCCAGGCCCTTGCGAGCGCCGTGGGTGGAGCTGAAGTACTCCAGCACGGTGAGGCCTTCCCGGAAGTTGGCCTTAATC
>CAYPGE010000235.1:0-14150 GCA_964409865.1 uncultured Pirellulaceae bacterium
CGTGCGCCAGCAATATCGGCCCGTGAGCACCGAGTAGCGCGTCGGCGAGCAGACCGACGAGGTCGTGTTCGCGTCCGTGAACCGCCGTCCTTCCTTGGCCAGACGATCGATGTTTGGCGTCCGGATCAGCTTCCCATCCGCTCCGTAGCACCCCGCGCTGCCGTACCCATAGTCGTCGGCAAGAACGACGATGATGTTTGGTACACTTCCACGCTCGGACGATTCGCCGCGTTTTGCCGAGCATATTGACAAGATCGCGACGGTTGTGGCCACAGTCAGTATCGCGATTCTGCGAACCCATGGGCGGGGTAAATCGCGGCGGGACGCGTGCCCTGCGGTAGATGGCCGGGATGTCATGGCGGTGCCTCACTCACAAATGGTCTGAGGGTTGCTCGTCACGGTCGCGCCGGACGTTGAGGGGGCCGACTGCTCGCGGGCTCAACGGCCGGGCGAAATTCGGAAACACGAAGCTGTCAGTATCCGGCATGGCACCTCGACCGTCAACTTTCCAGACGACGAAGTGGCACGGCTAACAAGTAAGCCGTGCCACACCCAGCGGGGCCACGCCCGTCACTTCATCAGAAGCAGGCTCAGCGCCATCACGACCATTCCGCCGAAAAGTCCAAACAGGCTGTCATGGCCCTTGCCGTAGGCCCGACTCGTGGGCAGCAGTTCATCGAGGCTGATGTAAACCATGATTCCGGCTACGCCCCCGAAGAGCACACCCATCACCTGCGGCGGAATCGCGCGGAAATCGATACCCAAGAAGAACCACATTCCCAGGCAAGCGAAAACGGCTCCAACCGGTTCCGCCAAACCGCTGGCCGATGAGTACAGGAAGGCCTTCTTTCTATCGCCGGTGGCGTAAAAGATGGGCACGGATACGCTGATACCTTCGGGGATATTGTGCAGCGCGATGGCGACAGCGATGACGGCGCCGACGCTCGGATTTTCCAACGCCGCGAGGAACGTGGCCAAACCCTCAGGAAAATTGTGGATGCCAATGGCCATCGCGGTGAACAGCCCCATGCGGAGAAGCTTGGCGTGATGGACGCGGTGGTCGTGGGCGCCTGGAGCAGCATGTGTGGGATCGGCGGCGATGGCGTCGAAGTCTGGCAGGGGAGCTTTGACGTCGTGAAGCGGGGCAGTTTCCTGCTCCGTGTGCGTCTCGTGAGGGTTCTCGGCCGAGGGAATCAGGTTGTCGATGACCCCAATCAACAGGACTCCCCCAAAGAATGATGCCGCGTTGATCCAGTGTCCCCAGTGCTCCCCGTAGGCGGCCGCAAGGGCGTCGGTCCCCTTGACCAGGATCTCCACAAAGGACACGTACAGCATCACGCCAGCCGAGAACCCCGTCGCCACCGACAAGAATCGGTAGTTCGTTCGCTTGGCGAAAAACGCGATCGCGCTGCCCACGGTAGTGGTCATCCCGGCGAAGGCCGTTAGTCCCAACGCGATCCAGAAGTCACCCATCTCACCCAGGCTCCGACTCATGTCGATGTGGACAATTCTTACAAAACGCTCGATGTAGACCAAGAAGTCGAAGATTCCAGCCGCAACTCAGCCCAATTTCTCACGAGCCAACCGGTCCCACAGGCCGATGACTGCCTGGCGTCCCGAGACCGGCGCCTGGCAAGCGAAGTTTTCGCACCAGTAGACGGTCGGTTCCGCGCCGGAGAGCGATTTGCCTTGGAACAAGGGAGCCAAATGCCGCGAGCCTCCCTCGCGTCCCGGTGCACGGCACGCCACGACTCGATTCGGCAAGTACCGGCGCCGCAAATCGCTCAGCACCGCCCCCGTGTCGCCGTGGCGGGGGTCGCCGAGGATCGCAATCTCCGGCAGGGGCCCCATCAGCATGTCGGCCGCTGTCAACATTTGGCCCACTGCCGACGGCACGCGCAGCATGAGCCCCGCCGCCGCGGTGACAATGCCGCGAGCCGCCTGCAGGCAGTCGCTGCGGCCGCACAACGCGCCCAACCGCAGAAATGCCAAGGCCGCAATCGCGTTGCCGCTGGGGATGCTGCTCTCGTAGACGTCCTTGTTCCGCGCGATCAACGGTTCGTGGTCGTCAGCCGTATAGAAGAAACCGCCCGCTTGCGGATCGGCAAAGTGCTCCAAAACCAGATCCGCCAGCCGCACCGCTTCGTCGATCCACCGTTCGTCGAACTGCGACTCGTACAGCGTCACCAGCGACTGAATCAGGAAGGCGTAGTCGTCCAGATAGGCGTCCAATCTGGCTTGGCCGCCGCGCCAGCTGTGCAGCAGTCGGCCGTCCGAGCGTTTCATCTCTCGCAGAATGAAGTTCCCCGCACCAGCCGCCGCCGCCAGGTACTTCGGTTCATCGAACACGACCGCCGCCCGCGCCAGCGAATCGATCATCAGCGCGTTCCAACTGAGCAGCACCTTGTCGTCCTTGCCCGGCCGCACGCGGCGATCGCGGACCTCCAGCAACTGCCGCCGGCAGTCGGCCAATTCCGCCTGCAACTCGTCCCGGTCCCAACCTCTCAGCTGCGCACACTGCTCGAGGTTCTGGGGCCGATGGAGGACGTTGCGGCCCTCGAAATTGCCGGCGTCCGTCACGTTGTACACGTAGCAGAACCGCTCGCTGCGCCGGCTGCCGAGGACCTGTTTGATCTCGGCCGGCGTCCAGGTGTAGAACTTGCCCTCTTCACCTTCGCTGTCGGCGTCCTCGGAACTGTAGAATCCGCCGGCAGGGTCGGTCATGTACTTCAACACGTAATCCAGCGTCTCCTGAACGACGCGGCGATACTCGCCATGGCCCGTGACCAGATAGGCGTCCAGGTACGTGCCGGCCAGCAAGGCGTTGTCGTACAGCATCTTTTCAAAGTGCGGGACCAGCCAGCGCTCGTCGACCGAGTAGCGGGCAAAGCCGCCGCCCAAATGATCGTAGATCCCGCCGGAGGCCATCTTGTCCAGGTTCAACCGCACCATCTTCAGCAGGCCGTCGCGCCCGGTCCGCCGCCACATCCGCAGCAGGAACTGCAACGCCATCGCGTGCGGGAATTTGGGCCTGACGCCGAACCCGCCGTGAACCGCATCGAATTCACGCTCTAGCTGCGCCACCGCCTCCTGGAGCCACCGCTGGCCGACGGCTGAATCGGCCGCTTCCGGCAGGTTGGATTGTTGCAGGAACTGCGTCAACTGTGCCGCCTGTTGAACGGCCTCGTTTCGCCGCGTACGCCAGAGTTCATCGACGCCCTGGATCACCTGAATGAACCCTGGCATGCCCATCCGCGGGTACGGCGGCCAGTACGTCCCGCCGTAAAACGGCTGCAAGTCCGGCGTCAGGAACACGGACATGGGCCAGCCGCCGTGCCGAGTCATGACCTGGACCGCGGTCATGTAGATCTGGTCCAAATCCGGCCGTTCCTCCCGATCGACTTTGATGTTGATGAACCGCGCGTTCAAGAAGGCCGCGATCTCCGGGTTGTCAAAGCTCTCGCGCTCCATCACATGGCACCAGTGGCAGGCCGCATAACCGATCGACAGGAAGATCGGCTTTTGCTCCGCCCGCGCCCGCGCCAAGGCTTCCGGCCCCCACGGATACCAATCCACGGCGTTGTCCTTGTGCTGCAACAGATACGGACTGGTTTCGAGGCCGAGTCGATTCGACATGTTATTGGAACGTCTGCTCGCTGCTGGGGAAAACGCCGTTGCGGACTTCTTCGCAGTACTGCCGAACGGCCTGCGAAATGACCTCGTGCAGGTTGGCGTACTTCTTGACGAATCGAGGCATGCTGCCCTGCGTGACGCCCAACAGGTCGTGGATCACGAGCACCTGGCCGTCGCAGGCCGGGCCCGCCCCGATGCCAATGGTGGGGATGCTGAGCGTCCGCGTAATCTCGGCGGCCAGCGGGGCAGGCACACACTCCAGGACCAGCCCGAAACTCCCGGCTTGTTCCGCAGCTTGCGCGTCCTGCATCAGCCGCTGCTCGTCCCGCTGGACCTTGTAGCCGCCCATCTGATGTACGCTCTGGGGCCGCAGGCCGACGTGGCCCATGACAGGAATGCCGGCCGAGACCAACGCCGCGATCACCTCGGCTTGCTCGACCCCCCCCTCCAATTTGACTGCTTGACAGCGGGCTTGTTTCAAGATCCGGGCGGCGGCTTCGACGGCCCTGTGTACGCCGACATAGGCGGTTGGGAAGGGCAGATCCACGACGACCAAGGCTCGTTCGACCGCCCGGCCTACGATTTCCGCGTGATAAATCATCTCTTCCAAAGTCACCGGGAGCGTGGTCTCGCGGCCCTGGACTACCATCGACAGGCTATCGCCGACCAAGATGACGTCCACGCCGGACTCGTCCAGCAGCCTGGCCGTCGGATAGTCGTAGGCCGTCAACACGGCGATCTTGCGGCCTTGGCCCTTCATAGACCGGAAATTGGGCACGGTAATGCGATTCGGTTTGTCTGCCATGTCCGCATTGTGACGCGCGGCCAGTCAACTGGCAAGCCGAGCGGCAAGCGGATCAGGGCGGGGACAAGCGGTCGATTTTTGTTCGCTTCTGGCCGCTGCAACTCCAACTGGCCTTCGGAGATGTTCCCTGTTTCGGTTAGAATTTGGGCACCGGCAGCCGAACTGTGGCATAGCTCTGATTCTCTGGCCTTGATCCCCAAAAACGCATCGTGAACCTCCGCCGCAAGCGTCCCAACCGCGTCGCGCCCGATGATGCCCACTCCCCAGGGGCTCCTGAGCCGCTTGCCGCCCAGGGGGAAACCGCCAGCGGATGGGCAAACCGCCGTGGGTTTGCCTGGACACAGTCGCCGCTGGTGCTTTCGTTGCTAAGCGGCCTGCTGTTGTGGGCTTCCTTTCCGCCACTGGGCTGGTGGCCGCTGGCCTGGATCGCCCCCGTCGGCTGGCTGATGATCGTCCGCGATCAAACCGCGCCCGGCCGCCGTTTGTCCGGGGCGGTCGCTCTGTCGGGATTTCTGCATTGGCTCGCGCTGCTGCACGGGATCCGGCTGGCTCACCCAGCGTTGTATCTGGGTTGGATTGCGCTGGCCGCGTACTTGGCCGTCTATCCCGTACTATTTGTGGCCCTCACGCGCATCGCCGTGCATCGTTGGCGGATGTCCATCATCCTGGCCGCTCCCGTCGTCTGGACGGGTCTGGAACTGGTGCGCGGCCACGCGATCACGGGGTTCTCGATGGCCTTGCTGGGACACACTCAAGTGTCACGGATCACGCTGCTGCAGATCGCCGATGTCTTTGGCGCATACGGCGTCAGCTTCCTGGTGATGCTGGTGGCGGCGTCTGCAGCTCGTGCGCTGCCCGCCACGACCGGCGCAACTGGGGCGGCCCGTTCGCGGTGGTGGTCCCCTTGGCCGTTGCTGCCGGCATCCGTCGCATTGGCCGGAACGATCGCCTACGGCATGTTCCAGCAGCGTGTCGCCGTGGGCTTGCCGACGCCGCGCGAGCCGCTGCGCGTCGCCCTGATTCAGGGCTCGTTCGACACGATCTTCGAGTTCGATCCCGAACGCGATCGCAACGTCTTTCTGCGATATCGGCAGCTGAGCGAACAAGCCGTCGCACAACACCCGGACATCCAACTCGTCGTGTGGCCGGAATCCATGTTCAGCGGTGACGCGGGCGAAATCCTCGCGGTCGGCGCGATTGATGTACCGCCGGATGTGACCCTGCCTCCCGAAGAGTACCGTCAACGAGTGCGGACGCGAGCCCTAACGTTCTCGTACAAAGTCGGCGATGTGGCCCGGCGGTTGAACGCCCCTCGCGGAAAGACGTCCGCAGGCGGTGTCTATCTGATCGTCGGCACGGACACGCTGCAGTTAGGGGACGGAGCCAGCCGGCGCTACAATTCGGCGCTTTGCATCAGCCCCGAAGGTCAACTGACGGGCCGTTATTACAAAATGCACCGCGTCATGTTCGGCGAGTACCTTCCGTGGGGCGACGTTTTTCCTTGGCTGTACCGGATCACACCCATGACGCAAGGGCTGGACGCTGGCCAGGAGCCGCAGTGTTTCCGCGTTCACGGCTGGTGTCTGTCGCCCAGCATCTGTTTCGAGAGCACTGTCCCCCACCTGATTCGCCGGCAGGTGGAAACACTGCGCAAGTCCGGTCTCCCACCGGACTTACTTGTAAACGTTACCAACGACGGCTGGTTCTGGGGCTCGAACATCCTCGACCTACAGCTGGCCTGCAGTGTGTTTCGCGCCATCGAAAACCGCCTTCCCATGATCGTCGCCGCCAACACGGGAATTTCCGCTGTTGTGGACAGCCAAGGTCATGTGCAGCAGGAGGGTCCCCGCCGGGGAGAAGCTGTCTTGTATGCGGAAGTCGGAGATGACGGTCGCCTTAGCTGTTATCGGCGGATCGGTGACGTTCCAGCCGGACTGTGCGCTTGGTTCTGCCTCGCAGCCGCCGTATTCGGTTTAGGAGCCAAGTTAAGAGGGAATAAAGGCGGACACAAGGGTCGATATTAGCAATAGTCCGTCCTATTGCCGGCTTTTTCGCGGCCGTTGCCGCGATCAGCAGCGAATTCAGCCAGCTTTTTCGGCAAACGAGGCTCAGGCTATCCATCTTGCCTTCGTTTTCCAGATTCCGAGCGTTTAATTGACACCGCGTTTTGCGTAGAACTATACTAGTCTTGATTATTCGGTTCCCGGAGCCGCTGTAGGGAGAAGATCATGACACTGCTCGGCAAAGTTTTCACGGTGCTTATTTTCATCATGAGCATCTTGTTTATGGGCTTTTCCGTCGTGGTGTTCGCCACTCACCGGAATTGGAAGTTGCTGGTCGATAACCCTACGGCGACGGACAAGGCCCCGTTGGGTCTCAAGCAGCAACTGGAAGCGCAAAAAGCGACCAACCAGGGCCTGCGCGCGGAACTCGACGCTTTGAAGAACCAGTTGGCGGTCGAGATGGCAGCTCGCCGCAGTGCGCTGAGTGCTGCCGAGACCAAGCTGGCCGAGGCTCAGCAGCGGCTGTCGGCGAAAGAGGCCGAGTTAGCCGGTCTGCAATCGGCGCAGACCGAGGCGACTGCCGCCTTGAATTTGGCGGAGACGCGGCTCAAGGAGTTGGTGGCGGAGGTCCTGAAACTGCGCGACGAGATCCGTGATGTCCAGGCGAAGCGGGACGAGTTCTTCCAGCGCGTGGTCGGGCTTACCGACAAGCTGCACGAGTCGGCGGGACTGGAGCGGAATCTGAAGGAGCGCGAGGCCCAGTTGATCGCCGAAATCAACAAATACAAGCGAGTCACCGACGTGTTGGGCGTCAATCCGAACATGCCGGTCGAAGCGATTGCTCCGCCGCTGGACGGCATCGTTTTGGCGGTGGGCGACAAGAATCTGATCGAGGTGTCGCTGGGATCCGACGATGGACTGCGGGTGGGACATACCGTGCAAGTGTTCCGGGACAACAATTACTTGGGGTCGGCGGTGGTTTTGAAGACCAACCCCGATCGAGCTGTCGCGCAAGTGGACGATAAATCTCAACGAGGATTGATTAAGGTACGCGATCGTGTCGCAACAAAACTTAGCCGGACCAGAACTAGCTAGTGCGCCCGTCGAACAGAAGCCACGCGCCAACATCTACACCATCATGCTGGTACTGGCTTTTTTTGCCATCGTGGTGGCGTGCGTCGTGCTCTGGCTGGAACTCAAAGAGTACGGGGACTACCCTTGGTGGGAAACCAAGGGCATCGCACCCGCCACGAGTTGGTTGACGCCGGCAGAGATGGGCGGCCCCGAATCTGTCGAACCGCCCGGTTCGTGGTTGGCGTAACGAGACGATCTTGGGATGGCCCCAGGCGAGAGGCACGGCTGTCTTCACGCATCCAACAAAGCCGGCCCCATGCGATGGCATCGGACCGGCTTTTTTTGTGGAAAGGCGCGCTGGGGTGTCGGGGCAACAAGGCTCGGCGATTCGTTTTACATGTCCCTCGTGCGGCGGCCGCATGAAAGTGCCGCCCGGCCAAGCCGGACAGAAGTGCCGCTGTGCGCGGTGCAACGCCGAGGTTCTGGCGCCGGCGTCAGCGGAGGATGACGCGCAAGAGATCGCCGCGTCTGCTCCGTCGGACCGTGTCACGAGTCCCGATGGTCACTCCAGAAGCGCGATCCAAGCACCTCCGACGCACGCCAGCCCGCCTGACGCTGCCGACGACGGACTGCGGTTGAGCGATCCGGTCGAGCGTCTACCTGCCTTGTACGTCTCTCCCGAAAACATGGGCGACCTGGCTGGCCGCGTCCCACCAGCGGCCGACTCGGCGTCCGTCGTACCGCCGCGGCCCAGCGACCGCGGGGATGTGATCGGGGACCAGGCCCGGAAGGTGATTGCCAAGGCCGCGGCCGCAAAGGAAGCAGTCGAACGCGCCAGGCCGCGGTTGCCCGACCGGCCTTTCATCACCGGCGTGGTTTCGTTCCTGTTCGACAGCCATGCCGGGCTCCGATGGCTGCTGCTGGCTCTGATGCTGCACGCGGATGTGGTCCTGTTCCGATGGATCATCGAACTCAGTTCCGGCTCTGGTATCGCTCAGGTGGGCGCCTTGCTGATGATGCTGGGCGCCGCCTTTCTGGCGTTGGCCTTCGTCGCCACCGCGTCGGTCTGTTTTCTGGCGATTCTCCAGGACACGGCCGCCGGCTACGACAAGGTCGAGCATTGGCCCGGGATGGAGATCATCGACTGGATGATGAACGTATTCTACGTAGTCAACGGACTGCTTTCAGCGGCCCTTCCGGGCCTGTTTCTTGGCGGGACCCTGATGTGCCTGGGAGGCAACGTCTTGTCTGCTGTCTATGGGGGCGCAATCAGTGCGATCGTGTTGTTTCCCATCTTCTTGCTTTCTATGGCGGCGGAGCGTTCCTGCTTTGCCATCGCCTCGCCGGCGGTCTGGGGCACCTTGTGGACCGCGCGGCGTCGGTGGGGCAAGTTCTACTTGCTGTCGGCGGGCTTGGGCCTGGGGCTGTTGGTGTTGGCACGCTGGATGGCCGGCGGCGGCTTTCTCCTTCCGGCGTTAAGCGCCGCCGTAGCCGTGGCCGTCATGATGATCTATTTTCGTCTGCTGGGCCGGCTCGCTTGGTGTTTGTCAGAGCAGCAGACGTGCTGACGATGGCCGCCAGGCCCTCGCGATAGGAGGGATACTGCGGCTGGAATCCCAACTGGCTGAGAAGCCGCTGGTTGCTGACGCGCTTACTGGCGCTCGCTCGCAGCGCCGCCGGCGCATCGAGCTGTGTCTTCCGGAACTGCGGTTCGGCGGCGCCCAGCAAGGCCGCGAGTTGGCAGTAGTAATCCCGTCGAACTACGGGATGGCCATCCGAGACACAGTACAGGCTCGGCAGCGGAGCCCGCGCTTCGGCTGCGAGCACAGCGCTGGCCGCATCGTCGACATGGATCAGATTCAGAAAACCCTCGCTGGGCGCGTCAAGAGGCAGACCTGCCAGTAGTTCTTTGCTTCGCGGGATGCGTCCCGGGCCATAGATGCCAGCCATGCGCAGCACGACTGCTCGCCGGCCAAGCGGGTGTTGTCGAAGGAGCAATTCGGCCTGCCAACACGCTCGCCCCCCCTCCCGCTTCGGCTCACAGGGTGACGTTTCATCCACCCAACTGCCGTCCGACTGGCCAAAGACACCCGTCGAACTGACGTAGATGAAACGGCCGACGCTTGACGGCAAGTACTCCAGGACATTCATCAGGCCGGCCACGTACACTTCCCGAATCGAATGCCCACAGCCGCGATCATGACCAACGGCGAACAAAACGGTGTCGGCAGACGGAAGCGATCGGAGGGTGTCCGGTGCCATGATGTCCCCAACGATCGGCTCGATGCCACGCGATTGCAGGAAGGAACCCCTTTCTGAATAGCGAGTTACAGCGATTACCACAGCGCCGTCCGCGACCCAGCGGTTCGCGACACGAAGGCCGAGGTAGCCGCAACCAACGATCAGCTTCCGCACGCGATCTCCCTCATAATGTTGCAGAAAACATGAGACTAGCGACTGGAGAACCCAGCCGGACCGAATAAAATGTCACGAACTGTTTACAAAATCGCTCTGATTTTGTATTCATTTGGATATATTGCGTAATCTACCCAGTCTCCTGTCGTTATCACTTCCATGAGCCATTATTCGGAAGCTTGGCGTCGCTGCAATGGCCGCCGACGGTTGCGGACTTCGATAGCGTGCTGCGGTTTGCTGTTTTTCGTCTTTCTCGGCAGCGCTGGGGCGGAGGTCGTAACGACGGCGATCGCATCGCCCGCCTTGAAGAAGATCTTTGATGGAGGCCAACCCGCGACGCTCGCCGAGTTGCGGTCGATGCAGCAGCACCAGCGGCAATTGTGCGACAAGGTGACGGCGTGTACCGTAGGAATCGTGATCGGCTCGTCGCACGGTAGCGGAGTCATCATCAGCGAGGACGGTTATGTCTTGACCGCGGCACACGTGGCGGGCGAGCCAAACCGAAAGGCGATCGTGATCTTGCCCGACGGACGAGAAGTCTCGGGCAAGTCCTTGGGCATGTACCGCACGCTCGACGCCGGTCTCATGAAAATCGACAAGCCGGGGCCGTGGCCTTACGCGGAGTTGGCCAAGTCGGACGAGGTGAAGGTCGGTCAGTGGTGCGTGGCCACGGGGCACCCGGGTGGTTTCGAGGAAGGCCGGAAGCCCGTCGTCCGCATTGGCCGCGTCCTGCTGAAAGACAGGTCCGCGATCACCACCGATTGTACCCTCGTGGGCGGCGACTCCGGCGGACCGCTGTTCGACATGGAAGGTCAGGTTTTGGGCATCAACAGCCGCATCGGGCGATTCATGACGACGAACATGCACGTCCCGATCGCGGCGTACCACGAATCTTGGGATCGGCTGGTCAAGGGCGACGCTTGGGGGCATTTCCTCGGAATCGGTCCGTATCTGGGAGTTCAAGGCGAACCGGACTCGAAGGATGCCAAGATCGCGCGCGTGGTCCCTGGCTCGTCGGCGGAGAAAGCCGGCGTCAAACCAGGCGATGTGATTGTCAAATACAACGGTCAGGCCATCGCGGATTTCGCATCGTTGCAGGACCGCGTGGGAGATAGCCAGCCCGGGCAGAAGGTGACGCTGGAAGTCTTGCGGGACGGCAAACACGTGCAATTGGACGTAGTGCTCGGCGAGCGCGACGATTAGCGGAAGGAGGAGTGTCGGCATGAGATTTCTCAACGGTATCCTGGCCAGGGCCCGGCCAGTGGGAGCTTGGATCGCCGTTCTCCTGCTATCCTCCGCCGTCCCGGCCGGCGACACGACCGAACGCGACGCGTACGTTGTCAAGAACGCCTTTCGTGATGCGGTGCGCGCCCCAGCGCAAAGTACGGTTCGAATCCTCTGCGATGACCGGCGAGCGGCTTTGGGAACCGTCGTCGCGGCCGATGGCTTGATCCTAACCAAGGCCAGTGAGTTGACGGGCAAGGTCGTTTGCCATCTGTTCGATGGCCGGCGTCTGGAAGCGAAGATCGTCGGCATTAACGACGATTCCGACTTGGCCCTGTTGAAGATCGGCGCAGACGACTTGCCGGCCATCGGTTGGAGCGAGGCCGATCCGCCGCCGGTGGGTAGTTGGCTGGCCACGCCGGGCTTGGAAACCGTGCCCATTTCCATCGGCGTGGTCAGCGTCGCGCCTCGGTCGATCGAACGTCGCCTGCCTGCGCTGGGCGTGATTATTGAGGAGGGCGACAAAGGCCCGGTGGTACGCGAAGCCCTGCCGCGCAGCGGGGCCGCCAAAGCCGGCCTGAAGCCGAACGATGTCATTACGCAACTGGACGGCAAGCAAGTTAAGAGCCGTCACGGCCTGATCCAGGCGATACGCGGCCATCGCCCCGGTGATACCGTGCGTCTGCAGTTGCTGCGCGGCGGGCAAGAGGTGGCCGCCGATGTCGAACTGCTGGATCTGACGGAAATCGCCAACGGGGAGATGTTTCAGGAGGAAATCGGCGGGCGGCTCAGCAAACGGCGGACGGGTTTCCCGTTGGTCCTGCAGCACGACACGGTCCTGCAGCCGAATCAATGCGGCGGGCCGTTGGTCGATCTGGACGGCAAGGTGGTGGGGATCAACATCGCCCGCGCCAGTCGCGTCGCCAGCTACGCGCTGCCCGTTTCTGCCGTCAAGCCCGTGCTGGAGAAACTGATCGCAGGCGAATTGGTCGCCACCAAAGCAGCGAATTGAGTTTCGCTTGGCAGCGTTCGAGAAATAACTGCCACCTCGTCAAAGTAGCCATCACACTTCGTGTGATGATCGGCAACGAACACTGGACAGTGATTCCTCGAACGCTGCTCACCGGGCATACCAGATCACCAGCCGCTCCAGTTCGCCCAGTCCCGCCAGTTGCGAGACCCGCCGCAGGTGCTGCCTGCCCACCAGCGGCCCCCAGCCTTGACCGCGATCGATGGCCGTGATGATGTCAATGATCTCGTCCGCCTCCGGGGCGCGGTCGCCGCAGAAATAGCGCACCATCCACAGGGCCACCGGATACGCGACCGCCAGCGCTCGGAACTTGTCGATCAATGACCAGCCCCGCCGGCTCAGGACGGCGTATTGGTGGGAAGACGCCACGGTCTCGAAGTAGCGCTGCAACGGCTGCTGCAGTTCTGCGCCCAAGTGTCCCAGTTTGCGCTGCTCGATGGCCTCAAAGGTCCCGTCCGGAAAACTGTCGTGCAATCGCGGCACCGGTCCCTTGCCTCGGGCAAACGACAAGGCCGCACTCGCCAAGCGGAGCCGCTCGCGCCACGACGGCTGGACCGCAAACCGCGGGTGCAGGCGCAGGTACTCGGCAACCGTCTGACGGAAAAGTACTGACGCAGCCTTACCAGGGGCAACACGCTCGCGGAACAGATCCGCGACTTCCTGCCGAACCCCCTCGGCCAACAGCGTTACCAACTCGGACCACTGTTGCCGGTCTTGTTTCACGACCCGGCATTGCGCCAGCAAATCGCAGAACCGCAGGCCGTGTACCATGCGGCGGACGAGCGGATATTGTGAGTCGGTCAGCAATCGCTCCAAAGTCCCGGTCACCAACCGCGTATCCTGCCACGAGCGACGCGCGTTGCCGCTGATCGCCGGCGGCAGCACGGTTTGAGCTAACTGCGGTCGCTCGCGCACGAACTGCCGAACCGCTTCGCGATGTGCCAGCAACTCACGTCCCTGATCCGCAGCCGCCGTCGGGCAACTGCGGCGCACGGTCAACAGGGCCACGTCGTCCAAAGGGACCAATTGCAGGGGATACATGCGGCAGACCAGCGGCTTGGCTGCCAAACCGAACTCCTCATGAATCCGGCACCGTCCCTGCTCGGTCAAGAAAACGCACCGTCCGTCATCGCGCTGAGCCAGTCGATATCGTCGCGGGAAGACGCCTTGACGGACGATCGTCTTGACGCCTCTGTAGTCCGGGTGCTTGTCCCACTGCTGGCTGCGCAGCCGCTGCAGGTCCGCGCCGTCCAAAGGGATAATGGCGCCGCGGCAGCACTGGCCGCAACTGGTGCAATCCCACCGCTCGACAATCGATAGGGTTTTGATCGGCAACGTCACGTCGCTCACAAGCCGCCTCGCGGAAACCGACACCACACAATCTGTCTTTGGACGCGACAGAGTATAGGCGATCGCCGCCCACCGAACTACCCATCAGTCCACGGCAACGATTTGCAGTTCCGTCGTACGGCCGAGAATCCTGTGTCAAGAGGGGGAGACTGACTTTTTCGGCCGTCTCGACTGCCTCACCGCGTTGCTGGCTTGACACCGTGAAAGAGGCAGGATATTCAAAAACGCGAATGGGTTGCCGGTTTGGTGGTTCGAGTGTCCAATTTCGGATCGGCGAATCAATAACTGTCGCGATTTCAAAGTCGCCATCACGCTCCGCGTGATGATCGCAAACAAGAACTGGACAGTTATTGATTCGCCGATCCTTGGCGGAATCGTGTCGGGCCCCGGCGAGCCGTGGGCGTGAGCCCACCGGGTTTTGAACTTGGCGGAATCGTGTCGGGCCCCGGCGAGCCGTGGGCGTGAGCCCACTGGGTTTTTTTCACGGTCGGGCCGTTGGCAACAGGGCAATCGGTGGGCTGACGCCTCACCGCTCGCCCCAAGGGAGAGGGTCGATACTTGTGTGAGCGGGTGCAGCGATGAGCGATGATCGGGCGGTGGGGCGGAGGTGGGGATG
>CAYPGE010000236.1:0-14132 GCA_964409865.1 uncultured Pirellulaceae bacterium
CGTCGAGGTTCGCATCCGCAAGCTGCCATAGCCGCGATTGCTGCAAATCGAGTCGCAGGCCTGCCGCCGGAATACCTTCGCGGCACCACGGCCACGATCCGGCAGGTGCTGGCCCGTGGTCCCAGGCAGCGGGACGCTCACACGATAGCCACCGCCTGTGAGCGTCAGCGGCTGGGCCGCGATCCGGCAGGGGCTGGCCATCGCCGCCAATCCCGCCCACGCGTCCCGCCGTTCGCCCGTGCCGCGTTCACGGGCGGAAGTGGCGGCTGGTGTGACAGCCTCCGGCACCTCTGCCCCAGCCTGAACGCGCGCGTATCCCACGGGAGTTTGGCCAATTGTGGTTGCTCGCTTATGCGGATCACAATGCGACCAGGTGGCATTGACATCGCGAAGTGCCAACACAACCGCCAACAGATCCCGGCCGCAGGCCGCGTTTTTCCGCACGAAACGGAACTCGCCGTGCGACATTCTCCGCGAATCAACGCCCTATCCACCCCTTAACAAGGTTGCTGAAGGACTCTTAATCAGAGGGTTGTAGGTTCGAGTCCTACTGGGGGCACTTGTCCGAAATAGACTTAACCCGTTACTTGGCAACGGGTTTTGTCGCTTCTTGGGGCACGCATCAACTTCTTCAGCGTCGGGGGCCGGACTTTTGGGGCCCAACGGGTGCCCAAGCTCCGCCGCAGGTCGTGGGCTCCGGCAAACTTCTCCCGATGCAGGACTGTTTATCTCGCCAAACCTGATGAGTCAGCTGGTCGTATCTTCGGGGAGCAATTGGGCGGGTGAGCGCGTCATGCACAGTGCGGGTGGCCTCGACGATGCAGGCGACATCGTCGGGTTCCTCAGTCACCAAGCCGCCACGCCCAACCAGTTTCAGTGACCCATTACCGCGTGCGACCAGGAAGTCACCATCCTTCGCAAGCCGTATGTCATCTTCTCGCAACTTGATCTCCGGACTTTCGTCGTATCTGTCCTGGGAGATGTGCTTGGCGACCGTGAAATCGACGTATTCCCCTTTGTTCAGGCTGTGAACGGAAAGGAACAGCGGACCGGATTCGGTGTATTCTTCCGCCTTCAAGCCTCGCCAGCCGATACGTCCGGCAATGTAGACGAAGTCTTCGAGTCGGGCTTCGGCCCACCATTCCGGCAATTCTCCGCCCATTTCCTCCCACGACGTCTCCGCATCATTACGCAAATCGTTAGCTTTGCCCTGCCGACGCTCTGCGCCCGAACGGGGTTCCGACGATCGGCAGCGGCTAGATTGTCTGGCCATTTTCTACCTGAGTCCAAAACCTGAAACCCGAAGTCTCGTCTACTGCCGTTCACGCTTTCTCGTCCGGTTCATCGCTCCGCACGTGGAACCCGATCCGGCGTCTCGGAGGTTCCGGGCGCTCCATGAGTCGGTTGAGGACTTCCTCAATGGCCCGGATGTGATCATCATGCAGTTGGACGGTTTCGGCCAGCCGGCGAAGTTGCTCGACCAACTCGCCGGGCGTGCCCATCAAGCGGCGGAGTTGGACGAAAGCCCGCATGATCTCGATGTTGACCCGCACGGCGGTGGGAGAGTTCAGGACGCTGGAAAGCATGGCCACGCCGTGTTCGGTGAACACCCACGGAAGATTCCGGCGTCCGCCCCAGCCGCGTCTTGAAGTCGCAATTTGCGACCTCAAGAACGCAACCTCTTGCTGCGTAAGCTGATAGGCAAAGTCATCCGGGAACCGATTGCGGTTGCGGGCCACTTGCTCGTTCAATCGTTTGGTCGGCACCCCTAGAGCCGGGCCAGATCCGAATCGAGCATCACCCGCTGGCCCCGAACCACGCGGACCATATTCTGGATCTGGTCGCGGGTGACAATCAACTCGCCTGACGCCTTCTTGCTCACGGCCGCGCCCCCCGTTTCGACCATTCGAGTTCTTGTTGTTTGAATTTGTTTCGGGTTTCGGATTTCGAAAATGAACCTCGCTTTTCAGTTCTGCTGTTTCGAGTTCCGGTCAGACGGTTTCCGCCGCTTCCCGGCTGGCTTCCGGCGTGGCGGTCAAGCCGACCTTGACGGAGTCATAATAGTCCAGCGTGTTCCGCCAGACGGACATTTCGGCGGTCGTGTAACCGCGGTGGCATTCGTCGGCGATAATCACGTCGAAGGCATGGATGGGGATCTTCAGTTCGGCCGCGTCGTCGTCGATGCCTTCTTCTTCCGGGGACCAGATGGCTTGCCGACCGAACAGATTCACGGCCATGCGTTGGATCGTGCAGACGTAGACGAAGGCGTGTTTGGGCTGCGGATTGGTCAGGTAGCTGTTCGGCAGGACCTTGGGGTCGAACCGCTCGTCGGGGTCGAAGTCGTCGCGGTGGAAACGCTGGCTGTAGACCTCGTAGATCTTGTCGAACTTCAGGTTGGGCTCCGGCTGGAACGAGGCGAACGCGCGCACCGCCTGCGCCGCCAGAGCCCGGCGATCGACCAGGAACAGGATTCGCTTGCCCACCCCGGACTTCATCAGCCGGTACACTTGATTGACCAGCGTGAACGTCTTGCCCGTACCCGTGGCCATCGCGACCAGCATCAGCCGAACACGTTCGATGATCGCCCGCTCGATGGCCTCGTTCGCCTCGATTTGATAGGGGCGCAGCCTCGGATGGGCATTGGCGTTTTCGGCAAACCAAGAGCAGTCCGCACTGAACTTGCGTCCCATCATTTCCTGCAGGGCTGCCGGCGTGTGGAACGTTGCCACGCGACGGGCGCGGTTCAACGGGTCGCGGACGTCGTGAAACCAGAAAATCTCGCCGTTGGTCGAGTACAGGAACGGGACACGGAACCCGCGAAAGTTGAAGGGGCTGTTCCGCACACCTTTCGAGTAGCGTTCGGATTGCGTCAGGGCGTTCTGCGGCCCCAGCGTGACGCGTTTCCCTTCGACGATGCCCAGGTGGCGTCCCGCCACGAACAGCCCGTAGTCGGCAGGCCCGTCGTCGGTTGGGAACTCGGTGACGGCGTGATTCGTGCAGGCGATGACCGGCCGATTCGGGTCGTAGGGGACAACTTCCCAGCCCTGCGCGATCAGCTGCGGGTCAATCCGGGTCCGCCGCGTTTCCCGTTCCCTGCAGCAATTCACGAAGGTCGCTACGATTCGCGGCGTCCTGGGCCAGGCGGTGACGGACCCCAGCGGGGCCCTGGATGTCAAGCTTCTGGCAGACGTTTGGTGCCACCTGCAGCTGTGGCCCCTGCCGGAAGAGTTCGACTGGCTGAGGCTTTGCCGCCGCTACCAGAACAAAGCCCGCGCCATCCTCCGCGACAGGGGCGGAACTCGGCAAATCCCGGTTTTTGGGTCGCCGTGCGCTTGCATCCGCGGGGATGACGGGTCAAAATCCCGCATCGGGCCACGCTTGAATTTTCCGCGATCCCCCGCGATTCTAGCCCAGATGAAAACCATCGCAGAGCATGCCCGCCGACAGGTGTGAGCTGCAGGGGCGGGCCAGATCAAATCGCGTTCCTTCGTAGGTTGGGACGCTGTCCCGACCGGGTCGGGCCGGAGGCCCAACCTACTCTGGTTGCGGCCGCTGGCCGTGTCAGGTCTTCGGCTGTTCGGTGTCCTTTGCAGGTTCCGGCGCCGGTTCTGCGGGCTTGGCGACCTTGGCCTCCTCCGGCGGCTTGGCGGCTTCCGGCGGGGTAGGCGCCGGCAACTCCGGTGGCTGCTTTTCGCCAGCGGGCTGGGCGGCTTCGGCCGGAGCCTTTGCTTCGGCCTGGGGTGCCGGCTTGGCGGGCTGCGCCTCCGCCGGTGCTGGGGCGGCCGGGGCTTCCGGCTTGGCCGGTTCTTTGGCCGGCGCCGGCTCCGGCGTTGGCTCAGCAGCCTTCGGCGGCTCGGGCTTGGCGGCCGGCTTCTGCGCAGGTTTCGCAGGCTTGGCCGGTTCCTTTTCAGCCGGAGGCGGCGCTGGCTGGGCTTCGGGCTTCGCGGGCTCCTTTGCCGCAGACGGTTTCGGCTGGGCAGCCGGCTCCGCCGCCGGCTTGGCATCCGACGGAGAAGTGATTTCCTTGGGCGCGGCTGGCGGCTTGGACGCGGCGGGCTTCGGAGCTTCGACCTTCGGTGCCGCGGGCTTCGGCGCTTCAACCTTCGGCGCCGCGGGCTTCGGAGCTTCGGGCACTTCCGGAGCCTCTGCCGGAACTTGCACCGCTGGAGCCGGCGGGACCGCTTCGCCTTTCACCACCGGGGGCTTGACCGGTGCGTAACACGGGCGTTTGACCCGCAGACGGACGCACGGGCGGCAACATCGCGCAGCTCGTCTCGCCCTCCAACCGCCAAGCAAGCGGCACGCCATTGCCGATTCGCTGGAAAACACCACGACCAGCGTCCACAGCAGCATTAGGCTCGTCAGTCTAAGAATCTTCGTACGCATTGCAATCGCCTCCCCGTTGATCGAATTCGCTTCGAACAGAGCTTTCAGCAAACGCAGGACTCGCATTTTATCTTGACTGCCTTGTTCGTGCAACTAGCCCATTCGCGCGAATTTCCCGGATTTCTTACCAAGCAGCAACCCACGGAATCAGCGCCCCCCTGACCACCGAACGGTGACAGCTGAGCGCATCGAGGGACGCCAGAAAATCCGGCGTGCATCACCCTCAGGGCCTGCGGTTGAATCGTAGGGCCGACTCCAGCTGCACGCACGATCTCACGCGTAGCGCTGTTCCCACTGCGCCAGCCGGTCGGCGATCACGTCGTCGCCGGGGACGGCGCCTGTCTGCCGCAGGGTGCGAAAGCCGAGTTCGAATTCGTCCAGCATCGGCTGTGCCTTGGCCCGAGCCGTGGACGTCATGCGGTCGACGAACACGACGCCGTCCAAATGGTCGTACTCGTGCTGGACGGCCCGGGCCAGCATGCCGTTCAGGTTCAACCGGACTTCTTCGCCTCGCAGATTGTAAGCATCGACCGTGATCAGCTTGGGCCGAGTCACGGTGCCCCACAGTTCTGGAAAGCTGAGGCAGCCCTCCTCCGACTCCTCGTTGCCCTTGGGTTTGCTGAGCACCGGGTTGATAAAGACGAATTCCTCACCTTCGTCGGGTTTGGCGCCCAGGTTGACGATGAACAGCCGCAAGGGCAGATCCACTTGCGGGGCCGCCAGACCGATTCCGTTGTTGGCGTACATCAGGCCGAACATCTCGCGCACGATGCGCACCAACTCGACGTCCACGCGCCGCACTGGTTTCGTCTTGCGCCGCAGCGTGGGGTGCGGATAGTGGACAATTTGCAGTGGGGAACCTTCCATCAGACTTTCGAGTGAGGCGACGTGTCGCCGCTTTTTTCTGTTTTGGTGTAAGATGCTGAGAGGGAAATTGCACGGCGGCGACAAGTCACCGCGCGCTCCGGGACGTGGCTGCCGCTCTACGCCTGCGGGGGCTGGATGCCAAAGTCGCGGATCGTCAACAGCGTCCGCAGGCTGTAACCCGCTTTGGCGAACGCCTCGGCGCCGCCCTCCAGACGATCGATGATGGCCACGACGCCTTGGATCTTCAGTCCGGCGGCCTGGGCCTTTTCGATCGCGGCCAGCGAGCTGCCGCCGGTCGTCACCACATCTTCGACGATCACTGCGGTATCCCCGTTCTGCACGGGGCCTTCCACGTCGCGGCCCTTGCCGTGCGTCTTGGCTTCCTTGCGGACGATGAAGCCCCGCAACGACTTGCCTCGCTGGCCCGCGATCGTGATTACGGCAGCGGTAATCGGATCCGCGCCGATGGCCATGCCGCCGATCGCGTCGGGCAGGTTCTCGCCCAACAGGTCGAGAATCCCCGCGGCGATCAAGTTTGCCCCCCGCGAATCAAGCGTGATCTTCCGGCAATCCAAATAGTAGGTAGCCTTCTTGCCGGAGGCGAGCGTGAAGTCGCCGAATTCCAGGGCTTTTTCGCGCACCAGCGCCATCAGGGCCTGTTTGTCGTACACGGCGTGCTCCTCTGAATCGGTGGATCTCGTGGCCGGCCAGCGCGGACCGGGACTACGAGCGCTCGTTGTACCACGAGGCAGCGGAGCGAGAAAGAGGGGGCGGGCGAACTAGCTGAGCGCCACGGTGGCCAATGCGGCTCGTTGTGGCGAAGAGCGTGCAAGTCGGTCGGTCGTCTTGATTGTCGCGAGCTTTGCGCCCGAAGCGTCGACCGCGAAGACACTCGCAATCTGGTCTGTGATTTGGATTGCCAGCGTCGCATCCCCAGCCTGCGTCGCAAGGTCCCAGGCAGTTCGTAAAAGCTCGTATTGATTCGCCGTACCCCGTTGAACGTCCTTGGCCGCCTGCAACATCTTCTGCGCGATGGCCGCTTTCTGCTCTGAACTGCCCGCCTTGGCGTACTCCTCGCCGTACACGTCTTTCACAAGCGCCGAGGCTACGTTCCGCGCGTCGAGTGAGGGAACCGGCGCTTTGTCCGCTGCGTGGAGCGGTCCACCACCGAACCACGACACTGCCATGACGAGCCAGCCAGCGAAAACGACCGGGTAGATCGGTTGAAGCCAAGACATGGCCCTGCTCCCGTTTGTTTGCCCAGTTTCTCCTTTGCACGCAATCCTAATGGATTAGTCTGTCGGTTCGGGGTAGACGTGTCAACCAGACCGACTTGCCAACCCCGGCTGGTCGGGGTATCGTGGGCATCTGAGAATGCGATTTTCGAGTCGGGCCAACGCGTCGAAGTCGTGTTGCATGTCTGAAGCGTTCGATCCGTACCACAAATGGCTTGCCATTCCCCCTGCGGAGCAGCCTCCGAATCACTATCGGCTGTTGGGCGTAACGTTGTTCGAGTCGGATCCGGACGTGATTGCCCACGCGGCGGAGCAGCGGATTGTCCACGTGCGGGCGTTTCAGATCGGCAAGCACTCGGACGAGTCGCAGCAAATCCTGCGGGAGATCTCGACGGCGCGAGTGTGTCTGCTGAATGCCGACAAGAAGGCGATCCCGAACGGGCTGGGCGAGGTGCTGACGCCCAGCGCCGTGTTGTTCGACGACTTAGCAGCGTTCGAGAAACAACTGTCAGATTGTCGCCTTTCGCTCCGCGAAAGGGCGTGCTTTCGCGGAGCGAAAGACGACGCTCGTTTCTCGAACGATGCTGAGGGTGGACCGATGTGCACCGGGGGATTCAGCCGGCAATGCCGCATCCCACGAGACTGGCCGCCATCCGCGGCGTGATGCGGCCGGGTGCTCGGTGGTGGCTATCTCTGTGTGGGCCGTCGCTGCTTGTGTTCTCTGCCAAGGGCTGCTCCGCTGCCGCTTGCTTTATCGTCTCGACGCACGTTTCTCCCGCCCCGCTGTAACCAACGGGTTCACAGTTCCCAGCCCTGGCGGTATTCGCGGCGGACCAACGCGTTGGCTTCCGGCAGGTTGGTGACCTTCAGGTTGGCCGCGTCCCACTCGATCCGCGTGTCGACGCGTTTGGCGATGTTGCCCAGGCAGCAGATTTCCGCCAGCGGACCGGAGTAGGCGAAATCGGCGCCGGCCGGATCGCCGCTCTTGCAGGCCCGTACCCAGTCCATTTCGTGCGAGCCCTGCACGCGGGGCAGCGTCTTGTCCGGCAGCTTCGCCTCGCGCATCTTGGTTTCCGGAATGATCCGCGGGCTGTTGCCGTACACGCCGGCCATGATCGTGCCCTTGGTGCCTTTGTAAAACACGCCGCCTTCGGCCGGCGTCTTGCGGCCGTCTTCCAAGTCCGCCGGCCACGGCGGGCGTGTGCCTTCGTACCACGTAAGCTTCAACGGCGGGAATTCGCCCCGCGCCGGGAAGTGATAGGTCACGATCGCCGACAGCGGATGGACTTCGGGCGTGTTGCCGCAGGAGGTCGCGTCGACGCTCGTCGGCGGGCAGAGCTTCAGCGCCGAGCACACCGGGTCCAGCGTATGGGCGCCGCGGTCGCCCATCATGCCGCTGCCGAAATCCCACCAGCAGCGCCAGGTGCGCGGGTGGTAGGCACGGTGGTAGGGCCGCATCGGAGCGGGGCCGATCCACAGATCCCAATTCAGGTTCGCCGGAAGCGGCGGCGTTTCCTGCGGACGCACCGACCATTGTGAACTCCAGCTCGCATGGCCCCAAGGATAGTACGACAAATCGCACCAGGCGTCCACTTCGCGAACCTCGCCGATCAGGCCGGCCCAAATCCACTCGCAGGCCAGTCGCAGACCCTCCATCGAATGTCCCTGGATGCCCAGTTGCGTCGCCACTTTGGCTTCCTTCGCCGCCTGGGCCAGCACCCGCGCTTCGTAGACGTTGTGCGTCAGCGGCTTCTGGCAGTACACGTGCTTGCCGGCCCGGATCGCGGCCATCGAGATCACGGCGTGCGTGTGGTCGGGCGTGGCGATCACCACGCCGTCGATGTCCTTCTGCTTGTCCAGCATTTCGCGGTAGTCGGTATAAACCTTGGCCTGGGGGTAGCGGTTGATCGTGCCCGCAGCGTAGTCCGGGTCTACGTCGCACAGCGCGACGATGTTCTCCGATTCGACGTTCCGCAGGTTTGCCGCGCCCATGCCGCCGGCGCCGATCCCGGCGACGTTCATCTTGTCGCTGGGCGCGATCTGGCGCGGCCCGCCCAGCACGTGCCGCTGGACGATCAAGAACGTTGCGACGGAACCGGCCGCGGCGGCCGACCGCTGGACAAACTGGCGGCGGTTAAGATTTCGGGTCATGAGAGGGACTCCTGTTTCCCTGGTGGAACTTGGGAACTGAGCAAGACACATCAACGCCCCACGGATAGCATGGCGATACCACGGATGAGAAAAAACCTTGGTCTTGAACTGAGCAAGACACATCAACGCCCCACGGATGGCATGGCGATACCACGGATGAGAAAAAGACCTTGGTCTTGAACTGAGCGAGACACATCAACACCCCACGGATGGCATGGCGATACCACGGATGAGAAAAATCTTGGTCTTGAACTGAGCAAGACACATCAACGCCCCACGGATGAGAAAGGAGTTTTGGTCTTCATCCGTGGTATCGCCATGCCATCCGTGGGGATTCTGTTCCTGGATTTTCTTATCCGTGGTATCGCCATGCCATCCGTGGGGATTCTGTTCCTGGAACTACTTGTTGATCTCGTCGATAATTCTCTGCGTCTGTTCGCTGGTCCAACCGCCCGGCCGATTGCCGCCCAGGTTGGCTTCCATCTCCGCGGCCGTGGGACGCGGGGACGGCACGCCCCCGGCCGGAACATCGATCTTGGCGACCCAGCAAATCGCGTTCAGCAAGACTTGGCGGAAGTCGTCGTGGGCGTAGTTCCAATGGTCGTGTCCGCCGGTGAAGCCGAAGCCGCGGCCGCCGTCCGGACGTTCGTAGGCCCAGGCCACGTGCTCGGCCATCCCGACGCGGGCCCGGACGGTCGGGTTGCCGCTGTGCGGTCCGTCGCGCCCCTGGCGAGTCCGCTCCGGCGGCACGGCGCTCAGGATGGGCGTCACGCCTTGCATGCCCTCGCGAAACCGCATGTGGTAGTACCATTCGTCGTGGATCGCAAACGGCCGCACGCCGCGCGTGATGGGATGATCGGGCAGTTGCTTGAATTCGGCCTTCCACGAAGGATTGATCGACCAATGCTGCTCGTAGTACCCGCCGAGCCAGTCCAGCAGGTATTTCCCGTACTGGGTGCCGGGATCCAAGGCATAGTGGATGTAGGCGATGCCCACGCCCGCCTTGGCGATCGCGTCCAGGGCCTGGTAGTTGTCCTCCGGTCCGAGCACGCCGTTGCCGTCGCAGGCGATCACAATCGCGGCGGCGCCGTCCAGCACCGACAGGTCTTTCGGCCAGCCGCCTTCGACCAACACGGCCTGCGCACCGGGCATGCTCTTGTTGATGATGTCGGCCAGCAATTTGCACTCCGCCGGATAAGCATGAGCGCTCCACCCGTGGCTTTGCCGGCCAGGCAGGAAGACGATTTTTTTCTTGGCCGAAGCCGATGGCGTCTGGTCAGCGCCGATGGCCCGTGAAGCGGTCGAGCCGAGGCAAGAAGCGGCGATGCCCAACAGCAAGGCGATGGCGATGCGATGTCTCATGGCAAGGGAACCTCCAAGGTGAGTGCGGGTTGCGGGATACGGGATACGGGTTGCGGGATTCGCGTTGCGGGATACGGGATTACTACCTGTCAACAGAAGCCATTTTCGGTCCGGTGTCAACTGCGGGTGGAGCGTCCTTGACAGTATGGTATTCTATCCGCTGCTCGACGAAACAACAGCAACCCCCGAAGTTCGTACACGTGGAGGCAGATTCGAGTTGGCAAACGATCCGGTGCAGAAATGGATGCTGTACGGCGCCAGCGGCTACAGCGGGCGGCTGATCGCGCGCGAGGCCGTCTCGCGTGGGCTGCAACCCGTGCTAGCGGGCCGCGACGCGGCCAAGATCGAGCCGCTGGCGGAGGAACTCCAGTGCGATTGGCTCGTTTTCGGCCTGGACAACGGGACGAAGATCGCTGCCGCGTTGGAGGGCATGACTGCCGTCTTGCACTGTGCCGGCCCGTTTAGCGCGACGGCCGAGCCGATGATGGAAGCGTGTCTGGCCGCCGGCGTCCATTACTTGGACATCACCGGCGAGATCGAGGTGATCGAGTCGGCCAAGGGCCGGCACGATCGGGCGCTGGCCTCGGCCATGGCGATCCTCCCGGCGGTAGGGATGGACGTGGTGCCCAGTGATTGCCTGGCGGCCCGGTTGTCCGAGGCCCTGCCTCAGGCCATCCGACTGGAATTGGCCTTCGGTGGCACGTCGTCCGTCAGCCACGGAACGGCGGCCACGATTTGGGAGAACATCGGCCGCGGCGGCCGCGTTCGCCAAGGCGGCCGGATCGTGCGCGTGCCGGCGGCGTGGAAGATCCAGGAGATCCCGTTCCCCCGTGGACCACAGCGGGCCATGACGATCCCCTGGGGCGACGTGGCCTCGGCGTTTCATACGACGGGGATTCCGAACATCGAGGTTTATGCCGCCGTACCAGCCAGGCAACTGACCCTACTGCGCCGTTTCCGCTTTCTGGCCCCGCTGGCGGGCATCGGCGTCGTGCAGTCCCTGGGAAGGCGTTGGATTGACCGGCGAATCCGCGGGCCCAGCGAGGCGGAACTGACCGGCGGCCGCACCGAGTTTTGGGGACGCGCGACGGACAGGGCGGGTCGAACCGCCGAAGCCACGCTGGAAACACCAAACGGCTATGCGCTCACCGTGAAAACCTCGCTGGCGATCCTCCACCAGGTGCTCGCCGGTCGCGTGCGCGCCGGCTTCTCGACTCCGGGACTGGCCTTGGGCGGTGGCTTCATCGAAACCATTGCCGGCGTGACCTTCGCATGGCGTCAGCGGCCTTCCCGCTGACCGGCGACAACCACAAGAATCACGCCGAAAGTCGACGGGAGATGCGTTGTCCGGGGGGGCAATGATAGCTACCTCCCCGATACGTCATAAACTGGGCTTGTTTCGGTTTGGCCAAACAACGACAATTGCGTCCCGCTTGCGTCCTGGTGGTGGTCGTCGCTGCGCATCTTTTTGCACCTACGTCTTTGCGCGATGAATTCGAGATCAGAGTATGTATCGCCACGTCCTGTGCGTGTTTCCCTATCGACGGACGCGTAGTTCGAGGACGGCCTTCCCGCCGTTGGGCCTGGAGTATATCGCCGCCGCGCTGCGCCCGTACGCCGAACGAATGGACCTGGTCAACTTTCGGCATGAACGCACGCCCAGCACGCAGCCGTTCCTCCGGCCGGATACCGATCTGGTCTGCTATTCCATTAACTGGAGGACCGACCTCGAGCTGATCCGCGATGATATTAACGCCTTGCCGCCGGGGGTATTGACCATTTTAGGCGGGCGGGTCGCGACGGAGAATCCGCGTTACTGGCTGGAGGCGTGCCCAAACGTCGACGCCGTGGTCTGCGGCGATGGGGAGCGGGCGATTGTCGAGATCGCCAAGGGGCGTCCGTGGTCGAGTGTCGCGGGGCTGCAGTACCGCGGGAACGACGGCCAACTGCTGCACAATCCGCCGCGAGATAATGAGCCGCTGGACGACCATCTGATGCCCGCTCGCGATTTGCGCCGGCGGCCGTACTACCTGACCAGCAAGGGCGTGAACACGGGGATCACGATCGACAAAGTCGCCGGGTCGCGGGGATGTCCGTTCAACTGCAAGTTCTGCAGCTTTGCGGTTAACCCGTGGGGCGTGAAGCGGTGCTGGACGCCGCGTTCCGTTGAGTCGATCGTCTCTGAAATCGAACAAATCGACGCCGATCTGATCTTTTTTGTGGACGACGTGTTCACGCACCAGCCGGACCGGGTCGCCGAACTCTGCGATCTGCTGATCGCGAAACGGATTCGCAAGCACTATATCGTCAACGCCCGACTGGAGATTGCCAAACGCCCCGACATCATCCGCAAGATGGAGCAGGCCGGGTTCCTCGCCATGTTGATCGGAGTCGAGTCGACGCAGGACGCAACCCTCAAGTCGATGGGTAAGGGTTTCGGCTCGTCAGCAGAATTTGTGGGTCACGCGGCGAGAGAAGCAATGTTGAAGCGGACTGAAGACAGTGTTTGCTGAGACGGGGGACCAGTCCCCCGGACCCCCTGGGATTTTTCGCTTTGGTGCTAAAAGCAAGTGGCCCTGCGGGGAGGCGGCGATGGGGACAGCGCAGGGCAAGCGGGGGCAGCAGCGCCGCCCCCCACTTGCTTCCAGCCCCTGGGACGGCGCTCGGGTTGCTTCCCAGCAGAGCCCTATCCTCCGCCCAGGCCGACGATGATTTTAGCAGGCGTTGCGGCCAGGAACACCTACGCACTGGGGGTGTTGTCGTCGGAGAATTTTTGCGAGGTGCTTGTCAAGTGGCGGGGTACACCCCCGTTCGATCTCCTGGTAAGAAAGCGGTTCACAAACAGCCGCTTTCTCCCAGGAGCGAACGAGGATGCATCTGAAGGTTATCTTAAATCACGTCGAACCTTACAAGTCCTTCGTCTACAAACACGTGAGTTGGGACAAATCCAGTTCGGTGTGGAAACTTCGGGTTCAAATCGAGCCGCGTGCCAACGGTCGGCCGATTTGCTCTGGGTGCGGTAAGGTCCGCCCCGGCTACGACCGACTTCCGGAACGGACTTGGGAGTTTGTACCGTTGTGGCAGATTCCCATGTTGTTCGTTTACTCACTGCGTCGGGTCAACTGTCGCGACTGCGGAGTGGTGGCGGAGCAGGTGCCCTGGAGCCAGGGGAAGCATCGGCAAACCAAGAGCTATCGTTGGTTCCTGGCACGCTGGGCCAAGCGGTTATCTTGGCAGGAGGTGGCCGAGATCTTCCATACCAGTTGGGACACGGTGTTTCGATCGGTGCGGTATGCGGTCGAGTGGGGCATCGTTCATCGGGATCTGCGCGGGGTGGAGGCGGCGGGAATCGATGAAATCCAGTACCAACGCGGGCATCGGTATCTCACCTTGGTGTACCAGATCGACGGGCAGATTCGTCGTCTCCTGTGGGTTGGCCAGAACCGGACAAAGGACGCGTTGGAATCTTTCTTCGACCTGTTCGGTGACCAGATCCTGCCCACCTTGAAGTTCGTCTGCAGCGACATGTGGCAGCCCTACCTGGACGTGATCCGTGCGCGGGCCGGCCATGCCCTGAACATCCTGGACCGCTACCACGTCATGGCCAAGATGAACAAAGCGATTGACGAAATCCGCGCCGGGGAGGCCCGCCGCCTGAAGGCCGATGGCTACGAACCCGTCCTGACCCACTCTCGCTGGTGCTTCCTGAAGCGGAAAGAGAATCTGACCTCCAAGCAGACCGTCAAGCTGCGGGAGGTGCTCCAGTACAACCTGAAGACGGTGCGTGCCTACCTATCACGAGAAGAGTTTCAGCGTTTCTGGACTTATCAGTCGGTGCCCTGGGCCCGCAAGTTCCTTCGAGAATGGTGTACCCGGACGATGCGGAGCCGCCTGGAGCCCATGAAGAAAGTCGCTCGTTCCCTGCGAGAGCACGAAGACCTCCTGATGAACTGGTTCGAGGCCCGCGGGGAGATTTCGGCGGGCGCTGTAGAGGGATTGAACCTCAAAGCCAAACTGAGCATGAGAAAAGCCTTCGGCTTTCGCACCTTTGAAGGAATCGAAACCGCGTTGTACCATCAACTTGGGCATCTTCCCGAACCAGAATTCACCCACGAATTCTGCTGACGAGGC